>CAYFJO010000286.1:0-5749 GCA_964343305.1 uncultured Pirellulaceae bacterium | reverse complement strand
TTTTCCGCGCGCGCTTCAAAATGCTGCTGAATTTGAACCGCGAGTTCTTGTTGCCGCTGCTGCAATTGAACTGTCAACTCTTGCTGGCGATTTTGGAGTTGAACGGCGAGATCCTGGTGCTGTTGCTGGAGTTGCGTGATCGACTCCGCGCTGTCTTGCTGAGACCGCGCCATCGCTTCCTGCTGTTGCTGTTGGATCTTCGCGTTGATCTCTTCCCAACCTTCGGCCACTTGCGACGTCACGGTGGAACCAATTGTTTTGAGCCGTTCCACCCAGCTTTCCAGCTCGGCTTGATGCGTCGCCAACGCCGCCTCCATCGCACCTTTGAACACGCTGGGATCGATGCCACTGGCGTCAATCGCCGCTTTGCCCTCGCTGCCGTCGTTCAAGCGGCGTAGCAAATTCTCGTTGCAATACTCGTCGACCCAATTGATCAGCCCCTCTTCGCTGCGCTGAAGCGAACTGGTCGGGAACTTGATCATGATGCTCATCACCAACGCGATCAACGTCGTATCAAACGCCGTCGCCAATCCGCTGGTGACTTTGTTCAACGACGCCTTCAACACTTCGACGTCGGCCGAGCCTTCGAGATTGCCAGCAAATCCCGCGACCGCTGCACCGATGCCGATGACCGTGCCGATGAACCCCATAATCGGAATAGCCCAGATCAAAACCTTCAGCAGCGCGTAGCTGGACGCCACGTTGTTTGCATCGATCTCCGACTGCGACGCCATCATCGTCACAGTGTCGGTCGTGCTCTTACGAACGCGAAAATGTTCCAGCCCGCGAACGATTCGATTGATCAGATAACTTTCGCCGGGTTCGCCGGGAAGCGTATGTACGTGTTTGACAAATTGGTCGAGCGAGTCGCGAGAAATATCGTTGGCGATTTCGGTCGGCAGCAAGTCGAACAACATCGACGTCCGTTGCCGCGCGAGCTTCCGTTGCTTGAGAAACAAAATCGCAATCGACCAGCCGAACAAGAACACCAGCGCGAAGGGCACCCAGCCGCGTTGGAGAAACAGCTCAGCAAAGTAAAGATGTTGAAGTGGGTAGAGCGCGCCGTAAAACGCCACGGTCAACAGCACACCAATAATGCCGGCCGATAACAAACTCACGTTGCTGCCGTCAATCCATTTTCCCGAACTGGCCGGTTGGGCTGCCTGCTGCTGTGGTTGCGTTTGAGCCGTCGTCTGCGGTTGAGTTTGTGGTTGTGTTTGAGGCTGGGCGGCAGGCGTCTGTGGCTGAGCCGGTTGTATTGGCACATTCACTTCCGGCGCGGCGGGCGTCGTGTCCAGCGGCGTTTCGGTTGGCAATGACAGCGGATCGTTCAGATCGACGGCGGGTTGCTCGAAACCCGTGGGTTGTTGGAAATCGGCGGGTTGCTGTGTCTGCTGCTGCGGTGCGTCAAACGATTGCGATTCGCCAAAGTCTGTTTGCTCGAACTGGCTCAAATCTTCCAAGCCCAAGTCGATGCCCGACGGCACGGGCACGACCACCGATCCTTTGCAGTACGGACATTTGCACTTCTTGCCCGCCAGCTCTTCACGAACCTTCAGCGACTTGCTGCAATTCGGGCACTTTAGTTTAAAGTACATAGTCCCTAGTTTACGTGCTCGTCTCGAATTCTGCGAGTTCCTTCTCACGCAACATATGGAGTTTTTCAACGATCGTTGGGAAGTGTCCTAATTTTGAGTTGTAGACTTCCGAAGCTTCGGAAAACTTCGGGAGTCTGGCTCGGGCCAACACACTAATAGGACACTGCCGATCGTTGCAGCGACCTGCACCACAGCACCGATCTCGATAGAATAGCAAGTCGGGGACAAAACAAGATGTAACCCTTCACTGCAAAACATTGATCAATCCAAATCCCACGGACAGAAATCTTGCTCAAAACAACTCTGGAAAGCATGCCTTGGGATCGAAATCCATGTGGTTAGTGACCATTGCGTTGCTCGCTCTAACGTTGGTTGTCTATCTTCCGGCGACGCAATGTCAGTACATTTGGGATGACGACGATTACGTCACAAACAACGAAACGCTGACGAGCATCGGTGGGCTGTGGCGGATTTGGGCTCATCCAGAGGCGACGCCGCAATTCTATCCGTTGGTTCACACGACTTATTGGATCGAATATCGAATCTGGGGCTTGTGGCCCGCGGGTTATCATACGACGAACATTCTTCTTCACGGGCTGGCTACGTGTTTGCTGGGAATGGTTTTGTCGCGGTTGAATGTTCCTGGAGCGTGGTTGGCGGCGGCGATCTTTGCCGTGCATCCGGTTCATGTCGAGTCAGTGGCTTGGATCACCGAGCGAAAGAACACGTTGTCGGCCGTGTTTTACCTGCTTGCCGCGCTCACGTATTTGAAATCTCGCGAGTCCGAGACGAAGCCAAATTGGCCTTGGTATGCCGCAACCATCGTGTTGTTCTGTTGCGCGCTGTTGAGCAAAACTGTGACGGTCACACTGCCGGCCGCGTTGTTACTGGTCACTTGGTGGAAGTTTGGAAAAATCACTCGGCGCGACATTGCATTTCTTACACCAATGTTTTTGCTGGCCATTCCGTTTGGGCTTCTGACCGCCTGGCTCGAAACGCATCACGTGGGGACCAGGCATATTGATCTGGGGTTGTCGCCGATCGAGCGCTTGTTGGTTGCGGGCCGGGCTTTTTGGTTTTACGTGGGCAAGCTGCTGTTGCCGGTGGAGTTGACATTCATCTATCCGCGGTGGGAAGCCAGCGCAGCCGTGTGGTGGCAATACTTGTTCCCGATCTCGTTCTTTGCATTGATTGCAGGGCTCTGGACACAGCGGCAACGAATCGGGCGCGGTCCGCTCGCCGCCGGCTTGTTTTTCGCCGGGACGCTCGCTCCAGCACTCGGATTCGTTGATGTGTTTCCGATGCGCTACTCGTTCGTCGCCGATCACTTTCAGTACTTGGCGAGCATTGGGATCATCGTCTTGGTTGCTGCGATTGTCGCGACCAAGCTTACGCCGCGATTTCATCGGAGCCAGCTCATTTTCGCCGCGTCGTTGCTGCTCGCTATCCTAGGCGTGCTCACTTGGCGGCAATGCGGAATCTACACCGATGCCGAGACGCTGTGGCGAGATACGATCGACAAAAACCCCAAGGCAGCGATTGCCTACACGAATCTAGGAAATTTGTACACTCGCGAGAACAGAAATCTCGACGAGGCCATCCGTTTATTGACGACGGCGATCCAACTGAAAACTGACGATCCCGCCGATGCGTATTCAAATCGTGCGGTTGCGCGTCAATTGCGTGGCGACCTTCCCGGAGCATTGGAGGATTTTACCGCGGCGATCGAAGCCGGTTCGGCGGACATCAATCTGTGGTGGCTCCGAGCGAGATTACATGCGGAATTTGGCGACAATGATCAAGCGATTGCGGATCTCGACCATGTGCTGGACGAGCACCGCAAGGCGGAAGGAATTTCAGCGGATTCCCCAGAGTTTCTGTTGATGCGCGGAATGGCGCGATATTCCATCATGCAAGACAAGTTGGCTGACGCTGACATCGCCGAATACCTGAGACACCGGCCGCAGGAAACGACAATGATCCAAAATATGGTCAACGAAGCGAAACGCAATCGAGTCGCGAAGCCAACTGGATTCTGATGACATCGAAAAACCATTCACCTCCGAATCAGCAGACGGACGGCCGACGCATGGCGCTCGTGTTCATTGCGCTGGTCGTTGCCACTTTGCTTGCCTACATCCCAGCGACTCAATGTGGGTACATCTGGGACGACGATGATTACGTCACAGAGAACGAAACGCTGAAGACCGCCGACGGCTTGCGGCGGATTTGGTTTGAGATCGGCGCCACGCACCAGTATTACCCGCTCGTCCACACAACCTATTGGATCGAATATCAAATGTGGGGCCTGTCGCCGATGGGCTACCATGTGACGAATATCTTGCTCCACGCGATCGCGGCGTTTTTGTTGGGCGTGTTGCTCGAAAGGCTCAAAGTCCCAGGTGGTTGGTTGGCGGCGGCCATGTTTGCAGTGCACCCGGTGCACGTCGAATCAGTTGCCTGGATCACGGAACGCAAGAACACGTTGTCCGCGGTGTTTTACCTGTCGTCGGCGATCGCGTTTTTTCGTTTTGCAAAGTCCGATGATTCGCCCAAAGATCCAAAACAGTGGCGTTGGTACGCACTTTCGTTGGTACTGTTTTGCTGTGCCTTGTTCAGCAAGACGGTGACGGTGACCTTGCCCGCTGCGATTTTGCTCGTTCGTTGGTGGCAAAATGGCGCGGTGACTCGGCGCGACGTCGCTCTTGTCGCGCCGATGCTCGTGATCGCAGTTCCGTTAGGCTTGATCACCGTCTGGGTCGAAACGCATCTCATCGGCACCAGTAAGATCGATCTCGGCTTGTCACCCCTCGATCGACTTCTAGTCGCGGGGCGTGCCGTTTGGTTTTACGCGCTGAAACTCGTCTGGCCTTACAAACTGACGTTTATTTATCCGCGCTGGCAAGTGAGCGCATTCGTGTGGTGGCAATACCTTTTTCCGCTGGCTTTCTTCGCGACGTGCTTCGTTCTGTGGTCCCAGCGACAGCGGTTTGGTCATGGGCCGTTGGCCGCGGTTCTGTTTTTTGCGGGAACGCTCACACCGGCGCTCGGTTTCGTCGACGTCTATCCCATGCGGTTTTCGTTCGTCGCCGATCACTTTCAATACTTGGCTAGCATCGGGATTATTGTGCTGATGGCCGGCATCCTTGTTGCGGCAGCGGACAAGCTGAAAGGGTCAAACCAACGATCCGTGTTTTTGATCGCTTCACCGGTACTCATGTGCTTCGGTTTGCTGACCTGGTTTCAGTGCTATGTTTACAAGGATGTGGAGACTCTCTGGCGTGACACCGCCGGCAAGAATCCTGGGGCGATGATTGCTCACGTCAATCTCGGCCTCGAACTGCACGAGCAAGGAAGAATCCAAGCCGCGATCGAGTCGTTCACCAAGGCAATCGAAGCGGAACCGAGTGCCGAGACTTACTTTTGCCGCGCCATGGCATATAAGTTTGATGAAGACTACGAACGCGCATTCGGCGATTTCGCGACAGTGATTCGCATGGCCCCTAATCATGATGAAGCCTACGTTCAGCGCGGAATGCTGTTTGAGTTGCACGGTGACCTTGAAAGCGCCTTAGCCGATTATGGTAATGCGGTTAAGCTCAATAATATGAACCACCGCGCCTTGCACTTCTGGACGCGAGTTCTAAAAGAGCTGGAGCAAGATTGAGCGTCGCATTTCGAGAAAGTGTCTATTGCGACAAGATCTCGCGGATCTTTGGTTCGAGAACCTCCGCCAACCTTTGATGCCCGACGTCGGCAAAGTGCCACAGGTCGGTGTACATCGTCTTGGCGTCGCTGTCGAAGATTCGTGAGCAGTCGACGAATGACACGGAACCTTGATCCACCAAGTCGCTGAGACCCGACCGAATTGTCTGATACGATTTGGCGAGTTCCTCAGCAGAATCGTCCTTGTGAAACACCAGCGACCCAAGCAGCAACTTCTGTTCGATGGCGGCCAACGGTGTTTTCTCAAACAAAGCTGGCTGCAACGCGACTAACATTCCAATTTCGTTCTCGCCGGCAAACTCCGCGGCCGAGGTCATGTTCTTCAAATACTTGTCCACACGCGCGTCGTAATCGTGCTCGTGATACTCAGCCGTCCAGGGTGAGCCGTCTTTGGTTTTCACGGGCACGTCGTACAACACGTCGGC
>CAYFJO010000285.1:0-13734 GCA_964343305.1 uncultured Pirellulaceae bacterium | reverse complement strand
CGAATTCTGGCACTTCAGCAAAGGCGACGTCGCCGATCGGATCATGAATCACGATTCGCAGCCAGCGCGGTTCGGCGCGGTGAATTGGAATCCGGAAACAAACGAAGTCAGTCCCGTGGATGATCCAAAAACACCACTGAATCCGTTGTCGCAGATTGAGAAGGAAATCGAAGCGGCGCTAGAGCGAATCAAACAATGAATGCAGGAAATATTCGGAATCGCCCAGCTTGGGCGACATGGATCTCACGAACTCGGTCTGTAATAATGTGCGAAAGTACAGCGCCGTTTTTTGTAGCCGTACTCGCCAGAGTGCGGTGAATCGTCAAGCAGCTTCGCGTTCTGGCGAACGCAGCTACGGTGGAAATGTGTTGTAAAAGATGAATCCAACCGAAAAAAAGCCTGAACAACTTAGCCGCCGCAGTTTCGTTCAGGCTGGTGTTCTAGGCGTGGGCGGACTCGGACTCAGCCAGATACTACGGTTGCGGGCGCAAGGTGCGACGCAAGCGTCGGGCCGCAAAACTTCTGTGATTCTGTTTTGGCTGAGCGGTGGCCCAGGCCACATGGAGACATGGGACCCAAAGCCAGACGCGCCGGTCGAATATCGCGGTCCATTGGGCGCGATTCAAACAAATGTGGCGGGTGTACAGTTCGGTGAATTGATGCCGCGACTCGCTGGCATGATGGACAAGCTCGCTGTCCTGCGCAGCGTGAATCACGGGTCGGGCGACCACACCAAGGGGAACCACTGGATGCTGACGGGGTTCGAGGGACCAGCGTTCAACGCGCCGGACAATCGACAGCAACGGCGTCCATCAATGGGTTCCGCCGTGGCCGCCGTGTGCGGTGCCAATCATGCGGGCATGCCTTCTTACGTCGGCGTTCCGCACCTGCGAGGCGGCACGGACAACTTGTTTCATTACGCTGCGTATCTTGGCGGTGGATACAATCCGTTCGTCGTTAACTCGGATCCTGCTTCGGACGAATTCGCGGTTCGCAATCTCGCCTTGCCGTCCGGACTGACACGGCCTCGATTGGCGGACCGACTGAATCTGTTGCAATCGATGGACAAGTTGAAACGAGCCAACGAACAAACCATGTCGGACCTCGACCAACATCACCAACAGGCGTTCGAGTTGTTGACCAGCCGTCGCGTGCGCGATGCGTTCGATATTGACGCCGAAGATGATGCCACTCGACAGTCCTACGGAATGCACACCTTCGGCCAGTCCGCGTTGGTGGCCCGTCGATTGGTCGAACAAGGCGTCACGTTTGTGACTGTCAATTGCGTTCCTTGGGATCATCACGGTTCGGCAAACCGCTATCAAACGGAAGAAGGCGCGAGGTTGTTGATCCCGCCGCTGGACCATGCCATTGCGGGCCTAGTTGCCGATTTGGAAACGCGCGGCTTGTACGAAGACACGATGATCATCGCGATGGGCGAGTTCGGGCGGACGCCGCGAATGAACAAGTACGCGGGACGGGACCACTGGGGCCGCACGTTTAGCGTGTTGGTCGGCTGCGGCGGTATGAAGATGGGACAAGTGGTCGGCCGTTCCAACTCACGCGGCGAAGACGTCGTCCGTCGGCCCATTTCACCGGAAGATGTCGCCGCCACGGTCTACCATCATCTTGGAATCGACGGGGCAAAAACCATGTTCAACGACCAACTCGACCGCCCCATGCCACTGATCGCCGACGGCAAGCCGATTCGCGAATTGTTCTAGAGCGTAGCGAAACTCGCCAGGAGTTTCGGCCTGAACGGTTGCCGAAAGTCTTGGCGACTTTCGCTACGAGGTTGTGAAAAAATCGTTTGTTGCAAATCGCTCCGCCCGCCGTGCTGGCCGTTGTTGCGGGCATCGGCATGAGTTGGCGATGCGTTGATCGACGTTCAGGTCGGTCTTTGAAGGCGTGGAATGCAATCGTTACGGTGCATGAGATCACTCACCTTCTCGATGTCCTCCTGCGTGGTGAAACCACCGCCCACATAGTATTCCCCGTCGTTGGGTAACGGCTCTTGCTCGGCTTCGATCTGCTCGACCATCGGTTCCATCTGACCAGAGTCCGTGCCCGCCTTGACCACGTCCGCGACGGTAATCACGAGGCTGTCTAGGTCGGTCGCAAGTTCGACGTTGTAAGCCGGGCGATAACCGCCGTCTACGATCTTCATCTTCCGTGCTTCCGGATCCGTGGTGCTGGCGCGGGCATTCTGGCCCTCTCCTTTTTTGCGCCGCTCGCGCCCCTCAGCGACCTTCTTCACTTCTTCCTGGGCCTGCCGGGTCCGCTAGAGCCGCTCGCGTGCTGCACGTTTGCGTGCGGCACGCTGACGCGGCGAAAGTTGTTCCTCTTGTTCAAACTCGTCCTGCGGCCGTTCCCATTGCTGTTCGGCTTCCTCTCGAAGTTGTTCCAGTTTCTCGGCACTCTTGAACGAACCGCTGCCGGCGTTGGCCCGCACACGCATGCCGTCCTGGCCGAGTTTATCCAGGCTTGCCAGCCCCTCGGCCCGCATGGCGGCGATGTTATTCACGACTTGCTCGCCGAGCCAATCCGGATGCTGCACGCGAAAGTCGGACAACATGGTAATTGACATGCACGCCTCCGCAGATCCATTTGTACGGGTCGCAATCGAGGCACCGCCGTTCCAACTCACGGACGCTGGCAAGGTGTTCGTCGGTGGCGTACAACCACAGGGCGACGAGGATGCGAGGATCGATGGCGTCTCTTCTCGGATGTCCTTGCACCGATTTGATTCTGTGGCGTGAATGTCGGTCACGTAGTGCCGGTTTTCAACCGCTGAAAACCGAGTTCATCCGTCGCACCGTGAGGGACGCCGCCTTTGCTGCCCATTCTCTCGGTTGGCCTGACGGCCGTGACCGCGCCGGCACAATCTCGCCGCGATGCGGTCAGCAAGAATGGCATGGTGGAATTGAGTTCGATCGAGGCCAGCGATGTCGGAGCGGCCATCCTCAAGAAAGGCGGCAACGCCGCGGATGCCGCCGTTGCCACGGCCTTCGCCCTGGCCGTCACGGAGCCTTCCGCCTGTAACATTGGCGGCGGTGGTTTCATGATGATCCACCCTAGCGACGGTACCCCGCCTGTTTTCATCGCCTACAGAGATAAGGCGCCCCTCGCGGCCACGGTTGACATGTACGTCGACGGTGGCAGCCGGAAGAACCGGAGCCTAGTGCTAATCTCGATACAGATACACCGGTCCGAGCAGTCCGCCCGTACCCAGTTCGTTTAGATACAGGCGTGAACCGATGATCGTGATCTGGTTGTCTCTGCCCGGCCCGATGGCCGACGTGATGTCGAACGACGCCGGTGTGCAGTAACCCGAGAACACGTCTTTCGTCTGGCCGTTCGCATCCACGTACGGAATGTGGCGGCCGTTGACAAAGACCTTGACGCTACCATCGGTGCTGCTGATCCACAGATACACGTTCTTGTCCGTGGACGCATCGGGAACCGCCACAGTTGTTCGGTAGAACACGGACCCGAAGTAATCGTCGAGCCCGAGGGTAAACCACGTGTCGACGCACGGGTCGGTCGTCTTCCAGGTGTGGTCGTCAAACCCGGCCCGTTGCCACCCGAGCGCCTCGCCCTTATTTTTTCTATCCACCTGGTATCGCCACTGGCGCAACGGCGGGCGGATCACATTGAAACGCTTCGCGATGCGCGCGGCGTCGTCGTAGGCCTTCTTAAAGAAGCGGCTGAAATACTCGCCGCCGACCGTCCGCTTGGTCCAGTGGACCTTCCCGAAGGCGTACTGATCCGCATAGGTTTCGGCCAGCTCAAGCTGTCTGCGTAAGAAACGGTCGCTGTCGGCTCTGAGTCCGGTTAACCGACCCTCGAACAGGTCCCGGCGCAGCTTCATGAACAGCTCGAATTGCGTCAGGGCGTCGTCGTGCAGCTTGACCCGGCGGCGTTCGCCATCGGTCGCGCAGGCCGCGAGCGCTCCGTTCATCGCGCCGCGGGCTTGCTTGAGCATCGTGGGTGTGAATCGACGCGGGTAGCCGAAGCCGCAGCCGGCATGCTCCGGCACCGTCGTCCACGCGTCGTCGAACAGTTGCCAGTAGCGGCGCATCGAGGCGGCGGCAGCGCCGTAATAGTCTGTGTAAAATTCGTCCAGCACCTTCGCGGGGTCGGCCTTGGTGTTCCAGGACATCCGCATCGCCAGCACCAGGCCCGGCAGCACGGAATCGAAGTTCGGCAGGGTCTCCGGCTGCCAGTACTTCACACCGTTGGCGTAGAGCAGCGGCAGCTCGTCGCTCATCTGCCGGATCATCGGGTAGGGAACCGTGACCTCGGCGAGATGAAACATGTAGTTGTAGTAGCAGACGTTTTTGGCAACTTTGCCCCAGCCTTCCACGATCTGCCGGATAGCGGTGCGCGACGGGCATTGGTCGGCCTGCAAGAACGTGTGCGCGCGGCAGTAGGTGATCGGCGCGATGTTCGGCACGAGATTCGGGTGCAGCTTCTCCCGGACCGGCGGCCGCGTGTATTGCACGTAGGCCAGAAACCCCAGCAACAGGTCGGGATTCTCCTTCGTCACCCGCTCGGCGACCCGGTTGCAGAAATGAATGTAGCGGTCGGTGATCGAGACCATCCCCATTGACGGGTCCCAGTCGTCCGCATCCAACGCCTTGCACGAATCGCACTGGCAGAAGGCCACTCCGTCGTTGGGCGACAGAGAGATCGTAAGCCAGCCGCTCTTATCCACGCGCGTGATGATGCCGTCGGCGACGGCGTCGGCGAGCTGTGGGTTAGACCAGCAGAATCGCTTTGGCGTGCGCTTGCCGTCGATCAGCGCGCACCACTGGGGGTGTTTGTCCAACTGCTCCTTGGTGACGTACCCGCGGATCTCCAGCGCGTGCTCGGTGCGAACCTGCAGACCGCCCTGGCGCGTCCGGCGCTTGAAGTCCTCGTCAGCGTAAATGATGCGGCGGTAGGTTGTCCCCGGCGCGAGCGACTCGTCGGTCGCCGGGAGACGGACGGTCTTCTTCCTCGCAACAACCTCGCCCAAGGCGCTGGGCATGTACCACCGGCAGCCGAGGCGATCGAGCAACTCGTAGATTGCATAGCTCGTGGCGAGGTCTGATTCACCGCCAAGGCCGATGCCCTGCGGCGAGAGGACGAAGCGGAAGCCCTGTCGAAACGGCGCCTTGATTCGGGGCGGTCCGAATCGGGCGGTGGCGAGGTCGCCGATGAGAATCGCCAGGCGGGGGTCGTTCGATGCCGGCGCTGCGGTAACGATTTTGACCTGGGCGCCTGAAATCTTCTTCAGGTAAAGCGCCAGGTCGTGGACCGACTCGCGCAGCCGCTGGCGCTGGGCTTGCCGCTGTTTGGCGGACCATGTCGTGGGCGGCGGCGTCACATCCGGCGCCATCACATCGGCATCGACGTAGATCGCCACGGCCGGGACACCATCGCTGACCAATACGATTTGCTCGCCCCGCGCTATCGCTGGCCAAGCCGCCAGGGCAACCGCCAACCATCGCACCCAATGATTCGTCATCTGTCATGACCTTCCTGTGTTGCGCGTTCGTTCGTTGCTTCCTGCATGATCGTCAATCCGTCGGCCTCGGCGATGCCGCGCGGGACGAGCAGTGCCGTGGGGGATTTGGCCCAGAAAGTCGGCACTGAGTAGAAGTAGGGGAACGCGAACAGGTTGCCTGTGATGGACGCAACGGTCCCGTCCTCGTCGGGCTCCAAATCGATGGTGTACGTGCCCATGGCGCTGACGTCGATCCGGCGGGAAGGCGTCGGACTGTCAACGGGCAGACCGCGATAGAGCTGGATGTATTTGCCGTTTCGATGGTCCCAGACTTCCAGGTCCAAGCTCTTGGTTGCCTTGGGGATGTAGAAGTAGACGGGGCTCTGAGTGAACCCCGTGGCCTCGGTGAAGTACGTGAATCCGACTGTGCCGCTGTACTTGCCGCTGCTCGGGTCATACGCCGGGCTTCCCAGGTTGGCCAGATTCCCGCCGGGGCCGATATCGAATCGGTACGTGCCCGGACGGGGCGCTTTGAGTCGAACGTTGACGACCTGAATCTTGTTTCCCCGGGCATCGGTTGCTTCCCGCGACTGTTCAGTCACCATGGTCCTGTCGATCCAGGGGTTCCAGATCTTCGCGGCGGGATTCCAGATGTCCACGCCGTAGGGCAGCTTCCTGGCAGCGTAGTGCCGATCGTTTGGCTTAAATGGCCAGGTGAGTCTAAAGCCCAGCGGTTCGCCTTTTTGATGCGCGACCATCAGGAACGGCACCGGCAGGTAGCTGTTGTAGATGAACGGCGCGTCGTGGGAAGTATCCTGAAATTCCGCCACCATCACCAGGTCGTTGCGGTCAACCGACTTGGCGGGTCTGCCGTCGGACAAGCTGGTCTGAACGAATCGGGTGACCGGCGTGACCTGCCAGTGATCGAGCACCTCGGGCCACCAAGTCTGCGTTTCAGCGTGCGTGTAATGTGCGGGGCCGGAATTGATCCGTGGCCCCACCGCGTCTCTGACCCCGTTACGCTTGTTGACGTCAAAATCACGGCGTGCCACCATGTGCATGGCGACCATGTACGACATCTGGCCCTTCCAGAGATACTCGCGAAACCGCGGCGAGTCCTTCGTGTACTTGCCGCTGTCCGCCAGGTAGTGGTAGTACCAATACTGTTTGACGTCGTCGATGCGGCGCTGTGCGTCGGGCTCATTCGCGCCGTCGAGTTTCCTATCCGCCGCGTCGATCAGGCGGATGGCCTGGGCCCAGGTCCTGGGCGCGTTGACCGGGTAGTTGTCCAGGAGCATGAAATCGTAGTAAGCCTTCATCTGCCGCCACGCGCTGCCAAAGGCGCGCCGCAACCACCGGTCGCGAATCGCGTCAAGGTCGGCGGCGGTCAGGTTGGCATTCCACAGCATCTTCATCATGAGGTAGTAAGCCAGCCCGTACTTGCCGAAGTTGTAATCGGTCTCGACGCGCATGGCCCGGAAGCCGGCGTCATACGCGTGGCGAAGGTCTTCGGCGATGTGGGCCGGCGAACCATTGCGTGCCGGTGGGATTCCGATCGGCCCCTCGTCCCGGTGGTAGGCCATGCTCATGATCCGATAGTCGCCCGACGGCTTGCGCGGGAGCATGATCTTGAACGCGGCGGCGACATCTTCGTGCGTGGCGAATCGCTCCCACTTGCCCATGCCGCGGTGTTTGGGGTAACCGGCGATCATCACCCGGATGCGCGGGTCGGGGTTGAAGTTCGGCGGCACGTCGTGGTAGTTGTAGCTGTAAAAGCTGCAACGGATCAGGTCTTTCTTGGACTTGCCGGTGGATGTCACCTGCTGGTCCTTCGGCAGCGCGTCGATCCACTTGTCGAACTCGTGCAGCAGCCAACTCGCAAAGCCGAACATGTGGTCGCTGGCCGCGGCGGGGTCCCAGCGTTCTTTCGGTTGGTTCAGCCCCTTGAATCCGTGCAGCGCGTACGGTCGGCCGAACGCCAGCCCCTGGCGCGCGCGGTACTGCGGGTACCAGTTCGGGTGCTTCATCCGTTCGACCAGCATCGCGTTGCCGGGGGCGCCGTCCTCAGCGTCCATGCCGAAGATGACCGGATCATCCGGGCTCTTCTCGAAGGCAGTTATCGCGTCCTTGACCATCTTCTCGAAGACGACTTGACGAACGAACGCAACGGACAGGTCCAGGTTCCATCCACACTGTCCCGGTGTCAACAAGAGCCACGTTTTCCCGTCTGAAAGATATCGTTCGCCGGCGCCGCCCTGCGCCGGCGGATTGGTCCTGATCCAAATCCAACCGTTGTTCTCCGGGCGGGCCGCGGGGCGCTGCGCCAGCGGCCCGACATTCGTCCTGGGCGCCAAGATACCTTCTGTCACGCCCGTTCTTGCCATGTGCTGGGCCACCGCCGGGTGGAATCTTTGCAGCGCATGGCCAGGGAACGGCGGCATGGACTGCATCACCATGCGCGTGCCGATCTGCCAGCGCCAGTTGCTCACATCGACGGTTTCGTCGGCCGGGTCGGTCAGGCCCGATATGATCGTCCCGTTGCCGTACCCTTGCCCGCTCGTGGCATGCAGCCAGCGCAGGTAATAACTCGGACGCCCGGCGCGCTTCAGCGCGAAGACCAACGGTCGTTGCCGGTAGTCCGGCGTGTGGATCCAATTGGGTCCCATGCCCAGCACCTCGTAGCCGACCGACTCCAACAGCTCGACCACCGCGTCCAGCAACCCGTCTACCGTGTTCGCCACGAGCAGGATGCGCTTCGGTTCGCTGCGGATGAAAAACGCTTCGTTGGCGGCGTAGGGGTCATCGCGGTATGCGCGCAGCGCCCGTTGAACTTCGGCATCGTTGCGGATGTCTTCCGGCGCGTTACGCAGGAGCACAAGAACAATGCCGGCGGAAAGGTCCACCTGGCTGACCACGGGCAACCGTTGGCCCGTCATCCGTTCGAGGCCTTCGCGCAGGTAGCTGGCTGCCCGGCCGAGCATGACCGGCGGTGTGGCTTCGAACCATCGCGGATGGTTGACCTGCGCCCAGTCGACGCCAGTTTTGGCCGCGGAATCGTGCTGCAACACGATCGGCGGCAACTGAAATCCCGGTTCGGGTGAAGAGGCGACGAACTTGGCAGGTCTGGCCGGCGCGGCGGCTGGTGCCAGTGCCGCGATCTGCGCACAGCCGCTCGGTTCCCCTTCAACGTCCAGCAGAAACACGCCGCTGAGCGTCGGCAACAGGTCGGCCGTCGTCGTTGGTGCGTGGTGAACGGACCCCGGCTCGATCACACCGGGCCAGCCCATGTCGTCGGCGAGAATGAACACGATGTTCGGACGCTCGCGGGCTTCGAGCGGCTCCGTGCCGAGCAGACTGAAGATACTCAGTAGGACGAGCCAGACAGTGTTGCGGTCGTTCATGAGATTTTGCGCTTTGTCGATTTCGTGAATATTGTTGATGCAGCGGGTCAGCCAGACGATCAGTTCTTGTCTCCGGTAGCGAGATAGGCCAGCAGTTCGAGGAATTCGTCTTTGCTGAGCGTATCGAGTAGTCCCGCGACCATCATCGAAGTCTTCGACGGTGGGAAGTTGATCGGTGGCGTGACGTTCATCGATTCCGCTCCTCACCACAAAGCCGAACTTTGATAAATGAATCCAAAGTCAATATACTACACCAAGATTATAGCCGGCCGCGAGTTGCCTGAAGCGCCGACCGATCTCCGGACAACCGTCAGGCATGGGAATATCGCGGAATGGACGTCAAGTCGCCATGTGGCGTATCCTCGGGACGCTGAGTCAATCCGAAAAAGGTAACATCATGAAATACTCATTCCTCTTTTTCGCCGGCGTCTTTACTTTGCTCGTTCCAGGGCTGCTGTCGGCCGATGAGAAAGGCGACGGGATATCGAAACGGAACAACGCGTTTTTCGCGTTCGACAACGGAACGGGACGCGGACGACTGGCGCCGGACGTCCAGGCTCAGATGCTCAGCGATCTTGGTTATGCCGGGATCGGTTATACCGGAGCCGCGGGGATTCCCGAAATGTTGAAGGCGCTCGATCACCACGGGCTGAAGATGTTCAGCATCTATGTTGCGTCTCGAGTCGGGCCCGATGGCGCGACCTATGACCCGAATCTCAAGACGGCGATCCAACAACTGAAAGGACGCGGTACGTTCATTTGGCTCACGGTTCAGGGCGGCAAGGCGTCGTCGGCCGATTTCGACGAGCAGGCCGTGGAGGTCGTGCGCGAAATCGCTGCGTTGGCCCAAGAATCGGGAATTCGCGTGGCACTCTATCCGCACACCGGCTTCTATGTGGCCCGTGTCGAAGACGCGATTCGTGTGGTCAAGAAGGTTGACCGCGAGAATGTGGGTGTTTCGTTCAACCTGTGCCACTGGTTGAAACTGGATGACGAGAAGAACATGGAACCGTTGCTGAAGGCCGCCCTGCCGCACTTGTTTCTGGTGAGCATCAACGGTGCCGACCGTGGCGATACAAACGCGATGGGATGGGATCGGCTGATCCAACCCTTGGATCGCGGTGATTTCGATGTCGGCCGCTTTCTGAAAACGCTGAACGCACTCGGTTATGACGGTCCCATCGGCCTCCAGTGTTACAAGATACCTGGCGACGAACGGGAGAATCTTCAACGTTCGATGCAGGCCTGGCGCCGACTGTCGGCTCGGTCGGGCCACGGAAAGCCTACATCGGCTCCTGCCGCTCCCGTCTTGACCGTGCCCACGAGCGACGTGACGCTCAACGTGTCCGCTTCCGTTCCAAACCGAGCGAATCTGACGGGCTCCAATGCGTGGCAACTCACGGAACTCGACCAGCCCGAAGTCCGCGTGCCCGTCCAATTGCTTGCGGCGCCCGTGGACGACGGAGCGGAAGCCCGACCGCGCGGTCAGTTCGTCGCCGCGATTCCCGCGCGCGGTGATGGGAACGAAACCCGTCGATTTCGGCTGGAACCTGCGAAGACAGAGGTCTCGGCGGCAAAGCCCGCGTTCCGTTTCAAGGAAGTCGACGACAAGACGCTTGCTCTCTGGGAGGGGGATCAGCCGGTGATGGCTTACAATCACGGAACGATTACCTGCGACACGGTGCCGGAGACCGACTTCCGCCGCCACCGCGCCTGCTACGTGCATCCACTATGGGGCCTCAATGGGGAAGTGCTGACCGATGATTTTCCCAAAGACCATTACCATCACCACGGACTTTACTGGGCCTGGCCGCATGTGGAAATCGAGGGAAAGGACTACGACCTGTGGACTGGCCGCGGAATCCAGCATCGCTTCGTCCACTGGATCTGTCGCGAGGCCGGTCCGGTGGCAGCCGTGCTGGCGGCCGAAAACGGATGGTTCATGGGCGACCGAATGGTGATGCATGAACGAGTCTGGTTCCGGACACATCGGTCGGGTGACGGTGAGCGAGCGATTGACGTCGAATTTGTTTGGGTCCCGGTCGACATTCCGATTACGCTGCGAGGTGCCCCAGGAAAAAGCTACGGTGGCTTGAATCTTCGCTATGCCCCGCGCACGGACACCGTAATCACCGTGCCCTCCGGACGGACGACGGGGGATTTGAAAGAGACTCCACTCGCCTGGGCGGACATGACGGCGAAGTTTCACGACGCGGCGGGCGCAAGCGGTGCGGCCGTGTTTGTTCATCCGAGTCATCCCGATTACCCGCCGACCTGGCTGACGCGACATTACGGCGTTCTGTGCGTCGGCTGGCCCGGCGTCAAGTCGCGAACGTTCGAGCCAGGAAAACCGATCCGTACGAGTTACCGGATTTGGATCCACAAGACCGCGTTGAGTGCGGAGCAAATCGCTAAGGCCTACACGGCGTACACGGCCGCGACCCGAGCGAAGTGGGACTAGGCAATGCAGTCAACGGGCACAAACTTCGCTCCCAGGATCGGCTCACTGGGTGTGCCGAGCCATTTCTCAAGTATCGCCGCGTAGACGCTGCGGAAGTCGACCTCCATCTGGAAGTTGTTGCTTTTGGTGGCGCCCTCGTCGAACGGCGGCTGCTTACCGTGCACGCCGGCCTTGACGCCCGGGCCGACTAGGAACACGGGCTGTGCCGAACCGTGGTCGGTACCCTTGTTCCCGTTCTCTTTCACGCGGCGGCCGAAGTCGCTGTAGGTAAACGTCAGCACTCGGTCGGCGTTGCCCTGCTGAGCCAAGTCCTTGTAGAAGGCCGAGACCGCGCCGTTCATCTGGATCATCAGGCTGTCGAAGCGGCTTTTCTGGTTGGCGTGCGTGTCGAAGCCGCCCAGCTCCGCATGGTAGACTCGCGTGGTCAGGCCGCCGGTGATCATGCCCGCGATGGTTCTTAGAGACCTGCCCAACCCGGTGTTCGGATAGGTCACCGTAGGCCTGTAAGCGGCGGCCACGTCGCGGATCTGATCGCTGGCGGAATTGGCGTTGACGGCCGTCCGAGTAACGAACTGCAAGTCGTCGATGCTTTGGTCCGCGGCCTGCTGATTCAGTTTGCGGAACAGCGCATAACCCTTCTCCGAACGGTCGCCGGTGTAGCCAAATGGAGTGTCCGTGGCGAAGCTGATCGGCGGATGCGTCTTGCTGCGGATGATGATCGGTGTCCTGCCTCCGCCGACCGCCATGTTCAGCACGGCATCCTCGCTGCCCTTGTAGGCCACGTCGCAGTACCTGCCGAGCCAGCCGTCATACTTCGCATAGCCGCTTTGCGAGCGGCTCGGCGTGCGGATCGTGGGATCAGCGGTCGACCAGATGGTCCGGGCATGAAAGTGACTGTAGTTGAAATTGGGATAGCCGGTTCCCAGGACCACGGCCAGGGAGCCTTGGTCATAGAGCTCTTTGAATCCGGTCAGCCTGGGGTGCAATCCGATCTCGTCATTGAGCTTGATTACCTCCTGTTCAGTGTAGCGAATGGTTGGACGAACCTTGTGGTACACGTCGTTCGCGTAAGGAACCACGTCACTGACACCATCGTGACCGCCGCTCAGCAGCAGGGCCACCACCACTTGCTGGTCGGAGACGGCTGTGGGACCGGCCAAAGCCGTATTGACCAGAAAATTCGGCAACGCCGTCCCCACACCTACCAAACCGAGACCGTGACCCAAGAATTCCCGTCGCGTTGCAATCTTGATACCGGACATAACGAACTCCTCTTAATTCAGGTATATTCTCGTGACACCAAGTCACACCGAACAACATTGTCAAACGTAGCTGGGCCGCCCGGGCGCGACCCCGAAACCACTCCACTGCCAAACCACGTCAACTGAACTGGTACTCAGGCGTGCTCACCATCAGCACCAACAGAGCCAGAAGTTTCTCGTTGATCTGATTCCGCTGCTTTTCCCACTCAGACTGGGCGGGCAGTTTCTCCACGTGTTCAATCAGGTCCTTTCGTTTCTCCTCGTCCAGGGGCATGACGAGACAGATCTTGGCCAAGCAGTCCACCACATCGGCCGCATTCTTGCAGTCCTGGCCTTCGAGCGCAGCGATCACATCGATGCCTCGTCGGTTGTCGCCGCGGGCCATGGACCGCACCAGATTGGCCATGGTGTTGTAGCGGATGTAAAGACGGCTCGCGTTGATCCAGGCGCGGCCCTCCCGCCAGCCTTTGACGTCGGGCGGCTCGAGCAACTCCTGACCCATGGTGCGAATTGCCGTGTGCACAGCACCAGTAGCGGCGTTCTTGATCCCAAAGTCCCGCAGCATCCCGACCACCAACTGCACCGGGCTCTTGATTTGCGTACCCATCGATTTGGCGCTGTAGAATTCCTCGGAGAGGAATAGGTTCTTAAGCATCGGGGCCAGTTCGTAGTTGTTGGCTTTGAACAACGCGGCCAGGCGATCGATCGTCCCCGGGTCGGAATTGTCGTAGGCGAAGAATCTGAAAAGCTTGCCCGCAACGAACTTCGACGTGGCGGGTTGCTCGAGGATCAGACGGACCAAATCGTCACCCGCCCAATTGCCGGTCTGCCCGAAGATCGTCTTGCTCCCCGCATCGTGCTGGGAGAGGTTGAAGCGGAACCGAGCGGTGGCACCGTCGTAGTTGTAACCGGTCAGCGCGCGAGCCGCTTCCTTGATGTCCTCTTCGGTATAACCCTGATCGAGGCCCATGGTGAACAGTTCCATGATCTCTCGGGCGAGGTTCTCGTTGGGATGGCCCTTGTAGTTCTGGTTGTTGTCCAGGTAACGAAGCATCACTGGATCATGCACAATCCCGTTGAGCAATGCGCCGAAGTTGCCGGCGGCATGGTCGCGGAACA
>CAYFJO010000284.1:0-13937 GCA_964343305.1 uncultured Pirellulaceae bacterium | reverse complement strand
ACCTGCATGACGCGACGGTGACGATCAAGTAGCGTTAGTAGGACGGATTGCTAATCCGTCCATTTGACGCGCCAAGAAGGACGGATTGGCAATCCGTCCTACATTTCTAAACGCCTTCGCACCAGTTCTTCTGCGGCTTGTCATAGACAATCGTCTCAGTATCGCCTTGAATCTTGGCAATTGCCGCTTCCGCCGCTTCCACACTCGTTGCATCGGTGTGTGCCTCCAGTGTGATTTTGAAGGAAACTTTTCCGCCCGGTTTCAACTTAATGACGCGGTTCTGTTCGCCTTCATACGATCTTGGATTCGGAAAATTGGTGCCTGGTTCGATACCTGTGACATAGCCGTCCGCGATTGCCGTCGTGTTTTTCCAGACGGTGAAACAAGGCAAATTGCGGCTGTTGAACAGCAAACTCATGCCTTGTGTGCTGTGCGCGTTTTTCAATAACGCCTGCGTGTCGCCGTCTTCCTTCGACAGCAACTCCATGAAATAAACCTGTTCTTCAAAGCCCGACTGGGGAGCGTCATAACTGTCCCAGCTCTCGATGCCGGATGCCGCGTGATCGTTTCGCGGCACGACCGTTTTCAACGGTGCGACGAAACTCGACCCGCCATCCAACAGCGGGTCGCTGAAGTTCCAATGATAGAGCATCTGAATTTCCTTCGGACTCGCCGAGAAATTCTCAATCTCGTCACGAATCGTCAAACCGAGTTGCCCCGGATTGGTTTCGATCGTCGATGTCATCCGCAATTTCGTAAAATGAAACCGTGTTTCTTCAACGATACCGGTCACTGAGATCTTACCGGTCTCATCATCCACTTTCACATCGACATAGTGTGCTGGGCGGTTTCCGATTCGTCCGTGCAAGGGATACGTCAATTTGCCGTTCTCATCGAAATCCGGCGCGCCGTTGCTTTCTAGACCGCAGTGGGCCAGCAATTCATCAAAACCGTCGAGCCAACCCAAACCGCTGGGCTCGCCCATATCCACAAAACTTGGATGCACGGGCCCGCGTACAGGAGAATTCCAGCCCAGCTTGAGATCGTCCGCCCAAGCCCCCCACAGATTCATGCCACGCGTGGGCAGAATATCGAAGCAAAACGGTCCGTTACAAACGTGAATCAGGTCAACGCCATCCCGCAGCCCGCCTCGCAGAGTGACTTTGGAAATCTCAAAGTCCG
Organism: uncultured Pirellulaceae bacterium; assembly: GCA_964343305.1. GTDB lineage: Bacteria > Planctomycetota > Planctomycetia > Pirellulales > Pirellulaceae > CAYFJO01. Next base: position 12,755 of record CAYFJO010000284.1, on the reverse strand, counting down.
TGGCCTCACCACCCACATCCTTCGCGGAAATGTTTAGTTTGTCCACGAATACATCATTGTCGACGTCCGTCAACGTCCACGATTTATCAGCCATCTCGGTATCTCCAACCGGAAAAGGAGCAGTCGTTGTTGATTCATGTCTGTTCGACGGCCTCAACTTACGTTGTTTAAGGCAAGTTTTCCAGCGTCGAACGCTAATTGCACGGTTGGTTTACTTGTCAGTCAGCGAAAAAGTGAATAAAACAGTCGTTTGCCGATCATGCGCAGAAAGCGACGGTCATTTCTCCGTCTTTCACGGACGCGGTCGCTTGATAGGGAAAACGGGCCTTCCAATTTCCAATCCGCCCCAACCAATTTTCGATAGTAAGAGATTCAACGATGATTTCACAAAATGTGGTCAAAGGAGACAATGTCGGCTCCATTCTTGACAGTGCATTGGACGCCTATGGGGGTCTGTTGAGGCTGACTCCGACGTGGGTTCCACGTAGTTTTCTGCATCCCGGAAAGCGTATCAAACTGCACCCCAACGATTGGTATGCCTACGGAGCCGAACGTGGCGGGATCGACGAACGCTGGTTTGGCAGCACCACGGATGCCGCAAACGAAGGCCGCGTGTGGCACGAAGGCCAGAGTTTTTGTTCGTTCGAAGACCAACATTTCATGCTCAAGGATGCCGTGGCCGAGGCAGGCGAGCGCATCATCGGCAAAGCCATCTGGGACAAGTACGAGCGCTGGCCCGTCTATTCCAAATTCTTCGATAACATGGGCCCGATCCCGCATCACATGCACCAGAGATTCGAAGACGCGGCGCTGGTCGGTCAAGAAGGCAAGCCCGAAAGTTACTACTTCGCCCCGCAGTACAACAATTGCGACAACAATTTCCCTTATACATTCATGGGCCTCGAACCTGGCACAACCAAGGATCAACTTCGCAAGTGCCTGGAGAATTGGAACATCGGCGACAATGGCATTCTCGATCTGTCGAAAGCCTACCGTCTGCAACGAGGCACGGGCTGGTTGATTCCGCCCGGTGTCTTGCACGCTCCAGGTTCGTTGTGCACGTACGAACCGCAGTGGGGCAGCGACGTGTTTGGCATGTACCAATCGCTGGTCGAGGGTCGCGAAGTGCCGTGGTCGTTGCTAGTAAAAGACATGCCCGAAGACAAACACCAAGATTTGGACTTTATCGTTGGCCAACTGGATTGGGAAAAGAACGTCGACCCCAATTTCAAGGACAACAACTACCTCGAACCCATCCTGTGCGACAGCGGCGAAGGATGGGAAGATTTCTGGATCGTCTATGGCCTGGTCGATGGCAAACAACTGTTTTCATCCAAGCGGTTGACTGTTCAGCCGGGAGCCAAGTGCACGTTGAAAGATCCCGGAGCCAGCAGTTGGATCACGGTCCAAGGCAAAGGCCGGATGGGCAATCTCAATTTGCAGACACCCGCGATGATTCGCTTCGGTGCGGAAACCGAGGACGAAGTTTTCATCACCCATGAAGCCGCCACGGTGGGAGTCGAAATCGAAAACACGGGCAGCGAGCCGCTTGAAGGCTTGCGATACTTCGGCCCAGACACCTTTGACACCGTGCCCAACGTCGGTGACTATAAAAACGCCTCGTAACGAGTAACCGCAATGGCGTCGACAACCACAACCCGTAAGGTCACTGTCTACGTGCTCAGCGACGCGTACGAAGCAATGCGTCCGGCATTGCTGACGAGCGGCCAACGGCACGAATATATCGGTGAGGTTTTAGAGGGTCCGTCTTTACTTAGCGGGATTTCGTGGAAAACTTACCAAGCCATCTTGGAAGGCATGGGCCCTCGGCGCCTTTACCACAGCTACGATCGAGGAACGCTCGAACTCATGACGACCAGCAAAGCACGCGAGATGGTGAAAAAGTTTGTGGCCCGATTGATTGAGGCGATGGCGTTCGTGTTTGACATCGACATCCAGGGAGTCGGATCGCTGACGTTGCGAAGGCAAGCTGATGAGAAAGGATTGGAACCAGACGAGTGTTACTACATCGCGAACGAAGCGGTGGTGCGCGACAAAATGGATTACAATCCGGACCGAGATCCAGCCCCCGACCTTGCAATTGAAGTTGATTTCACGTCGAAGAGTATCGACCGTATGGGAATTTATGCGCGCTTGGGCGTACCCGAGGTTTGGCGATGTTTCGAAAGTGAAACAGTCAAGTTCTATCGGTTGGGGAAAGACGGCGCCTACCGCGAAGCCGACGAGAGCATCGCCTTGCCGCCCGTCGTTCCACATGACATTGATCAATTTCTCCAGCAACGCGGCGAGCAAGGTGACACGGCACTCGTAAAATCATTCGTCAACTTTATTAAAGAAAAACGAAAGAGCTAATTGTCCGATAAGGAGCGACAACAAGATGAGTAATGCATTCCCGAAGTTGCACAACGCAATGTGGCCAGGACTTGTCGGCAAAGGTGATGAAGAGGGCCAGGAGCCGCCGATCGGACTCGAACGGATGCTCGACCTGACGGCCGGTGCGTCTGTGAACGGGACGAAGTATGAAGGTATCGACTACTTCTTGTTCCTGCCGCACACCAACCCCGAAGCCAGTGACGACGAACTCAAGGGAATCGCCGACATGATCCAAGGCAAAGGGTTTGACGTCGGTTCGCTGGTCGCGCCGGTTTGGCCCGGCACGGTTGGTGATTCGGCGATGGGCGATAGCGAAGCGACTGAGAAGTTCCTCAGCGCCGTTCGTATGGCTTGCCGCATTGCCGGTATTTTCAACGAGCACGGCGTTCGCAGGCGTGGTGTGATCCGCATCGACTCGGCGGAATTCGGCGTGGAAAAGTGGCGTGAAGATCCGAAAGCAAACACGACCAAAATCGCCAACACCTTTCGCGAAGCGGCCAAGATCGCGGCGGATAGCGGTGAACGGCTGGCCGCCGAAGGCGAGATTTGCTGGGCGGGCATGCACAGTTGGAAAGATATGCTCGATTTGCTCGAAGAGGTCGGAATGCCGGAGACGCTCGGTTTTCAAGCCGACATGGCTCACACCTATCTCTACTTGATGGGCTACAACGCTCCCGAGCACGCGTTGCTACAAGAGGGCTACGGCGATGACGAGTTCTACGAAAAGTATGAAGTGATGGTTGACAAGCTTCGACCATGGACGATCGATTTCCACATCGCCCAGAACGACGGCACCGTCCACGGCGCGGGAACGCACGATAAGACCGGTAAGCACTGTCCAGCCGACGATCCCAACGGGAAGCTAGACATTGTCAAATGTGCCGGCTACTGGCTCAAGGACGCGCAAAGTCGTGGCATTCAACACATCTGCTGGGACGGCTGTATGTTCCCCAACGCGATGCTTGAAACGCAACAGACATGGAACACAATCCTCAAAGCAATGTCCGATGTGCGAGACGCACACGGCTGGAATTAAAATGACAAATTCTGAAATCCGAATGTCGAAAGAATGACGAAGTCGGAATGACGAAACCATTGCAAACGCCCTTGGAAACAGCGACCAAATATGATCTTGAGGAACGTACGTCGCAGTTTGGCGAGGCGATTATAGGATTAGCAAAACGGATTCCAGTTAATCCAGTAAGCGAGAACCTGATTAACCAATTGGTTCGTGCGGGTACGAGCGTGGGAGCAAATTATTGCGAAGCTGACGATGCGGGATCGAAGAAAGAGTTTCGTTACCGCATTAGCATCTGTAAACGTGAATCAAAAGAAAGCAAGTATTGGCTGCGTATGGTCGCGGCGGCCGTTCCAGAACTAAAAGACGACGCCAGAATGCACTGGCAAGAAGCGAAGGAACTGAACTTGATCTTTGGTGCCATTTACCGAAGCAAAGGCCCCAAATGAAAACCTTCGAATTTCGAATTCGACATTGAATCGACATTCGGATTTCGTCATTCGACATTAGAAACACGGAGTTAATAAATGCCAAAACCACTAAACATCGGAATGATCGGCTACGGCTTCATGGGCCGCGCCCACACAAACGGCTACAAACGCGTCAACGATTTCTTCCCGCTGGAACACCGGCCGGTATTGAAAGCAGCCTGTGCACGCAATGCCGAAAAGGTAAAAGAGTTCGCCGACAATTGGGGCTACGAGTCGATTGAAACCGATTGGCGTGATTTGCTCAAACGTGATGACATCGACGCCGTCGACATTTGCACTCCCAACAATCTGCACCGAGAAATCGCAATCGCGGCCGCCGAAGCAGGAAAAATGATCCTGTGCGAAAAGCCTCTGGCCATGAACACCGCTGAAGGTGAAGAAATGTGCCAAGCCGTCGAAAAGGCAGGCGTTTTGAACACCGTCTGGTACAACTATCGACGTATCCCTGCGGTAACGCACGCTAAGAATATTGTTGAATCCGGCAACTTGGGCCGCATTTTCCATTATCGTGCCAACTTTTTGCAGGATTGGACGATCGCCGAGGACCTGCCGCAGGGCGGTGCCGCGCTGTGGCGATTGGACGTCGCCGCTGCAGGTAGCGGAGTGACTGGCGACCTGTTAGCTCACTGCATCGACACGGCGATCTGGTTAAACGGAAAGATCGACAACGTCACTGCCATGACGGAAACGTTCGTCAAAGAGCGGATGCACAACTTGACAGGCAAAGTCGAGTCCGTCGGTATCGACGACGCTTGCACGTTCATGTGTCGTTTTGGTAACGGCTCGCTGGGCTTGTTCGAGTCGACGCGGTATGCCCGCGGCCACAAGGCGTTGTACACGTTTGAAATAAACGGCGAACACGCGTCGATCAAGTGGGATCTACACGACCTGCATCGGCTTGAGTACTTCGATCACCGCATCGAAGGCCCGATGCGCGGCTGGCGATCGATCCACGTGACGGACGGCGACCATCCCTACATGGGCAACTGGTGGGTGCCAGGTTTGCAGATCGGCTACGAGCATAGTTTCGTCCACCAGGTGAAGGACTTTTTGGAAGGTGTTGCCAAAGGCGAATCGACCGGACCGACATTCCGCGATGCGCTGGAAACACAAAAAGTCTGTGACGCCGTTCTGTCCAGCGGCAAATCAGGACAGTGGACTGACGTTTAAACTTCCCAGCCCACTACATGATTTGGATTTACGTATTCACCGCCATTTGTGCCGCAGCGACCATTTGGATGCTCGCCAATATCATTCGCGTCGTGCAAACGGTGTGGCGATGAATTATTTCGCTCACGGCCGCGAGCACATCGACTCGCCCTACTTTCTCGCCGGCACGGCCGTGCCCGATTGGCTCAACGTGGTGAATCGCAAGGCCAAGGCGCGCGAGCGATTGGCCGCCGAGTTCGTCGACCATGAGGATCCGCAAGTTGCGGCGGTCGCGCGAGGTATCGTTCAGCATCATCAGGACGACGCTTGGTTTCACGCGGCGCGTGCGTTTTCGGACCTGAGCATGGAATTCACGATCACCATCCGCGACCTGCTTCCACGCGACGACGGTTTTCGTCCCAGTTTTCTCGGACATATTTTGGTCGAGTTGTTGCTGGATGCCGCGCTGATCGAAGACGACCCGCCGCATCTTGATCGGTACTACGCTGCGATGGAATCGTTCGACGCGCAGTTTGTCGGAGCCGCGGTCAATCGAATGGTCACTCGCCCCGTCGATGGGTTATCGTCGTTCATCCCCAAATTCACGCGATCGCGTTTTTTATGCGACTATCTGGATAATGATTCGCTGCTCAGGCGAGTGAACAACGTGATGGACCGAGTGAAACTGCCACAGTTGCCTACGGGTTTCGTTGAGTTCTTCCCAGCGGCGCGATCTCGTGTGAAAGACCGCAAGACTGAGCTGCTGACGTATCGCGGCGCTTCGTAGCTTCGATGAACGGATGTGGATAGAATTGGAAGTGTCGCTTCCACCCATTACTACTGGTTCTGCATGAAGATCTCCATTTCATCGATTCCCCAGATTTATCGCAATCTTAAGCGTTGGCGCGAAATCCTGAGCGTGCTGAGCAAATTCGGATTGGCGGACTGGCTGAGCCGTATCAATGTGGAATTCGTCAAGGATTACATGAAGACGCCCGATGGCGAAGCGCTCGCTCGTTTGTCGTTTGAAACTCGAATCCGGCTCGCCCTGACCGAACTGGGGCCCACGTTCATCAAGATCGGACAACTGCTGAGTACGCGACCGGACACTGTTGGAGCGGCGCTGGCGGACGAACTCAAGAAACTTCAGTGCGACGCGCCGGCGACCGAGTTTTCGCAGATCCGGAAAACTCTGGAGAGCGAATTAGGCGAACCCATCGATCACGTGTTTGCCGAGTTTGAAGAAGTGCCGATGGCTTCCGCGTCGATAGGACAAGTGCATCGCGCGCGACTAAAGGACGGCGAACCAGTCGCCGTCAAAGTGCAACATGAAGGGATCTGCCACAAGATTCGCGACGATTTGGAGATCATGTCGGGTGTAGCTCAGATTGCCGAACGTTTCGAGGAATTCAAACCCTATCGGCCCGACGCACTGATGGCGGAACTGGGCCGCAGCTTGCGCCGTGAATTGGATTTCGGTCGTGAAGAGAGAAACCTGCAGCAATTCGCGGCCTTGCTGGCCAACGATGCGACCGTGCACATTCCCGAACCAGTCACCGAACTCTGCACGTCGCGCGTGCTGACGATGGCGTTCATCGACGGAGTGAAATTGAGCGACCGGCAAGGGCTGGCAGGCGCAGGCCTTGATCGGAATGAATTGGCGCGACGCGGCGCAGACCTGTACTTGCGAATGATCTTCAAAAACGGCTTCTATCACGCGGACCCGCACCCGGGGAATATTGTTGTGCTGCCGGGCAATGTCATTGGTCTGCTGGATTTTGGGATGGTCGGGCGGATTAACGAGCGATTGCGCGAAGATATCGAAGAAATGCTGATGTGTCTGGTCACGCAGGACGTGCCGACGCTAACCATGCTGATCAAACGCATCGGTTCCGCCCCGTTTGATTTGGACGACAGCGCGCTGGCCAACGACGCGGCCGAGTACATCGGGCATTACGCCACACAGTGCTTGGACGACTTGGATCTGAACAGCGCGCTGCGTGAAATGACCGAGGTCATGCGGCGTCATCACATTGCATTGCCCACCGACGCATCGATGTTGATCCAGGTGTTGGCCAAATTGGACGGCACGGGAAAGCTTCTCAATCCCAAATTCAGTTTAATGGAGATGATGAAACCGTTTCATCGAACGTTGTTTCTGCGAAGGTTTTCTCCGCTGCGTCAGGCAAGAAAGATACGTCGTCTGTATCTGGAGTTTGAACAATTGGTCGAAGTGCTGCCGCAACGGGTGATGAGTATTTTGGAACAGATCCAGTCTGGAAAGTTCGATGTCCATCTGGATCATCGGCGACTTGGTCCGTCGATTAACCGGCTGGTGCTGGGATTGATGACCAGCGCCCTGTTCCTGGGTTCGGCGCTGATGTTGTCTTATAAGGTGCCGCCGTTGTTGTTCCCCGAAAACCCGTTTTGGGGAATGCATCAGCTTTCGTTGCTCGGATTGGCCGGATGCACGTTCAGCATCCTGCTGGGCATGCGTTTGGTCTACGCGATTCGAAAATCAGGCAATCTCGATAAGCAAGATCAGTGACTTGGCGGGATTTACGACGCTTCTTCTTCCGTCTCGTGTTGCTCTTTGGGGCGCGTCCATTGTTCTAGAATCGTCTCGACGCGATCATTCAAATCGTCGAGGTCTTGAAGAATGTCGTCTTGACGGGAGTCGATTTCTTTTAAGAGTTGAACTTCGTTTAATTCGTTGCTCATCTTTGTTGTCGTCCAAGGTTGTTCGGCGTAAGGCATTGATTGCCAAGGAAACTCTGGTTCATTACAGGGGACGATGTGTCCGCTCCATGTGAAATCGGACCCACCTTGGTCGAAAGTTCCGGCACGTGCGGATGATTTGTGTTGTTTGTGTTAGCGATCTTGTGACGATCGTAGCGGTTGTTTCATCTGGATCATGACGATTGGCCTTAGAAACTGCGTAATTTCTCTATTGATGAGAGCATTGGCCTGCGAACGACCGATCCAACCATGGCACTAAGTTGTTTTTTCCCTTGGGCTTCGGTCATTCGTTGGTTGCCGCGATAGTAGTCGCTGGTTGCAGGACGGGTCACTGGACACGAATTCTTGGTTTCGGGTAAACTGGTCGATTCCAATTCTTCTGGTATGTAACACTGGATTAGGAGTAAAAATGGTAAAGTTGGTGGTCCGAGACCGCGAATCGATTCAAGAAGCGGTCCGGCGATTCCGCAAGTTGGTCGAACGAAGCGGTATTAAGAAAGAAATGCGACGGCGAGAATACTACGAAAAACCGAGCGAGATTAATCGTCGCGCTCGACTCAGGGCGGAACGCCGTTCCCGTCGTGCTCGCTTGTTGGCTGGTAGCTAGAACGCAGAGCGTCTCTCCATTCCCCAATTTCCAACATCGCGCGAAACGTGCGCATGCTGCGCTATTTCGTTTCGAGCAAAGTGGCTATCCCCTCCACAAATGCACGGATCTCGTCGCGCACTCGGCGGTAGTGCGACAGCGCCTCGTCCTCGGTCTTTGCATCGCGAGCCAGCTTGGGCGGATCATCGAATCCCACGTGTTCGATCCGAGGCGCGCCATGAAGCGCAGGACAATTCTCGTCCGCATGGCCGCAAACAGTGATCACCAGATCGAATTCTAGTGGCCCAAGTTCGTCGACGGTATTCGATTGTTGCTGCGAGATATCGACGCCGACCTCGCTCATGACTGCCACGGCATTTGGGTTCAGCCCATGTTTTTCGATGCCCGCCGAATAGGCGTCTATCTGATCGGCCTGGAGCGTCCGGGCCCAACCTTCGGCCATCTGGCTGCGACATGAGTTGCCCGTGCAAAGGAACAGCACTTTTGGTTTTTGTTCACGGTTCATGGTCACATTCTAATGGCCACCACCGCTCAACTTAAAGATGGGTAGCAAGATCGACATGCCGATCGTGCCAACAACGCCACCCATCACCGTGATCATGAGTGGCTCGATCATACTAGTCACCGTCTTGAGCGAGTTCTCCACTTCGCGGTCGTAGTGGGCGCTGACCTTGAGCAGCACCGTATCCAATTGGCCTGTTTCTTCGCCGGAGCCAATCATCTGAATGAGCGTTTTCGGATACAGCGAATTGGTTTTCAAGGCATCGCAAATCCGATTGCCGTTCGTAATCTGATCGAGTACTTCGTGCCATGACTTTTCATAATAGTAATTGCCCGATACGTCGGCCGTCAGCCGAATGGCATCGAGCATTTGAACGCCGCTCTTGACCATGGTTCCCAATGTGCTCACGCAACGGCTGAGCGTGACTTTTCGAAACATGGGTCCCATGATGGGGATGTGCAGCTTGATATAGTCGATGATTTGTCGTCCAACTTCCGTGCGTTGAAAGCCTACAAAAGCGGCAACGGCCCCAAAGCCGCCGAGTCCCCAGGCCCACCAGTAGTTGAGCAGAGAATCGGAAGACCACATTAAGACCCGGGTCGTGAGAGGCAAGTCCATTCCGCGCGACGTGAACATCGGTGTGAACTTGGGCATGATAAATGTCAACAGGAACAGCGTTACGCCAATCGCCAGGAACATCATGATTCCGGGATACGCGAGTGCCGCTTTGACTTTGCCTCGGTTCTCGTCTTCTTTGGAGAGATACGTGGCAATTTGTTCGAGCATTTCGCTGAGCTGTCCGGTTTCTTCACTAGACCGCACCAAGGCCACAAACGTCTTATCAAAGAGCTTGGGATAGCGTGACAGCGCCAAGGAAAAATCATCGCCCGCTTCGACCGCGCTTTTGATTTCGAGCAAGGTGCGTTTCATCGTTGGATTCTCTTCCTGATCCGCGATGCCGCGCAGGGCTTCCGACAAGGTGATGCCTGTATCGACCATGATGGCCAACTGGCTGGCCAGATAGATGATGTCCGACCGCTTCACCCGGCGCGGAAACAGCGATCCGTCGCCGGCCTCCTCGATCGTTAGCACGGTCAATCCGTCGCGCCGCAGCAGTTGAACCGCACTGTCGCGGCTTGTCGCATCCAAGGTCCCATCGAGTTCATTGCCCAACGGGTCTTTCGCCGTGTATTCAAATCTCATGATTTGACCTGTGATTCAGATTTCGGAAGTTTCGGAAAACTTCCGAAGTCTGGCCTCGTTATTCAATGATCTCGCCGGCGATGTGTAACACTTCCTCGATCGTTGTGATTCCTTCACGAACTTTGCGAATGCCGTCGTGTTGCAGGGTGATCATGCCTGACTTTGCGCCGATGTCCCGTAATTCGTTGATCGATTTTCCCGAAACGATCGCGTCGCGGCACACGTCGTTGATGATGAGAATTTCGTGCACTCCAATGCGGCCGGTAAATCCCGTATTGCGGCAGCGACGGCAGCCCACGCCTTTGTAAAACACTTCGATTTCGTAACCCATCCGCTCCAGCGCCCGGCGCAAAGTCCGCGGCGGCTCGTACCCTTGTCGGCATTTGGCGCAGATACGGCGAGCCAAACGTTGGGCCAAGACCATGTTTAATGCGGCGCTGATCAAGTAGGGCTCGACACCCATGTTGACCAAACGCGTGATGGCCGACGGTGCGTCGTTCGTGTGCAGCGTGCTGAACACCAGGTGCCCGGTCAGCGCGGCCTGAATCGCGGTTCGTGCCGTTTCTTCATCGCGCACTTCGCCGACCATGATGACATCCGGATCTTGCCGCAACAAAGTTCGCAGGGCCTTGGAAAAGGAAAGTCCCACACGCTCTTGCACTTGAAACTGGTTGATCAGCGGCAAGCGATATTCGATCGGGTCCTCGACCGTGCAAATGTTGTTTTCCATGCACGCGATTTCGTTTAACGCACCATACAACGTCGTCGATTTTCCGCTTCCGGTCGGACCTGTGACCAGAATAATTCCATTGGGTGCTTTGATATTTCGTTTCAGTTTGCCCAGGATGTCTTCGGCGAACCCCAGATCGTTCAGATTCAATGTCACGCCACGTTGATCCAGAATTCGAATCACGGTCTTTTCACCGCGGTTCCCGGGAAATGTGCTGACACGAAGGTCGATTTTTCGGCCGTCCAGCATGACGTTGACGCGCCCGTCTTGCGGCAGTCGCCGCTCGGCAATGTCCATGCCGCCCATGATTTTGATACGGCTCGTGACAGCACCCAGCAAGTGAAGGGGCACTTCGAGCGCCTTGTACAATCGCCCATCAATGCGATTGCGAACCCGCACGCCACGATCCGCCGGTTCGATGTGGATGTCGCTCGCGCCTTCCTTGCAGGCGGTGTAAATGATGTAGTTGACCAACCTTATGACGGGCGATTGGCCAGCGACTTCCTCGATATCGCCAATGTCTTCGACTGCGTCTTCGATCAACGTGACTTCGGCGTCCTCGGAGTCTTCGATAATATCGTCGATGACAAAAACTTTGGAATCCGGCAGCGTTGTGATCATCCGCCGGATGTCTTTTGGCGTGGCGGAGACGATCTGAATGACTTTGCCCGTCGCGCCGCGAATTTCGTCGATCAGAAACAAGTTCGACGGTTCGGTGACCGCAACGGTCAACACATCGCGAACACAGAACAACGGCAGAACGAGGTTCTTTTCGATGAAGTCACGTTCCAGCAGACCGACGATCTTGGGGTCGAACATCCGCTGTTCGAGCTTGGCGTAAGGGACGCCGTATTCACCCGCCAGGCATTCGACCACCTGGTCTTCCGAGCAGTATTCGAGATCAACCAGGATTTCGCCCAGCAGTTTTGATTTGCCGACCTGCTGCTGGTGTTCCAGCGCGGACTGCAACTGTTCGATCGACAGATAGCCGCGTTCAACGAGCAGATTTCCGAGTCGTGCTGGACCTTGTGTAGTAATCATCTTTAGACAAAGCTCTTGACCGCATCGATGACGGTTTCAAAGACTTCGAGTCGTTGGTCGAGTTGAGTAATCTCAAAAATCTTGCGATTGATGGAACTGGTCGACGCGATTTTCAGGTCGCCATTGAGCGTCCGCAGAAGTTCCTGGGCGTCCAACAGAGCTTCCAGACCAACGCTGTCAAACGATTCGGTGCCGTCCAGGTCGATGATGACTTTGCAGCGCTCAAGCGACGTAAGAAATCCTTCTAACTGATCGGACTTCTCGTGGCCCAGTTCTTCCGGGGTATGAACGACGATGACGTCGCCAAAGATCTCAGTGGGCAGGTTCATCATCGTGCATTCCTACGGCTGTGACGCTGTTTCTGTGGCGAGTATATCTTCGGCCGTTTGTAACAGCGCTTTGGGGCTAAACGGCTTGGTGTTGAGTGCGCGAACGCCATATTTGCTGGCCAATTCGTCCGCGGAAAGCTCAAACCCCTTGGCGGTTAACATCACAACCGGAATATCGCTAGTGGTGGGATCGTTGTGAATTCGCTCGCACAACCCGATTCCGTCGAGTCGCGGCATCTGGCAGTCGGTGATCAGGATGTCTGGCTTGTGCTGTTGAATCATCTGCCACGCTTCTTCGCCATCGGACGCACACCGTACGTCATAGCCGGCGCGTTTAAACTTGAACTCCGCGGCGCGAATAATATGAAGTTCGTCGTCGCATAAAAGAATGCTTTTTGACATGAGTTGCTCCTCGTGGATCTCTCCCTAATTTGTGGTTTGGATTGTTTGGCCGATCCTTAATCCCCGCCTGCCCACTGAGCTGCTTGGGCGCTGGATAACGTCACTCGGAAAGTGCTCCCCCGGCCGAGTTCGCTCTCCAGCGTCAGTTGC
>CAYFJO010000283.1:0-14082 GCA_964343305.1 uncultured Pirellulaceae bacterium | reverse complement strand
TGGTCGTTTTCAAGAATTGTTCGATCGTGTATTGGTCGGTTTGATTCTGTTGCGCTTGGACATGTATCCCGCCAAGTAGCGCGAAAACAATAGCCAACGCCCCGACTCTTAAGGTCTGAATAGCCATATCTTGCCTCCGGTGGTGTCTTGTTGCGATCTTCGTCAAACCAATTGAAGGAATGTGAATTGGGACTTCAAGATGTCGATAACAGGACGCGTGGCGTCAATTTATTCAGCCCAAAATTTTTGCCGCGTTTCACTTCAGCGCCAACACAAATCGCGGGACTAGGGTTTTCATACACTCGCCTACTGGCAGACCACGCCAAACTGGAAAAAACAGGGGTTCGTAAACCGCACGTCCGGTTTGATGGGCGGGAGGTGGAGACGGAGCATGGAATGGCTAGTGAGGCATCGGCGAACGAAAGTGCCGGAAACAGATAGGCCGCGCCTAAACCACCGCGCCACCTCTAGACTCTACTGACGGACAGCACGAAGAAAAACTACAGAATGTTTTGACGACGGCGGGGTGCGAATGGTGCCCTCTATGGTGCCGAGTGAAATGGATTTTTTGAGCTCGATTTTTGTAGGAAAAATCTGCGCGTAGTCAACGATCTCAAGGCCGTGTGAGGAGCTTTTCCAAGTAGGCGCGGCTGAGATTGATTTCGGCGGTGACAGCAGCTGTCGTTTCGAGAATCGGGATGCCCCGCGGGACGGGGTGCATGAAGATTTCTGTCCAGCCGGAGTAGTCGATGCGTTTGAGCGCGGATAGCAGCGGACTGAAATCCAGTTCGCCGCGTCCGGGCATTTGCAGGAGTTCCTGTTCCTTCGGCAACTTCTGGTGGCATCCCATGCCATGTTGCCAGGCATAGAACACGGCGATGGAGTCCCCAAGCGTCTCGATTAGGTCGCCGAGTAGTCTCTCATCCTGTGGCAGGTGTTACGGAGCAAACGCGATCGACAGGTGCTTTGAAGGACGCAGTTCGGCCAGCCACTTCAGCGAATCGGGTGACTCAATGAGATTGTTGGCATGATTCTCGTTTGCAATCGTGACGCCGGTTTCTTCGGCCACCGCGAGATGCGGTTTCATTTTCTCCATGAACTCCGCAACACCCTTCTTTAGCTCGCCTCCCTTCAGACCCTTCGGTCCTTTTCCACCGGTTACGATCGTCTGGCAACCGAGCCGCTGTGCCAATCGCATTTCGTCCTGAAGCCCAAACGGCCCAAGCTTGTATTGTGTGATGCAACCGAGCGAAATTTCGTGTTGCTTCAACATCGCAGCGAACTTTTCTTCACCTAGATCAGTGAGTTGTTCACGTTGATTACCGTGGACCTTCGGCCAAATATCGATCGCCGAGGCTCCGGTCTTGCGGACTTCCGGAAAAATTTCACCAACATCCTGATAACCGTACATACAAGAGCCAAGGATGTATTTCAGTTGAAATTTCGTTGGCTCCTCGGCGGGAGATGGTCGCTGAAGAATCCCGCTCGCAAGTGCGGCGGTGGTTGCCGCGCAGAACGTGCGGCGTGAAATCAATGGGTCATGCATTTGATTCTCCTTAGGATGATTATTTCGCTCAATCGAAGGGCGACATTGACTACCAGAGTTCCTTCGATGCAATCCTGGCTCCTTCGGCAAGGTTCGCGAACTTCGCCCAAACGATGCTGGGGTGGATTTCCTGTTCCGTCGCGGCAAAAGATGCGAAACCGCAATCGCTTCCGCCCATGACGTTTTCTTTGCCGACGATGTTGGCGAATCGCACGAGACGCTGGGCGACGAGTTCGGGGTGCTCGACTAATGGTGTCGAATGCGAAATGACACCCGGCACAATAAGCTTCCCTTCGGGAAGTTTGACATTCTGCCAAACTTTCCACTCGTGTTCGTGTCGCGGATTGCCGGCTTCAAACAGATACGCACCGGCATTAATCTTGAGCATAATGTCGACGATGTCGGCCAGGTTCATTTCGTGAACACGAGGACCAATATTGATTCCGTAACAGGTATGAAATCGCACTCGATCGCTCGGCAGACCGTCGAGTGCGTGGTTGAGCGCTTCGACGCGCAATTCGGCCCACTTGCGGCAATCTTCGACGGTCAAATCCGGCCGCGAGATATAATACGTGAGCAGACGCGGGTCGTCGATTTGCAGAATCAACCCGGAATCGACAATCGCTTTGTATTCGTGATGCATTGCGTCGGCGATGGCGTACAGATAGGCTTCTTCGGAATCGTAGAACTCGTTGGCCTGTTGTCCCTCGACGTCGGACGGAGATACAGCCGTCATGAAGGTTTCTTCAACGCCGTGCTTTTCCGCGGCAGCTTTGACGTTGGCAATTTCGCGCTGCAAGATTTCGTGGCCAACGTATTCAACCGGTGCCGTACAGGCGAGTGTCACTGGTTGAGCAATCAGTCCTTCGCGTGCTTTGCGATGGGCCTCGTAGAATTCGGGGAACGCGAGGGTTTCGCGCGAATCGACCCAGAGATTTTCGCCCTGGACGTCGCTCGGCGAGAAACCCGTGAGGCGTTCGGTGATATACGTGAGAAAGCTGGATTTTCCCTGCTCGCCGTCGCACACGATGTCGATGCCCGCTGTGACCTGGCCGGCAACGACGTCATCCACCGCCTGGCGAGTCGAGGATTCGAATTCAGTCGAATCGTAGTCCTCACTTCGTTCCTTGGCGAACAGCAGCTTCAATTGCCCGGCGGGGCGGGCAAGGCTGCCCACGTGTGTGGTCAGAATTCGATCAGTGCTACGCTTCATGACTTGTTTTCCTTCGCGTTAACTTTGCCGCTTCGCATGAAATGGATGATCACTCCCAACACGAGAAGTCCGCCGACAAGACCGATTGCGATGTGTCGCACGAAAACTGTGGTGCCTGGAATTCGTGTCGTGTCGTTGAGGATAGAAATGGCAGCGCCAATCATCGCCAAAATCACGCCAATACCCATAAGCATGTTCCAGGAAAGGCGGGAGATGCCTGACGGCATCGCCTCACCAAGGAACCGACGGTTGTTCATCAGGCAGAAAAATGCAATGTAGGCAATCGGCAGCAACACCATCCCGAACCGGCTGGTTGGCACAGCGAGATAGAAGTTTGCTTTCCCAGACCAGAGGAACAGCGCACCCAAAGCCCCGGTTAGACCCGGAAGCAAGCAGCCGAATCGGTAGAGCCAACCGGTGGAAGGTCGGCCCACCATCTCGCAGACGGCAAAGCCGTTGATCAGCATCAGAATGATAATGCTGGATACTGCCATGCCAACCACGCCGATGCCGAACACCGTCTGTGCGATCCCTGTGCCAGCGAATTGCTCCAGCGAATTGGCCAGTGCGAATGCGTCGCGCTTGATCAGCGTTGCGGCCAGAATGCGATCCGCCTCGGGAACATCCGCCAGCGACATATCGTTGCCTCGCGCACGTAGCATATCGGTGAGATTGTTCTCATACGATTCGACAAGTTTCGCCGGTATCTCAACTCTGGATGCGGGGTCAGTCTGATGGAAATCGATCAGCCCCTTTTCCGGCTTGCCGTGGAACTGTGTCGCGGCCGCAATCACAACGCAACTGGTCGCGAGCACGAAAGGAACAAAAAGACCTGTAGCAAGGTCGACTCTCACTAAGCCAGTGAATTCTTTGTCCCAGCCACGCTTCAACATGGAGTAGGGCAGCAAGAAGGTCATGTTGATGCCCACCGCGGTAGCCGCGGCGGCGACCATACGATCACGTTGCGCCGAGACAACGGTTTCGTGCCAGTATGCCGGTGCTGATGATTGGTCCACGAGCGTGCGCAACGACTGGGCGGGCTCGAAGATCAGTCCTGGATTTGGAATGAATCCATTGCAGATACGGCTCCAAGGTAGTCCTTCGGCACTTGTCGACATCGTCACAACCACGATGAAAAAGCTGGCCACAACTAGCCCCACCATCAGCTTCAATAGTATGTCGAATGCTTGGTAGCCTTTTCCGCCTTTGTCGTACAGCCAGACGATTGCGGCGGAGACAGTCAGTAGCAATGCCGCGGCAATGTACTCACCACCGGTGAACGTGAGGACCCCGAGGTTCTGGCGTAGCGCTGCCGTGCCGAGAGAAAACTGTGGCATGGCCCAGACGAGGTTGGCCAATAGAGTAGCCACGATCCAACCCCAACCAAGTACGGGGCTGACATGGGAATTCAACGCCTGGAATGGCTTTTCGCCCGAGCACAGTGTTACATGAGCGATGGCATTGAGCATGACTACACCGAAGATCATCATTAGCGGTTGCAGCCACATCATCTCGTAACCGCCAATAATGCCGAGGTAAAGGCTGCCTGCAAGTGATCCGCCGCCCAGCGTAATGGCACTCTGCAGCCAACCGGGGCCGGATAGCCTAAGGTACTCAAGGAGGGTCGCGCCAGGACCCGCCTTCTTCGCCGTTAGGATCCGTTCGCGCTGAATGTGGGAACTTCGCGTCGACATCTACTGGACGTAATTCGAAGGTTTCGTCATTTTAAAATTGAATTCTCGCGCGACTGTGACGTCCTCGGCTTCGACGTGCAGGCTGATGCGGTGAAACGATTCTCACAGGTCCTAAACGATCTCGTAGCCACCACGTTGTTCGCGGTAAAGCATCCGGTTGGCTTCGGTGTCGCCGATGAACTGCTCCTTTACCGAGTCCCATTTCAGCAGCCGTTTCAGCCGCATCGAAATGTTGCCCAGGTGGCAGGTGCTCACGCTACGATGCTGGCTGTCAACATCGGAGACCGGTTGTTTGCGAAAGGCGATGCAGTCAAAAAAGTTGCCCATGTGATTGATGATGGCGTCCAGTTTTCCAGCGCGCTCGGGACGGCTAACGTTGTCGTGGTCGTAGAGTGTGAATTGCTCGCGCCGAAGCGGGCTGGATGCCAGATCTTCGACCGGTTTGCCGGCGATGGTTCCTCGATTGACGAAGATTCTGCCTTCGGTTCCTGTAAACAGGATTCCATTGCGGCCTTCGTCGCTGACGGTCATCACCACGCCCCCTGGAAACTTATACGTGACTTGAAAATCACTCGGAACGCTGTAGCCATCGCGCACCGACGGAAATTCGGCTCGACCGTCGACTTCCACCGGCGCAGCGCCGATACCCCATTGAGCAATGTCGATGTGATGGGCGCCCCAGTCGGTCATTTGCCCGCCGGAATACTCCAGCCACCAACGGAACGTGTAATGGCAGCGCTCTTCGATGTACGGAACATCGGGGGTCTGGCCCTGCCACATATCCCAGTTGAGATTTCCAGGCGGCTTGCGGCGCTCGAATGGTCCACCGGTCTTGTTCTTGCCCAGCACCACATCGACTCGGCGCAGGTCACCAATTCTCCCCTGCCGAACCATCTCGACTGCCAGGCGAAAACGGTGATCGCTGCGCTGCCACGAGCCGACCTGCACCACACGCTCCGTTTCCCTGACAACTTCTCTTAGCCGCTTGCCTTCGTCGATGGTCAACGACAGCGGCTTTTCCACATAAACATCTTTGCCCGCGCGGCACGCATCAACCGCCATTTTGACGTGCCAGTGATCGGGCGCGCCGATCGTGATCACGTCCACATCCTCGCGGGCGAGCAGGTCGCGATAGTCTTCGAAGATTCGAGGAGTGCTTCCAAAGCTTGCCCTTGCTTGTTCACGCATGTGCCGATCGACATCCGCAATCGCGACAATATCGCCGTACTGCCGAGCCTTATCCGCAATCACTGTTCCCTGATAACGCATTCCGATCGCGCCGACGCCGAGCCGCTCGACTTTATGGCGAGGTTTCTCCTGCCCGGAAGCGAGTTGCCATGGCATCAGACTCGCCGCCAATGACCCGCCAACCATCGACGAGGTGAGAAAACTTCGCCGGGTAATGTGTGAGTCTCGCATAGCTGATTCGCCTCAATTGTTCGACTAAAGAAAAAACACTGCTGTGTGAACTCCAACCATTTATACCTATGGACGCCCAAAAGATCATTCTGCATTCGCGTATTTGCCTGACTTTGTAGTCCCATGTCTTACCCTCACACGACAACAATTCTGGAATGGTGCCAACTGCTGCCGTACGATTCGCCGCGATCTGCGACACGTGACGCAGGTTTTCACCCACCCGCCTACTGGCAGACCACGCAAAACTGGAAAAAAGGCGCGTTCCGCAAACTCCCTACTCCCGGATGCCAAGTGGCGAGAACTCGCGCGAAAAACTACAGAATGGTGTGACAGACAGCGGTGCTTTTTCCCAATTCAAGACATAGTACGTGGCAACTCATTTTCAAGCTTCTCAGTAGTATCAACTTCAGGGTGCTGCTATTCCTTCGGAATTCGACAGCGTTTGCTCGAAGATTTCCACGCCGCTAAGTATTGGGCAATTAGAAATACTCAGAGTTGCCGATTTTCGGAGTTTCGGCACAAAAGCTATGGTCAACGCTTCTGCCGCGTCGATGTCGCGGAGTTCTCGCACCAATGCACGTTGCGGACCGCCCGCTTCACGCACCACATCAAAATTCTCCAGGATCCGCTGACCCTGTAGGTGTACGTCGAACACGCGTTGCCCCTCACGTATGTCACCCAGTTCGGCAAAGTGCAGACGCACGGTAAACTTCCGAGAATGCGCCGGCGGCCTGGTTCCCAAGCCAAGTGGCACGAAGTTGTCGCACCGCGTCGCTCCCTGGGAACCTAGAGAGATCAGCGGCTCGCCAATGCCTGGGCGTCCTTGTACTTCCCTCCCTTTTGAGCCGGGCCAGGTGGGGATCTCACTGTTCAAACTCTGCTTATTCATCTGGAAATTCACCATCAAGTTGTCTTTGGCTATGCCAGCGGCAGCCAGCGTCTTCCAAGGGATCGCGATCTCGAATCGCAGTCCGCTGTTATCGGCTTGCGTCCCGCTTTTCCAATCGCCGTTCCATTCACGGCGCTCTGCATGTTCGTCTGAACGCAAAGCGTCGAACCGGACTCCAGAAGCGGAGACCGCGAGGTGAATAGAACATTTCTCCGATTGGTCGCCCAGAAACACTTCCCAGGAATCGTCCGCGCGCAGATCATTGTCGTGTTGCTGAACGTTCGCAACCCAAGGTGCAACTATGCCTCGACGGTCGACGGTCGACTGTCGGCGAGCGCGAGGCAGCGAGATAAAGATGTTCATCGTCGCGACCCAGGTAAACTCGTGTCTTCGTAAATGGCAGCGTGACGTTAGGTTCGCCTGACCAGGCCGCTTCTTCAAGCTGGCCGTCAACTTCGATCGGTCCGGCAACAGTTCGCGCTACCAAGGGTTTCGCCGGCAGTAACGTCAGAACTGCCTCTGCGATTGCACGATAGCCCGATGCATAAATCCACGGCCGGTCGGTCCCGACGATCTGCACGCGATCGGAGTTCACTCGATACATGCCGCTCACGCCCGGCTTGAGCGGCTTGATTTCGAGCGGCACATCTAAGGATGACTTCATCGGAGGGGCGTCGAAAATCCACCGTCGCGTGCCGGGTTCGACGGGATAAGCCTTACCACGTGCGTAGCGAGGAACTCTCAACCAAAGCTGGCCGGAATTGTCGCGCCGATCTCCGAACGATCCGAAATTCAGGGCAGCTTGCCTTATTGGCGCGTTGGGGCTGTGCTCAAAGAAGACGGCCCAATCCTCGTTCAGTCGCCGCTCGGCAGGCGAAAAGGCCATACTGGTGCGGAAAGGAATCATGCAACTGCAATGACTACGCGACTCCGAGAAGATCAGCATCCCCAACGCCGCAGTCACGTTGATCGCCTTGATCCGCGCACCGCAATTCGAGGCAATGCCCGGAAAGAAGTGCAACCCGCTGTCGTCGTCGAAGTCGTAAAATCCCAAAGCCAGCTTGTTCGTCCTTCCGATCGCACAGGCTTCGGAATAGACAGGGTAACCGCAACCGCCCGTGCCGCTGCGGTAAATGCGCAGCCCCTGCTCCCCTGTGAGCGGATGCCGTCTAGGAGTTTGGCGGACCGAATCGGCAACGCTGCCTGGGTCGCCGATGTAAACGTCGCCAGAGATTTCCGGTAACGGCCACCGTTCGGGACGCTCGGCAAACGATCCCACGACCACTGGCGGCGGATTATCCGTGGTTTCCACCGCATCGCCTTCGATCAGGATGGTGGCCCAGCCCGTGGTCAGCGCTCCTGCATTCCCATCGCCGAACAGGTATCGCTCCTGAACAATGGCCGCTTCTTTGTCAATGAGCTCGCCGCGAATTTTGGTCTGCATGGCCTGTGGCTTGTCGTATGCGGTCAACGTCGCAGAAAATCCAAAGGACGCAGGTCGACGACCTGCCAGACGTTCGATCTGGCCCCATGGCAGCAACAGGTTGAATTCGGTCTTGGTGGAGTGTTTCATCACATCAACCCTGGGCTTCCAATCTGGTCGATCCCCGCGGCCAACGGAGACCAACGCCTGGCCGGACATGGGTGATAACCTGAGCGTGACCGTTTGCTCACCATGCAAACCGTACCGCCGCGCACGCGGACGGAAATCAAATCCCAGACTCCAAAGATCGGCATCGGTTACCAATAAATCCTTCGTGGTTAATGTCAGCGCCAGCCCTTGCTTCTCACGTCGCATCGAGATCTGGCCCGAACAGTCCTCGTCGATTTCCAACGGCCATGATAGAGCGTCAGATAGCAGAACGTCCGGACCTGTGACGACTGGTCCGGCCAGGGCGGTCTGGACTCCGTTGCGCGCGTTGATTTGAATCAGCGCTTCATCCTTGTCGGCGAAAAAGCTACTTCCCAGCCGGAGATAGACATGATCTGCATCGGCCGACAACCAGCGTTTCAAGGTGCTCCATTGCATGACAGTCGTGGTGGTTTTGGGACCTTCCAGCTTGTAGTACTTGTCGTTAATTCGACGAATCTCGGGCGTCGCCGAGGGAATTGCGCGGGTCCATAGGACCGTCCCGTTGTAAGCATCGATTGCCGAGAGCGAATTCTGACCAGTGACAAAATAACGACCGTTCGCCGCCACTGGAGGATGGGCGCCGATGCCGACGTTCATTACGAGTGATGAATCGGGACCGCCGAACCACAGCGGCCGCAACGGCCAGCGAACGAGTCGGTCACCAGACGTATTGCGATTCCAATCGCGCGCCTTGAGCAGTTGACCGCGACGGATGAATAAGGACTGTGTCGACCTTTGGACTTCGAATTCGTCCCGCGAAGCATCGAGCTTGCTCACCAGCGATTCGGCCTGAGAGGTTGTCATGCCGGGAAAGACCATCACGCCGCCGCAAGGACGCAATACACGATACAGTTCGGCCACGGAAATCTCGGATTTAGAGTCAGCGACAATGACCGCGTTCGCGAAATGCGCGGCAAAAGGAAGCCTTCCCGAACGGTTATGGGGCAGTACATGAATTCGACTGCCATACAAATTCGTCTCATCTAGAAACTTTTCGCGTAGACGATTTACCAATGGCCGATCCGCAACCACGGAAATCACACGAAGTGAGGTCATACGGGCGAGGTGCGTCGACAGTTTGCCGTCCGTATCGCCCACGACCAGTGCAAAGCCCTGGTCGACCGACGCGTCCTTCAATTGCCGAATGACATTCGCTTCCGCCGAGTGGGGAGCGACGGTCTCGGACTGGCCGACATCACGAGTAGTTTTGTCAATCGTCGCTGGCCGGGCGTTGTCCTGCTGTGGGACGAAACAAGAAAGCTCGCCGCTGGTGGTGGAAACGAAGATCCTGCCTTCGGCGATGGCGATCTCCCGCGCTTCGCCGGTCACTGCTGCTCGCCAGAGTTCTCGCCTGCTGACGGCTTCCATAGCGACGACTGCATCTCGTTCACCCGCAATCAGCGTACCGGCAGCAAGCGCTAAACCGAAGGATTCCAGAGCGTACAGCTTCTCACCATGAACGAGAGCGGAGACCTTGCCCGATGTATGCCTTACTCCTAGCTTACGGATCGGGGCACGTGAAATCTGGGGAACTTCCTCGGTTGTGAACATACGGGCTGGCTTGCGGATCCCTTTGTCGGCAACCGGCACACCAAATACCTGCAATCCGTTGCGAGAAGCGGAATAGGTGAAATAGAAGTCGCCGTCTCGGGCGACCCAGGTCGATCCGGATCCCTGTCCGGCAAACCGCTTCAGACCACCGCCCTTTTTGGCGAAACATGCTGGGCTGTTATTGGCCAAGGGCACGATCAACATATCGCGACTGGTCAACAGCGCCCCCTGCGGAGTCGCGCCGGTGAAGGAGAACTCTCCCATATGTGGATCGGTCAGGCTCCACTTCCCACTGGCCGAATTGCCGACCATGCCGCTCGTGTCATTGAGCCAGATCACGTCGCCTTGCTCCGCACCGAGCGCATAGACATAGATTCCCTCGCTGGGCCACATTCCGGCGACGGCATAGACGACGCCGTCTTCCACAAGCACTCCGGTACGAATCGGCCAGCGTGAAATCATTCGCCGATTGCCAATGCACCATTCGTCCTGAGGCGCGGCGACGAACTTCCAAACAGCCTTTCCCGTTTGGGCATCCAGACAATACACCGCGCCGTTGTCGGCCCCGAAGTAGGCCCTTCCTGAGTCGATTTGCGGTGCAAAGCGGATCGGCCCGTGGGCGGTGAATTGCCATCGTAGTTGACCCGTTTGAACGTCCATTGCTCGCACTGTATCGTCCGCATTGGAAGCCAGATACAGCAGACCGTCGGCCACAACCGGATGCGGCGCGTAGTCGAAATCCATTTTGTTGAAAAGCCGCGGTGGTTCGGACCAAGCGGGCTGCGGAGATTGATTGGCGACATATCGCCATGCCAAATGGAGTGGGAATGTCAGCTCGTCATCTGTCACCGAAGTACGACCCACATCATGCCGGTGCATTGGCCAATCCCCGGCAAACAGCGATTGGGATGCACCGATCATCAACGAAGTGATAAGAACGATCCAATCGATGTAGCACTGGCTAAGCCTGCTCCTCATATCACTCGAACCTCATCGGTGGCGAAGACTTTGGGTTGCAATGGTGGCGGGACGATGGATAGATTAACACAAGCAACCGGTTCGTTGCAGCCAAAATACTTAGGGCTCTTTGGACTACGTTGTTTCTCGATTTGTTGAATACTACAACCAACGCCGGGCGCACAGCACACTCGACTTTCGATCACCGACAGCTGCGTTGGTCCACCGTTTTTTGCGCGTGCATTGAATCTGCCCAAACACGTTGATTTCGCAGTGATTATCGTGTTCTTGAGCAATTTCTCGACAAGCATTCGAGAGCACAATGTCCGGCAAGAAATCACCCCAAATCCCGCTGCCCAAAGCGTTGACCAAACACGTTCGTCGTCCCCGGCATACTTCAGCGACAACACATATCACGGGACGCACGTTTTCACACCCCTCGCCTACTGGCAGACCACGCCAAACTGGAGAAAACGTGGAGGCCCTAAACCGCTGATTCTACAGCACTTCCATCGCGTGACGCGTTGGGACCGCGTCACGCGATTTCGAGAGTCTTGAGCCAGTTCGAGACTTTTCGGATAAAACAACTTTGGCATTTTCTGGCGCTCGATACCCGTGGAACGGATGACCAAACCAAAGTAGGATACCGAGCCGCCGAACGTCGACCCCGACAACGGTGCTCTATGGAATGGTCACGACTTTATGCTCGCAGCGATCGATTTCTCTCCCGCCTATGTCGGCATGGCATTGATCGGCGCGTTCTTTCTCGGTGTGTCGAAGACCGGTTTTCCGGGCTTGGCGATCATCAATGTGTTGATCATTGCCGAGTTGTTTGGTGCCCGAGAGTCGGTCGGCATCATCCTACCGTTGCTGATCGTCTGCGATTTGATCGTCTATCCGATGTTCCGCAAGTTCGCCAGTTGGCGCCAGGTGTGGCCGCTTCTGCCGGCGGCGCTCGTCGGGCTGGTCGGTGGGGTCTGGCTGCTGGCGAGAATCGGCAACGCAACGGCCAAGCCGCTGATTGGCGTGATCATTCTGACGATGGTCGTGCTCCAACTGCTGCGGGAGTGCAAGGGCAGCTTCCTTGAGCACTTGCCCGACTCGCGGTTCTTTCTTTGGGTGAGTGGCGCCGGAATTGGAATTTCCACGATGCTCGCAAACGCGGCCGGGCCGGTCTACTCGGTCTACGCGTTGGTTCACCGCATGACCAAAGAGGATTTTGTCGGCATCGGCGCGAGGTTCTTCTTGCTCGTGAACCTAATCAAGCTTCCGCTGCTCGCCTTCGGCATCCCCGGCCTGGGCCGCCTGGCATTGATCAACGCCGAGTCGCTCAAGCTCGATTTGCTGCTGCTCCCCAGCGTCGCGGGCGGCATTCTGCTCGGTCGCAAGTTGATCGCCGTCATCCCGCAACGAGTCTTTGAGTGGCTGCTCTACGCCTTTTCACTCGGTGCGGGGTTGCGGATGCTCTTAAGCTGATAGACAACCGTTTGTTTGGTGGTCGCCGCGAGAACGAATGGAACGGCATTACTCGTTCATGAGGCTTGCAGCCTGTGACTCGTCATATCCGAACGAAAGACGGACTTAACCGGTATCCACATCGTCGAACCACGTACAGCGAGGCGAGCAAAACCACCGGCGATCTGTTTCGCGAAGCCGATCGCTCGCGAGACGACGTGGCCAGCCAAACGATCACGATTTCCAACCGGAGATATCGCATGGATATCCGTTTAAAGAACTGCCCGTGGGGTCAATTAATTCAGCCCAACTTTTGGCCGGCGTTTTCAAGCGTCTGCCTGCCGATCCCACTCCCAATTTCAGCCGAGTGGGGTCAATTTATTCAGCCCAACATTTTTGCCACGTTTCACTTCAGCGACAACAAATATCGCGTGACCCACGTTTTCACACACCCGCCTACTGACAGAACACGTCAAACTGGAAAAAAGTCGGTTTTCCTTATTGTCAATCTGGTGCTTCCAATGGCCTTCTTCTCGTCAAAGTCCGTGCGCAAAAATCGCTGGCCCAACTCAGTTTCCCTGCATTTTCGCGTAATCGAATTGGGCTTCGGTCAAGATGAAGATGTCCAAAAGAGTTTTGCCCTTTCCCGGTGTCAACTTCAGAATCAGCGGGTTGCCGGCCACAAATCTGCCGGGAGCTAGATTGATCTCTTCCGCGATCACGCCGGGCGTGTTTGAGTATTTCTTGATGTCCGCTTTCATTCGCTTAACGTCGTTTGCGGTACTGCCCCAACGCAACACCGCGTATTTTTTGGGAATCTTCTCCTTGTCTTGCGAAGCAATTGCGCTAACGAGTTTCCCTTCATGAAAGACAATAGCGCCTGCATGATGCGGCACTTTCTTCAGCACTTCGGCTGGTTTCTTCTTCCCGCAGTCTAGAAGCAGATAATTGCCGTAATAGTATTGAGTGACGATTTTGACCTCCTCCTTTTTCAATGCTTGCTGAAACTCCTCATGGCGTTGTTTACGATCCGCTCGTCTCCCACTGTAGGGATCAAACGCCACCAGCACCTTCGTACCGTCAAGTTTCATGAGCACTCTCTCTGCGTCGCCATCGGCCTTCTTGCCTTGGCGAGTCGTCGGCGCATTAGAAAACGCTTTCTCCGCGAACATTGCTGTTGACACGATGCTCAATAAGGCCAAGACCGTTCTTCGCGTAAGGCGCGACATGGGATATCTCCTTTATCTTTTTGATTTAAAAGGGCTAGTGACTCTGGTGACAATGTTTCCACCTGCGTAAATCGGCCCGAGCGAACACGGCTGCTCACACTAAGCGGTTTGTTTGTCTTTTCCCAGCACCAGATTCCAGAGAATTCGTCAATGTTATCAACTCATTAAGTGAGACGGCAACCGAATACAGTGCGGTCTGCCGCGATATTCTGAACCGCTCTGTCCGAGCTGTCGACACTCCGGCACTGCCCTGACACCTCGCCAAAGCCCGTGGCGTCATTCTATACAGCCCAACACTTTCCCCACATTTCACTTCAACGACAACACACATCGCGTGACCCACGTTTTCACCCACCCGCTTGCTGGCAGACCACGCCAAACTGGAAAAAAGTCGGTTTCCCTAAACCGCTGACTCTACAGCACTTAAATCGCGAGACTCATTTGGGGTGCGTCACGCTCGCGTGGCGAAGGATGAGTCGCCCATACGTCTTAATGG
>CAYFJO010000282.1:0-14101 GCA_964343305.1 uncultured Pirellulaceae bacterium | reverse complement strand
TCGACGATGTATCGCTGCGCCCGCGCCTCGATCTTTGAACGGGACGCCGAAATGTCATTCAGCACGATCCACTGTCGCGGCTTCGCTTCGACCTTGCCGGGAATCTCGGGCGTGAATCGGCCGAAGACAAACTTGAATCCGTCCTTGCCACACGTCGCGACGCGCGAGGCCTTGATCTTCTTCGCTGGCAACAAATGCAACAGCAAATCTTGATCTGGCTTCGCTTGCTTTGCGTCGTACTGCAAAAGCAGATCGCCGTCGTTCTTTTTGACGTCGAACTCATGCGTGCTCGACTTTGCCTCAAATGTTCCGGCCCCGTCTTTGACGTGTATGCGGATCGACAGTTGCTTGGCGATGCTGTTCGTGTGATCCATCGGGAACCAATAACGCATCGTCCCGTACAACTCGTCGAGCTTCTGTGTGTAGCTGAGAAACACCCGCTTCTCTTGGCGACCTTCGAGCGGAAAGATCCGCATCTTGAACACGTTGCCTTGCATCATTTCCAGCAAAGCGGGATCGCGATTCTGAAAACGAATCAGTGTGTAGATATCCTGTCCGCGCTCGCGCGTCACCATGCCACCTTCGTTCAAATCGCCAGCCACGTACATCGCCAACCGGCTAACCGAAGCATCCGGCGGCAACGGAAAGTAAAATGTGCCCTCGGTGTTCCACGGGTTGTGATTGAAAAACGTCTGATCGATCGTCGTCCGCGCAATGCCGTCCTCGATGTACACGTCGATGTTAAACTTGCGCAGCGTCAAGCGAACTTTCTGACCCCACGGATCGAGCGCAATCAATCCGTCCTTGGTCTCCGCCTTCTCGACCAGCAACTCGTCCTGTGCGAGCGCCTTCTTTGCCCAACTCACAAGGTGCGACATGCGTTTCGCCCGCTCGCGTGTGGGCGCAGTCGGCGTTTGAATAACTCCCTTGTCGCCGGCCTTCAATTCAACCTTCCCGACCCCCGATGCCATCGTGACCCGCCCTTGAGCGACTATGGTCACTGTCTTGTTACTCCGTGGCTTGGTCGAGACGACGAAACGGGTGCCCGTCGCCTTCAGGGACGCACTATTCGTCAGAACGGTAAACGGACGCTCGTGCTTGGCAACCATCAGATAGATTTCGCCGCCCATCAGCCGCACGAGCCGTGGAACGTCGGTCTGCTCAACACCGAACTTGGTACCCGCACGCGCGATCACGACCGTGCCGTCCCCCAAAACAAACCGCGTCGTTTCGCTTGCTTCATGCTCCCGCATCTCGATCTTTTCGTCGACTTGCCGCGAACCGCCGTTCTGATTGCCGGCAAACTGGTTGCCGTTATTCTGTGCGGCGAAGAACAACGCGACACCAATCAAACTCGCGACAAGCACCATGATCGAAATTGCAACCGTCCATTCTCGACGCGCGGGGAGTGCAATGGCATTGTCCATTAGTGTTTCCTTTGTCGGATGGATCTCATGTTGTTTTGTTTTGAGTGCCGCAAGCATCTCCGCTTTGACGTCGCTGGACATCGAGGGCGGCTGGTGCGGTTCGTTGAGCAAACGAGAAAGATTCTCGTCGAGCAACTGATCGTTTTGTTCATGTGACGGTTCAGACATCAGACATCTCCGTCTTGGCAATCGTCAGAAAACAATCGCGAAACGCCGCGCGGGCTCGTCGCAACATCGATTTGACGGCGTCGATCGTCGTCTCCTGCTGGGTGGCCATGTCATCGAGCGATTGGTTGTCGACGTATTTGGCCTGGAGCACGTCGCGATAATTCGGCGGAATGTTCGTCAATGCGACGGCGACCAGTTCGCGAGTCTCGTCGCGCTGGAGTACTTCGTCGGGCAGCAATTCCGAATCAATCTGCTCATAAGCCCCGCGCAGCGAATCGTCGATCCGATCCCAAACCGCTTGCAACTGCACTCCGCGCCGATGCCGCGCGAGCGTGTCGCGAATAATGTTGCGAGATAGAAATCGAAGCCAGTTCGTCATGGTACCCTTGTCAGAATCGAAGTCGCGAAGTCGTTCGAGCGCGAGTGCAAACGTCGCTTGCGTCGCATCGGCTGCCAGATCTTCGTCGCCGCCGACGCGATAGTAGACGAATGAATACAAATCGTCTTTGCAGCGGTAAAACCAAACCTCCAGCGCGTCCGCATCGCCATGGGCGATTCGCTTGAGATTTTCGGCATCGCTGACTATGGTTGTTGTTGTCACAGCGGAAGGTGCCGTGGGTTGGTTGCCGTTGTATGTAGGAAAATGTCATTGGTTGCGACGAAGGTGTCGCAAATTTCCAACAAATGTTGAAAATATTCACATGAACACAATTCGACCCCTGATTTTAACCCTTCTGTTCTCATCGTGCATTTGCGCCGAATCGAAGCCGATTCGCTTTGCCACGTTTAATACCGCGCTGAATCGCAATCGAGCGGGCGAGTTGATTGACGACCTGAAAACAGGCGAAAACGATCAAGCGCGGAAGATCGCCGAGATCATTCAACGCGTGCGCCCCAGTGTTTTGTTGATCAACGAGTTTGACTATGACGAAAGACACGAAGCCGCGGCGCTGTTTGACAATAACTACTTGCAAGTTGGCCAGCGCGGCCAAAAGCCGATCCACTACAAGCATCGATTCCTGGCAGCGGTCAACACGGGCGTTGATTCGGGAAAAGACCTGAACGGCGACGGCAAGACGGGTGGTCCCGCGGATGCGTTCGGATTTGGAAAGTTTCCCGGCCAGTACGGCATGGTCGTGTTCTCTGAATTGCCGATCAAAACGGAAGCCCTGCGAACGTTTCACAAGTTTCTTTGGGCGGACATGCCTTCCGCGGATCTTCCAACGGATCCAAAAACAAAACGTGCATTTTACAACGACGATGTACTGGACGTGTTTCGTCTGTCGTCCAAGAGCCATTGGGATCTGCCAATCGTAGTTGGTGACGAGGTCGTCCATTTTCTCGTTTGCCATCCAACTCCGCCCGTGTTCGATGGCCCGGAAGATCGCAATGGCCGTCGAAACCGCGACGAGATTCGTTTCTGGGCCGACTACATCGATCCGCTGGCAAGCAAGTTCATCTACGACGACCAAGGCAAGTGTGGCGGCCTGTCGCCGGGCGCAAAGTTCGTAGTCGCCGGCGATTTGAACGCGGACCCTGTCGATGGAGAAAGTTCTGGCGACACGGCTCAACTGCTAACCAAGAACTTGAAGATCAACACGGCCAAAACGCCGAGCAGTCTTGGCGGCGTCGAACAATCGACGTTGCAAGGCAAAATCAACGCGCGTCACAAAGGCAATCCCGCGCATGACACTTGCGACTTCAACGATTTCTCTGTGGGTAACCTGCGCGTTGATTACGTGCTGCCGTCGGACAATCTGACAATCGTTGATGCGGGTGTTTTTTGGCCCAAGAAGAATGCCACAGGATTCGATCTCGTGGACGCATCGGACCATCGGCTAGTTTGGATCGATGTACGCTTGGCCAGCGAATGACGCAAACCGATGTGCAGGCACCTCGCTAGCACGACTTATTTCCAACGATTCTCCTGGATTAGCTCGGAGCCAGTCCCCGTTTTTGAACCATGCCCAACTCTTGCATGATGCTAGTGCAAGCGATTCTTAAACGGATCGGAGAATCTTTACTTATCCGCACATCTTCAACTGATGAGGACGGCTTGGTTTCGCCGATCAAGTTGACGTTCCAGATCTCGTAAACATGATTCGTAAGACGCCGTGATCTCCAAAGCATACCGGGCTGGCAAGCTCTATCTAAAACCACTGCTAGCGCTGCAACCGCATCGCACCGTGCAGTCGCTAGCACTCGCGGTGACGGTGGGACTACTCAGTGGCGTCGGAGTGCTATTACTTTTGCCGATGCTGCAACTGGTCGGACTACCGTCCGAGTCGGCGAACGAGCACATCGTGGTACAGTTCGTGCAGCGACTATTCCTGTCACTGGATGTTCCGTTGACACTAACAACCGTGTTGGCTGCGTTTGTCGTTGTGAATTGCAGTCAAACGATTTTGGTTTATCGTCATGCCATCCTCAACGCAGAATTGCTCCATGAACTGATCGAGTCGCTGCGAAACCGGTTGTTCAAATCTATCACCAACTCCGACTGGACTTTTTTTGTCAGTCATCGCTCATCGGATTTGAACCATGCGCTGTCGTATGAGTTAAACCGTGTGGCGGGCGGAACGATGTGTTTGCTGGGGCTGGCGAGTTCGGTCGCGATTGCAGCGGTCTACCTGACCTTATCCCTTTTGGTGTCTCCCGCCATTTCTCTGATCGGATTGGGAACGCTGTTATTGTTTTGGCCAATTCTGCGTGGCCAGAATCAAGCCGTCTACGATGCAGGCCAGCAAGTCAGTAAAACCACGCTCACATTCTGGGCCAAACTGAGCGAGTTTCTGGCGGGCATGAAAGAAGCAAAAGGCATGGGATGGCAACATCGCATGACCGAAGAATTTCAAGTCTTTAACTCGGATATGAAGGATGCGCAAATTGACCACATGCGGGCAAGCGCCAAGACCAAGCTGGCGTACGGATTTGGGTCATCGGTCATCGTCAGCCTGCTGGTATATCTTTCGTTCGGTGTGTTGCAACGTCCCGTGGGCGAGGTCGCCTTGCTAGTGGTCATCTTCGCACGGCTTACTCCCCTCATGCGTGATATTCACGGCAAGTACCAGACACTTCTTTTCTCGGTTCCCGCGATGCAATCGACGATGGATCTGGATTCACGTTGTGAGAATCTGCAAGAGTCCACTGTGGCGAGCGAACAACGGGAATTCAAACATGCACTTGTCGCGCAAAGTGTTTGGTTTCGGCACGACTCGTCTCAAGACAAATGGGCGCTGCGCGATGTTTCATTCACCATCGACGCGGGCAGCATGACGGCGATTGTCGGTTTGTCGGGTGCGGGAAAGACAACTCTAGGCGACTTGCTGATGGGCCTGCTTCGTCCGGAACAAGGCGAAATCGTGATTGATGATCGTCCGCTGGCTTCCGATCACTTGATGGCGTGGCGGCAAT
Organism: uncultured Pirellulaceae bacterium; assembly: GCA_964343305.1. Lineage (GTDB taxonomy): Bacteria > Planctomycetota > Planctomycetia > Pirellulales > Pirellulaceae > CAYFJO01. The sequence continues at coordinate 9,092 of CAYFJO010000282.1, read as the reverse complement.
CCATTGGGTACGTTCCGCAAGAAACTTTTTTACTACACGACACAATTCGTGCCAATTTGTTGTGGGCGAACCCCCATGCTACGGAAGAAGAAATCTGGCAAGCGTTGCGTTTGGCCGCGGCGGATTCGTTCGTTCGTAATGCAAGTCGCCAATTGGATACCGAAGTTGGTGATCGGGGAATCCGATTATCGGGAGGCGAGCGTCAGCGACTTGCACTGGCACGGGCGTTGTTGCGGCAGCCGACGATTCTGGTTTTGGACGAAGCAACGAGCAGCCTGGACGCGGAAAACGAGCGTGCGATCCAAGAATCGATCGAGCGGATGAAACATAAACTGACGGTCGTCGTGATTGCACACCGACTGTCGACGATCCGCGCGGCGGACCAAATCTTGGTGCTCGACAACGGAAAACTGGTAGAAACGGGCACCTATGAAGAATTGGCGGGGCGCAACGAGGGACGATTTCAAAAGCTCCTGGCGTACGACTCCATCGCATCCAACGCCGCGTAATCTTGTTTAATCTGCGATCACTGGTGGACGAAAAATGCTCGAACGAATCAAGACGGTAATCCGCAACGTCAAATGGTTGCTCGGCGGTGGGATGCGAGAACAATTGCATCAATCGCGCGTCCGACTTCGCCGGATTGAGGATTTGTTACAAAACCTGACAACCCGAATGGAAGCAATCGACCGGCACCAGCGATCACGTGGTACGGTATATGGACACCAAATGTTCTTTGATCCCGACGACACGGTTGTTTCAAAACAGTTGTCCGAACGTGGTGGTTTTGAGGCATTTGAAACCGAAGTCCTTCGCGATGCGATTCGTCCTGGCGATACCGTCTTGGACATTGGAGCCAACATTGGTTACTACACCTTGCAGTTCGCCCAACTGGTCGGCGACGAGGGACGGGTGTTTGCTTTCGAACCTGATCCACGCAACTTTGAATTGCTCCAGCGAAACGTTCGGCAGAATCGTTATCAAAACGTGACGCTCGTACACGCTGCCGCCACATCTAGCGCGAAAACGGTTCGGCTATATCAGAATGCGATCAACCGTGGCGACCACCGGACATACGATTCGAGCGAAGGCCGCCAGTGGGTGGACGTCGATGGTGTCGTTCTCGACGAGTTTTTCGCCAACGTCGATGGGACCATCGACTTCATCAAGATGGACATCCAAGGATCGGAGGCTTCCGCGCTTGGTGGAATGAAAACTCTCTTGCAAAAGAATCCAGGCGTTCAACTCGTCACGGAGTTCTGGCCGCGCGGATTGCATTTGTCTGGCGACGAGCCAAGGGCCTTTCTACAGACTTTGCTCGATGTGGGCTTTGAGATTCAGGTGATTGAAGACGCTGCCGAACAACTCGTTCCGTTGGACGTCGATCAATTGCTTGAACAACTCCCGATCGAACGGGACACGGATCTTCTGTTTACGAATCTGCTTTGCCGACGGCCGGCAGCGAAGCAAGCAGCCGCATAGTAGCTTGACTCTCCGAGTCGAGCATCTTCTCGAGCGCGAGACGAGCTCGGCTCGGAGATCTGATCGTTACCCGCCTTCTCGAGATTCAAGCCGCCAGCTTTATGCTGATGGTCGATGACTTTCCACCTGATTCATAGGACAGAACGATTTCCTGGATGCCGCCGAACTCACTTCGGCGGAGGTTCACCTTTGACCCGGGGTTGAAGGTAACGATCCCCCGAAACGAGTTCGGGGGCATTCCGAGATCATGAAAGCGGCTGTTTTCAGGCAAAATGTTAAGTACCCCCGACATTAAGTCGGAGGCATAGATGTGGGTAGGGACAAGCTCGGAGAGTCAAGCTACGTCAGGCCGCTTCACCCTTTCGAACCCCGTCAAAGTCATAACCGAAAAACTTGATGTCAGGCGCAAACAAACGCCCCACGACATCGATCGTTTCCGAATCAAAGTAGGCCCGATAATCATCGTGTTTCGATACGTTGACGTGCGGCAACGTCGCGTGAATTCCCACGCGGCGGCAGGCGGTTTGAAAGTCATCTTGCAAGTTCTCATATCGTCCCAGGAAATCGACAAGCATTTGTCCGCTATGATCTGTGACAAAATATTTCTGAAGCGCTCCGTGCAACGCCTCTCCTGGATTTTCCTCTAGCCATCGAACATAGTCGCGAAAGCACGAAAGTGTGCGTACGATTTCATAGTGCCGGTGTGGCGGCCGTTTGAGAATGAAATGATACTTCGAAACCAGGTGATCCCATGGATTGCGAACGAAAGCGAATTTGAAGAAACCTGCAAAGACCTCCGATGGTAAGTGGTGTTTCGCTTCCCCAGCGGTCGAATGCGTCGAGAGCGAGTAAATGGGTGACGCGGGCAGTCGCGCACGAAGCCCAAGCTTCCTCAGCACTCGGTTCCACAGATACATGTCCGGCCGGTAGGCGTAACGCTGGATCGCGTCTCGGATGCTTGATCCCGCGACCTTGGGAACATGGACGAAGATGAATCGTTTCTGATAAGAAATCAGCATCCGTCAAGCCGCTTTCGAATGTCGATCGGTCGTGATCGTGTCCAACGCCGCTTTAAGGTTCTTCCAGACCGCTTCCTTGCTGACTCTCAATTGCATCCGCTGGCGTCCACGTTCCGCAATCTCGTCGTAACGAGTTTGTTGGTGTTTGGCAATGCCGTAACTTTGGCGAATCGCTTCGACAAGCGAAGGCCAGACAATACGAGCCTTGGTCGTTCGAAAACGATGTTCTGAATCATGAGGCCAGGAAGCTGGTGACGGATGCGACTCCACCACAAAACCAACTTCCTCGTCGAAATAATCCGAGATGGCCGAATGAACCGGCGTAATCCCAGGTCGCGCGGCCGCCAGGTAGTTCATCAGCGGCAAGCAATTTCCTTCGGCATGCGTCGCTTGCAGATAAAAGGTGCTCGCTTCAGCCAACCGAACAAGCTGATCCTCGGTCAGGTAGTCGGTGATCAGCACGACCTTGCATCGATGAGGAAGGTCGCATTTGTTGTAAAAGTCCAGAAACTTCTTTACCAATATAGGCTTGGTGGTGATGAGCTTGACAACCAAGGTTGCGTCGTCGCAGTCGCGCAATGCATGGACAAACCCGGTCACCAGGTCCTGCCAATTCTTGCGACCGTCGCCGGGATTGAAGATCGTTGTATATACAACTCCAGTAAGATCCAAGGATGAGTTGGCGGGCTTGCTGTCCGCCGTCGTTCTTCTGTTTTCCCACCATCGCTTGCCCGCACGCAAAGTGTGACCAAGTGGCTCCGCCAGGATGGGCGGAAGCAACTGTTTGGCAATGGCTCGAACTGCCGCCTTTACCCTGTGGAGCAAGTTCGCATTGTGACCGCTTGTCGTGGTTCGCGATGCGGGCACCAGCACGCGTCCCGATGTACTGAGAGCCATTCGTTGCGTCCGCGACCAAGGCGGCACTTGAAAATAGTCGTCGGGAGTCGGAACGGGAACTTCATGAATCGGCACTTTTGTACCGCCATTTCGAAACGCATCGACGGTAAACTTTCCGCTTACGATCACAAACTGACAGCGGTTCGTGACGGCGGGCCAATTGTTCTGCTCTTTGTCATCAAAAGCATGATTGGGCACGTCGGGAAACTCCCACGCTGGCATGATAACATTCGGTGCCGACTTCGCAAGGTAAACATCTTGCGGTGGTATGAGACTAAAGTGAATCGGATCAAAGTTCTGGCGACGCAAATCACTCACAACAGAATCCAAATTGCGCTTAGGATTTGGAACAGAAATCACTTTTGCCCAGCGCTCGAGCAGCGGCAAGAAAATCTGAGCCACAAGGTCATGGGAATAACCTGGCTTGCCGAGGTTTCTGCCTTGGGCGGCACCCGTCATATAGCTTGTTAACAAGATTACGGGGCGTTGCTGCGTTGCGTCAACTCGACTTTGTTTTTTTTTCGTCATTGGGTACTTCGTCATTCGTCACTTGCCGACTGCCTTTGGCTTTCGGGCAAGGATCACTTGTTTTTGCGGCATTGAGTTATCGAGTGCCCTCTTGATGTGTGCGCCGCTTCGAGACGAAATCAGCGCTCGCCATGTCCGCGCCCAATGTTTAAGAATGGGTGAATCCGTTTCGCCTAATTCTTGTTCGGCCGCCCAAAACAATGTCCAATACATGGCCCAATAGAAGCTGGAGTAAATTCGCTCCTCGATACAAAGTCCGGCTGTTGTCACAAATTCTCCGAACTCTTCGCGTTGGAAAATGCACAGGTGATTTGGCTTCTGCCAATAACATGCCGGCGCAATTTCTTTCTGCACCGCTTCTGACGCGGGATCAGGAACAGACACAAGGTATTGAGAACCAGGTTGGCCAACTCGCACAAGTTCGGACATGACTTGGGCGGGATCGTCGACATGTTCAAGCACTTCCAAGCAAACAACCTTGCTTGCCGTTTTATCTGGAATTGGCAAAGGATTGGAGTCGCTGACATGAGCTTCAAACGCGCTTGCCTTCGAATTACGCATTCGGTTTTTTACGATGGCAATCTGGGCTGGATCGATGTCGACGGAGATGACGCTTGCACCAGCATCGCCCGCAAAGGTGCTGGCCCCGCCATCGCCGCATCCCACGTCAACCACGGTGTCACTTTGAGTGATCGGAAATCCAGGAACGAGTTCTCCGGTTTCCTCGCAACACCAACCAGAATGCGCGTCGTCAAGCAATCCGCAATTCTGACTATCGTGCGACCATCGACGATTCGACGGCTTCCCCCGTACCGCGGCGAACAACCGTCTTAGTTGAGCAATTGCCATAGAAGGAATAATGCGTTAGGTAGCGAAACGGTTCCGTGCAAAAGGCGCGAGATGGTAGTGATCGCATCTACACCCGTCAATATCGCTCCACTGCTATCACCTGCCTCATGCAATCATCGAGTTCTGCATTTACCCAATTTCAAGGAATGCACTACAATCCGCCGCCAAACCACGAAAGGGCTCTTCATGCTTCAAGCACTCAAACGAATGATTCGACGTCGTGACGTACCGAAGCCGTGTCCACCTTCGGGAATCAACCTTGATGCGTTGCACGAACGAGATTCGACATTGACGGGTTGGTTTAACACGGATTCGCGCGAATTGTTTGAAGGCTTTGTAATCGATCCTGATGACTTAGTCGTGGATGTGGGATGTGGCGAGGGGCTCTCCGCCCAGTTTGCGGTGCGTTGTGGAGCCGAAGTCATCGCCACCGATTCCGATCCAGAACGGGTTGAATATGCAACGAAATTGATTCAAGCGATGGCCAAACGTGATTTTCGAGTCCTTCAAAGCGATTCAAATCCGCTACCACTCGACGACGGCATTGCCAGCAAAGTCATCTGCCAGGAAGTTCTCGAACATGTCGATGAGCCCCAGCAATTGATGTCTGAATTGGTTCGCATCGGCGACGCCAGCGCCCAGTATCTACTTTGTGTGCCCGATCCGGTGTCGGAATCGATCCAGCGTGAAGTGGCCGATTCGGTCATCTGGGAAAAGCCGTTTCATATCCGGGTGTTTGAGCACGACCAGTTCGATCGGCTCGTTCAAGACGCTGGCCTGGTCATCGAGAAACGTGGATGCGGAAGCTTTTATTGGACGATGATGTTGATGCTGTTTTGGGCCAGTGAGTTGGACTTCGACGCGCTGACGGGTGCGGCTGTCAAATCTTGGTACGAACAACCTCTCATGCGCGAGTGGGCGAAAACCTGGCAAACCCTGCTTGCGACACCCAAAGGTGTGCGAGTGAAGCGGGCCTTCGACAAGTTTATGCCCAAGAGTCAAATCATCATCGCCCGCAAACCTGCTTAGACCTGACCAATTCAATTGTCTCATGCAGCTTGATTTTTTTCTCATCGGATTCGCGAATTGTGCCACAACGACGCTTTGGTCGTTGCTTTCTGAGCATCCGGAGATTTTCATGCCAGCACAGAAGGAGCCGGCATTTTTCGCTTACAACTTTGACAAAGGCTGGCCCTGGTACGAGTCGCTCTTTCGCGCCGCTAGTCCCGCGAATGTTTGTGGCGAGGCGAGTGTTGCCTATTCATCTTTCAAACACGCTGAGCGAGCATGCCAGAGAATCAACGAGTGCTTTCCAGATACGCGATTGATCGTGATGGCACGCAATCCAATTCCTCGCCTGGAGTCATGCTTTCGCCAATTGCACCAGGCTGCCCATCGCATGGGAATCAACACACCCTATGACATCGGAGATGCTCTTCGTGACCTGCCCACATTGATTGAGGATACGCGATACTGGCAGCGAATCAACACTTTTCGCGAGCGTTTCCCTGACGATCGCATCCATGTTGTTTTTTTCGAAGACTTCGTGAATCGACCAGCCGATGAGCTGACGAAATGCTTCCGATTTCTCGGAGTGAATCCATCCGCAAGAATTGGCAGCGTGGCACGCAAATTGAATTCAGCCGGGCAAAAGTACTACGATACTAAACTGATGAGATACGTCCGGAGTCAGAGATTTCTAGGCGCACTTTGGCGAACGATGCCCGACCGCATCCAAGATTGGATTGGCAAATCCTTTGGTTTGCGTCGCCGATTCGATCGTCCCGTCACATGGGATCCTGTTACGTACGATTGGGTTATTGAACAAGTGACGGAAGAAACACATCGCTTCCTGGAGTTCTATGGAAAACCTATGGATTTCTGGGACTTGAATTGCCACGATCCGCGGAGAAGTGAGATCAAACAGGCAGCTTAATTTGTCGAAGCTGATACGAGGTAAAACAATTGCGACTTGATTTCATTGTCCCGGGATTTGGCAAATGCGGAACTTGTACCTTGTGTTCGCTGCTGGGCGAGCACCCCAATATCTATATGTCGCCCAAAAAAGAGCCGAATTTCTTTTCGCGTTTCTATCCCGAGCGTTGGCCGTGGTACGAATCGTTGTTTGAAGACAGCGACCCACAATCCCTTTGCGGCGAGGGCAGCACTTCGTACGTGGTTACCGATTTTGCCGAATTGTCGTGCCAACGAATTGCAGAGCACTTTCCCAATGTCCGGCTCATTATGATTGCCCGCGATCCCATTACTCGCATCGAATCGATTTTTCGCGAACATCATTATCGGGCGCACAGATTCGGCATCGAAGTGCCCGATGAGATTGGCGACGCGCTGAATGCCTTTCCGGCCATGATCAATGACACACTTTATTGGCAAAGACTCAGTACGTATCGAAAGCGATTCTCGGATGACCAGATCCACTTATTGTTTTTTGAAGACCTCGTGCGACAACCAGGAAAAGAATTGAGGCGATGTTTTGATTTTCTCGGAGTGGACCCCGCGGTGGACATTCCCAATGTGGATCGAAAAATGAATCCAGGGACGGCAAAGTTCCGCAGCACGAAGCTGATGCGGCGGCTGCTTTCTTTCCGGTGGCTGAACAAATGCTGGAACTGGCTCCCCGGGCGAGTCCAAGACACGCTGGGTGAGCTAACTGGCCTTCGGCGACGATTCAAGAGCCCAATCGCATGGTCATCGGAAGCACTCGACAGCCTGCTCGAACAGATTGCTGATGACGCTGGGCGATTTCTCGAACATTGTGGCAAGCCGGCGAGCTTTTGGAATCTCCATCGCGATCGGTCAGTCACCTCATCCTCAAAGCAACGAGCCGCCTGAAGGACGAAAACGGCTCAAGCAGCAGCAACACCTTTTTCCCATGCTGCGCTGGCAGGACAACAGCCAGCCACTTGTTCTAGGGCAGACTCGAGTCGCGGCCAAACGTTCTCGGCGCTTGACCACAACTCCACTCTTTCCCGCGCGCGCTGCGCTAGGCTAGCGTAGACACCGTGAGATTCTTTCGCGACTCGATAGCTTTCTCGAAGTTGGTCTACCAGCGAAGTCCAGACCAGACGATGCCAAGTGGTCGTCTTGCGCCAGCGTGGATCGTGTGGAAACGCAGTCGGCTCCGGATGAGAATCGACGACAAATCCGATCTCTTCGTCGAAGTAATCAGAAATGGCCGTATGTCGCGGACTCACCGCGGGTCGCCCGGCTGCCAGGAAATTCATCAGCGGCAGACAACTTCCTTCGGCGCGGCTTGTCGCGACATAGTAAGTGCTCGCGGTCGTCAATTGCAGCATCTGCTCATCTGTCAGATAATCTGCCACGAAAATGACTTGGCAGCGGTGCGACAAACACATTTTTTCATAAAATCGAATCACTCGATTCAGTTGCTCCGCATCCGCCGAAACCAGCTTCACGACCAACGTTGCATCGGCGCAATCGCCTAGTGCGAACAAAAAGCCCGTCAACATATCTTGCCAGTTCTTACGGTCGTCCTGCGGATTGAGAATGCTGGTGTAAACCACCCCGTGAAGATTCATGTTCGCGTCGTGCGGGCGTACTGTTCTTTCGCGCATATCCCACGCCCATCGGCCACAGTCGTAAACCGACGCCAGGCGCGATCGCAGGTCTGCCGGAATCACGGAAGCTGCTTTCTTGACGCCCCACCGCACGATGGATTTCAAAGTCCTAGAGACCCCTGGCCGAGTCTCTTCTGGCGGCGGATAGATTTCTTCCAGTTTGATGTTCACATTGGAAAAGACGTAGGACGGGCAATCGATAACGCTCGTGTCTTCGGCTTTCCACGTTGGAATCTGATAGTACTTCTGCGGAGTTGGGACGGGCACGATGTGAATTGGCACATCCACACCGGCGCTGCGAAAGGACTGCTCTGTAAACGGACCGCTAACGATCAGTCCGTCACACTTCGCGGACATGGCGACCCAGTCGTTCTGTGGGTCATTGTTGAACGCGTGATCGGGGATGTTCGGGAATTCCCACATCGGTAATACAACATTGGGCGCACTCTGTGCCAGAAAAACGTCTTGCAGTGGCGCGAAAGCAAAGTGGATTGGATCGAGGTTTCGTCGTCGCACCTTTTCGACCTCGGCATCGAGACCCAACTGAGGATCATTGACGCGAATCACCTTGCCCCATCGCTGTAAAAGCGGCGTGAACTGTTCGATCAAGATATTGTACGAGTATCCCGATGCGCCCAACTTGCCCCGAGCCGATCGAGCGGCGTTATAGCGGGACCGTTTTGAGAATTCCTAGTTTACGAAGATTGTTCTAGCGTAG
>CAYFJO010000281.1:0-14108 GCA_964343305.1 uncultured Pirellulaceae bacterium | reverse complement strand
GTTGCCTACACGGTAACGACGCTCATCGGAGGCGCCAGCATTGGCCTGTTCGGACTCGATTTCTTTGAATCGTTGAACTACGGCGAAGACCACAGCATGCTGAGAGACGTTTCGTCGTTTCGATATTGGTTCATGCTGTTTGCGCCGCTGCTGATCCCGCCCGCTTGTGTGCTTTTAACCGCCAGGGTGAAGAAACGACGTGTGGAAAGGCGACCTGCGCACGCGAGTCAATCGGGCATGGCTCTGCCCAGCTTTTACGCGATTGTCGGCATCTTCGCTGGTTTCTGTGGGTGGAAGCTGCATGTCAACGGGTACTTGGGCGTGATCATGTTGTGGCACAGCGACGATGCTGATTTCAATTCCCTCATGCTCCAACGACACGACATCTTCAATTCGATGGGCCAGGCATTCTTTGGGATTACGTATACCGTGATGCCAACGATGTTGCACTACGCGTTGTTTCAAATGGTGCGTACGCGTTCGCTCGACTGGACGATCGCGTTTCTGCTGACACTGTTGTTGACGTTGTTTTTCAATTTGTCGGTGTTTGTCAAATCCTTTGTTCTGATCAACATCATCTGGCTGGGACTTGGGCTTGTCCTTTTGAAAGTGATCAAATTGCGATCGCTCGCCATTTTCTTTGCGTGCGCATTTGCCGGCTTGACGCTGATGCAGTCGACGATCGTGGAACACTGGCAACTTGCCGACAGTTTTCGCCAGATTGTCTATCGCATGTCCGTAGCATTTCCGTTCTATGTCAACGTTTATCCTGATCATTTGCCGTTCGACGGGATTTACCTTGGACTGAACGCCATTGGCATCGGCGAACCATCGGGTGTATCGGAACACGTTTTTAATTTTATGTATCCCAGCATCACCCACATCCAAGGGCACGCCGTCGCCGCGGCACATGTCGATGCGTATGCACAAGGCGGGATGCTGTATGCCATGACGATTGTCACGTTGATCGGGCTCATGCTCGCCGTCATGCCGGAAGTTGCGTCGAGATTGAGAGGTCCGACTGGTTATGTGCTTTTCGTGCAACTCTTGATATTCACCTACTATTTAACCCAAACCTCCCTGGTCACTGCCGTGATTGGTGCGTACGGATTCGCGTGGGCGATCATCGGTTTGTTGCCGCTTTGGATTGCTGAGCGGTTTGTTGCGAGTTACGGGCAGCCGCGTCGACTTCCCATGCGTCCCGGTCTGGCAACCATTGCCACGCATGGCCATCGGCCGTAACAATCCGAAAAATGCATGTTTCCAAATTCGCCTAATTTTGATACACCTCGTGCCTTGCCAGATTGCGACCGCACAATTGTTTTTTTCCGCAAGACTTACCAATATTACTGGCATGGACAAACGAAAGTGACGACTATTTTTTTCAGCCAAATGTCTGTCTGCGGAAAGCGATGCTAGCCTTGCAATCACTTTCCCAACCACGGCTCGCATCTGAAAATTAAAACTCTTCGCGAAACGGATTACGCGAATTCGCCCTCACGGGATGGTATGGATACCAAACAAACTCTCGATTTATACCGCACGATGCTCACTGCGCGGGAAATTGATCGGTTGGAACAACAACTGACGAATCGAGGGGAAGCGTTCTTTCATGTCGCTGGGGCCGGCCACGAAGCATCCGTGGCCTTGCTGCCGCATCTGATCGACGACGATTATTTACACTGCCACTACCGCGACAAGGCGCTGATGCTGGGCCGCGGGATTTCTATTAAGAGTTTTTTCGACAGCCTATATTGCAAAGACCAATCGCATTCCCGCGGGCGCCAGATGAGCGCCCACATGTGCGATCGCGCGTTGAACGTGCTGAGCATTGTCGGGCCGGTGGGCAACAGTGCGCTGCAATCGGCTGGTGTGGCCGCCGTGCTGAAGAAGCGGTCGGATCAAGCCATCGTCCTGTGCAGCATCGGTGACGGCACGACGCAAGAGGGCGAGTTCCTGGAAGCGGTCGCCGAAACGGTACGCAGCCAGTTGCCAGTCTTGTTCTTTGTAGAAAACAATCACTGGGCGATTTCTACGGCGACTCCCGGTCAGACTTTCTATTCGCACCCCAACGGCGAGCCGGACGAGTTTTATGGAATGCCGATTCATCGCGTGGACGGTCGCGACCTGCTCGAAGCGGACCAGTTGCTGGGGCCGATAGTTGCGGACGTGCGGAAGTCTCGCGGACCGGCGATTGTGGTGTTCAACGTCGAGCGCATGACCAGCCACACCAACGCCGACGATCAGACGATTTATCGCGAAGAGTCGGACATCCAGCGATCCAACGATACGGGTGATCCGATTCGTGTCCTCGAGCGAAAGTTGCTGGAAGCTGGGATCGAACAGAGTGATCTAGACCGAGTCCACGACGAAGTGGCCGCAGAGGTCGCTGCCGCGGAAGAGGCATCGGCATTGGGGCCGGAACCGCGGGCGACTGATACGGCCAAACGGGGTTTGCCAGTTGAATTGACGCATCCGTCCAAGGAAGTGCGCGGCACCGAAGATGGAACTGGGTTGGTGATGCGCGACGCGTTGCGCGAAGTGCTGCTCCACCACTTGCAGCAGGACGACCGCGTGACCCTTTGGGGCCAGGACGTTGACGATCCCAAGGGCGATGTGTTTGGCACGACGAAGGGCTTGGGGAAAAAGTTTGGCGATCGCGTCCGCAACTCACCGCTGTCCGAATCGACCATCGTGGGCGTGTCGATCGGACGAGCTTTGGCCGGCGAGCGTCCCGTGGCTTTCATTCAATTCGCCGACTTTTTGCCTTTGGCTTACAACCAGATCGTTTCCGAACTTGGCAGTATCAATTGGCGCACCGACGGGCAATGGAGGTCGCCAGTGATCATCATGGTTGCCTGCGGCGGATTTCGTCCCGGACTGGGGCCGTTTCATGCTCAGACGTTTGAATCCGTGATGGCTCATACTCCGGGTGTAGACGTTTTCATGCCTTCGACGGCGGCGGACGCGGCAGGCATGTTGAATGCGGCATTCCGGTCCGAGCGGCCGACGATTTTTTTCTATCCGAAGAGCTGCCTGAACGACCCCGTCAATACGACTTCCGAAGACGTCTCGCGTCAATTTGTCCCTGTTGGACCGGCGCGGAGAGCGCGAGCGGGCCGCGACATCACGTTCGTCGCTTGGGGCAACACGGTTCGTCTCTGCGAACGTGCCGCGGACGAGTTGGAAAAGATTGGCATCGAGCCCGAGATCATCGATTTGCGAAGCCTCTCACCGTGGGACAAACACACCGTGATTGCCTCTTCGGAGAAAACCGCGCGATTGGTTGTGGTTCACGAAGACAATCACACGTGCGGCGTGGGGGCGGAGATTCTGGCAACGGTCGCGGAGAGAACACGAGTTCCCGTGGCCGTTCGACGCGTGACGCGTGCGGATACATTTGTGCCCTGCAATTTTGCGAATCAGATCGAAGTGTTGCCGTCGTATCGCCGCGTGCTGTCGACGGCTGCCGAGTTGTTAGATTTGGATCTGTCGTGGACGGCACCCAAGAAAGCTGAAGATGGTGTCGCGTTTGTCGAGGCCATTGGGTCGGGACCTTCGGACGAAACCGTCGAAGTGGTCGAATTGTTCGTCAAGCCGGGCGACAAGATCGAGCGCGGCGATGTGGTTGCTTCGTTGGAAGCAACGAAAAGTGTTTTCGATTTGACCTCGCCGGTGTCGGGTGTGCTGGAATCGGTTTTGGTTGCGGAAGGTGACGCGATCGCCGTCGGCGCGCCGATGCTGAAATTGGTCGTCGAAAATGCGTCAGCACGGCCCAAGCCGATCACTCAGGAACAGCCAGGCACGCCGGTGTTGGTTCGCCGGCCCAGCCGAGAACGATTGCGAGTTTCGCAGCGGAGCAACGAGCCGCGGGCGTTTCAGGTCGGAGTTTCGTCCGTCGCAACGGTTGAGGGCAGTCGGGTGTTGACGAACGCCGACTTGTTGAGTTGCGGCGGGATGTCCATCTCGGGCTCGAATAGCAAGAGTGAGAACGTCACATCCGACGACATTATTCGACGGACAGGAATCGCGCGGCGATGTTGGGTTGACGATGGCGAGGATGCCGTCGGTCTCGCAGTCAACGCAAGTTGGCGCGCGCTGGACCAGGAGAACTTGCTTCCCGACGACATCGATTTTGTGATTTGCAGTACAACGAGTCCCACCTCGGTCACGCCATCCATGGCCTGCCGCGTTTTGTCGGGATTGTGCGGGGGAAAAACCGACGCCCTGGCGCAGGCTTACGACATCAACGCCGCTTGTTCCGGCTATTTGTATGCGTTGCAGGCTGGCTACGACTTTCTCCAAAGTCAGCCGCACGGCCGTGTTTTGGTCGTGACCGCCGAAGTCTTGTCGCCGCTATTGGATCCATTGGATTTTGACACTGCGATTCTGTTCGGTGACGCAGCTTCCGCAACCGTCCTGTACGGCGAAGCGCATTTCGACAATGCCAAAGCGCGGCTTTACCGGCCGGAACTCTCCGCGCGTGGTGACGAAGAGGGAACGTTGAGCGTGCCGCTGTTGCACGACGGCTACATCCAAATGAAGGGCCGCCGTGTATTCACCGAAGCCGTCCGATCTATGGTTTCGAGTTTGAATCGTGTGTGCCAGCGCGAGGGCATGATGGTCAAGGACCTGCAATTGGTCGTACCTCACCAGGCGAACCAGCGCATCATGGACGCCATTCAAAGCCGCATTGACGCAAACGTATTCAGCAATATTGAATCACACGGCAACACTTCATCCACGAGCATTCCATTGTGCCTGTCCGAGTTGTTGCCGGAAATGCAAAAGGGCGATCGCCTTGGCTTGTGTGCGTTTGGCGGGGGCTTCACCTTTGGCGCGAGCATCCTGGAATCTGCCTGACAAACAACTTACAGGCCCAGCCAGCGGACGATGGTTTGTGTGGCACTCTTTTGTGCCGCTTCGAAAAAGAAGTGGCCGCCTGGAAAGGTTCGCAGCTTGAACGCGGCCGACGTTTGTTCTCGCCACGCATCTAGATCAGCCAACGGGACGGTCGTGTCACTCGCTCCGCCCAGCGCCAGAATGGGGATGTCCAGCGGCGGTGCCACTTGGAACGAGTAGGTTTCGACGGATTTCAAGTCCGCGCGAATCGTCGGCAGCAGCGCCTTAATTAGCGACTGCTGTTGAAAGAGCTCATCCGAGATTCCGCCGAACTGGGAACGGATCGCGTCGATCAGCTCTTGGTCTTCCAGTGTGTGCAGCGGTTCTTGTTGATTTGGCAATTGGGGGGCACGGCAAGCCACCACGATCATTCGTCGGGGCTTTGCCGAACTGCCTTGAATCAGGCGGCGACTGACCTCGAATCCTAAAATCGCTCCCATGCTATATCCGAAAATCGAGAAAGGTCCGTCCAACGCATGACCTAGCACATCGGCTACGACATCCGCCAACGCATGAATCGACTCGAATGGCGATTCTTCGAAGCGTGACTCCCTGCCCGGTAGCCTAACTGGCAAAACGTGGAAGGATGGTGGAAGTTTTTGAGCCCAACGATAGTAAAACGAAGAGCCGCCTCCAGCGAAGGGGAAACACACGATTGGCTGTTTTTCCCGTGTGTTTTCGTTTGTTTTGGGTAGCCAGGGTGTCGACATAGTCAATTTTACCATCTTGACAACTTTGCCAGTATCGTCTTTTATATTCCCGTGAAAACATCTTCTTTTCACGTCAAACCACAATGGAGTGAAAATAAGTGGACGGGGTTGACTTGGAAACACCAAATGTGAAAAGAACGAAGAACTATCCCACCCCAAATTCGATGACGCTCTTGCATAAGTTTGAACATTTTTCGCAATCCGCCAATTGCCCATTTTAGCTATTGCGTCATACCTTGCTTATTTTGTAACTCAATCTATACTACTGGATTACGGCAGCGGCTTAGCATCCAACACATGAAGATTTTGGGTGAGGGCTGGTTGTCCGATGGATTATAGACTTCGGCGCAGGTAAGCCACAGGAAACCCGATGACCGACATCAAGAGTTCAGACATTGCCTACGCACAGGAAGCGCGTTTCAGCGATATTGAAAACTTGACTGACCTTCTACGGCGCCAGGCTGAAACGGATCCTGATCGGCTTGCGTATTCGTTTCTTGCCGACGATGACCAGCAACTTTCGTTAACGGTTCGACAGTTGGATGCGCGTGCACGCAGCATTGCGGCGCAAATTCAACAGCAGGCCAAGAGCGGCGACCGTGCCCTTCTGGTATACCCTCCGGGACTTGAGTTTTTGAGCGCTTTTTTCGGCTGTATGTACGCCGGAGTGTTGCCTGTTCCCGCAACGTATCCGAAACCACGCCGGCCCATGCCCCGGTTGCTGGCGATCGCGGAAGACTGCGAACCGACGCTGGCACTGACATCGTCACAAACCATCGAAACGCTGGAGTTGCCCCGAGCGGCTCCTGAATTGCAATCCCTGTCTTGGTTGCCGACCAACGAAATTCCGGAAGAGCTTGCCAACCAATGGGAGCCGGTCGAGGCCCGATCGGACGACGTCGCGTTCTTGCAATACACGTCTGGTTCGACGAGGGACCCTAAGGGTGTGATGGTCACTCACGGCAATCTCCTGTCGAACTTAGAGATGATTTACAAGGGATTCGATGTTCCCAATCTGCATGCTGCGGACGACGAACGCGTAGGAGTGTTTTGGTTGCCAGCCTACCACGATATGGGATTGGTTGGCGGCGTTCTGGCATCGTTGTACACCTTGCGTCATGCTGTCTTGATGCCGCCCACTTCGTTCTTGCAGCGACCGATTCGTTGGTTGAAGGCCATGTCGGACTTCCGGGCATCGGTCAGCGGAGCGCCCAATTTTGCGTTCAAATTATGTGTGAACAAGACAACGCCTGAGGAACGTGCCGAGCTGGACCTCAGTAGCTGGAAGCTTGCTTTCTGCGGGGCGGAGCCGATCTCGGTCGAGACGCTGGAACAATTCGCGGAAATGTTTGAGCCGTGCGGTTTTCGAGCAGATGCGTTCTATCCCTGCTACGGTTTGGCCGAAGCGACGTTGATCGCCTCGGGCGGCATTGGGCCTGCGGCCTTGAACGTGAAGTCTGTACTACGAACCGGACTGGCGGAGCATCGTGTTGAGTCGGCGAACGGCCACGACACGAAGGACGTGCTGCGATTGGTCGGGTGCGGTCAAGCCTTGGAAGGTGAGATTGCGATCGTCGACCCGAATACGAAGCTGCTCTTGCCACAGAATCGTGTAGGCGAAATCTGGGTGAAGGGCCCGGGCGTAACGGCTGGTTATTGGAAGCAGCACGACGAAGACAAACGAGCGTTCAATGTGGAACTCAAAGACAATAACGTAACCGGGTATTTGAGGACTGGGGATTTAGGCTTTGTCGGCGACGGGCAACTGTACGTAACGGGTCGCGTCAAAGACGTCATCATCATTCGGGGTTCAAATCACTATCCGCAAGACATCGAACACACCGTCGGGCATGCCCACCCGGCACTAGAGACCGGTTCGGGGGCGGCGTTTTCAGTTGATAAAGACGGCCAGGAACGTTTGGTCGCGGTACATGAACTGGATCGGCAGCATCGCGATTCGGACTTGAGTGGCGTGTTCCGTCGGGTTCGCAGTGCCGTGGCTTCGGACCATGATCTGGATATGCATGCCGTGGTGTTGATCCGGCAAGCAAGTCTTCCGCGCACGACTAGCGGCAAGGTCCAGCGAAACCTTTGCCGAGAATGGTTTTTATCAGGCCAGTTGAGAGTCATCGACCAATGGGTTCGTGGCGAAAACGGGAATGGCAGCAACGGAAACGGCAAGCATTCCAACGGCAACGGCAAACACTATGGCGACAGCAATGGCAGCGGAGCAAATGGATCAGCAACGCCAGGCTTGAAGCGATCGCCGAAAAAGAAACCGTCGCTTGGGTTCAGCCCGGAAGACGTGCCTTTGTCTGAAGATCAGGTCGCGCGACTTGCCGAGTTGATCGAGACTTGGATGATTGAATGGCTGGTCGAGCGGGCCGACGTGAACGAAGGGGAAATCGAGCGCGATATGCCATTCGCTGAAACGGGCATCGATTCGCTAACCGCCGTTGAATTGAGCAAGGAGCTTGAGGATTGGCTGGAGGTCAAATTGACGCCGGTCGTCGCATGGAATTATCCGACGCCAGAAACGCTGGCTCTCTATTTGGCACAGGAAGCCGGCGGCCTGAACGTGAAGACCGAAGAGGAAATCGACGCCGAGGAGCAAGCATCCGAAAACGATTTCGAAAGGATGCTTGCGGAAATCGAGTCGTTGAGCGACGCTGAGATTCAAGCCGCACTCCGTGATCCGCAAGAATAAGCGATCAGGATAACAAAATGCTCGGTTCGGATGAGTGGATTCTGGTCACGGGGGGTGCCGGCTTTATTGGCAGCAACTTCGTGAAGCAATGGCTTGCAGACGAATCATCCCGGATCGTAGTGCTGGATTGTCTCACGTACGCAGGGAATCTGGATTCGCTGGAAGCATTCACCGGCAATCCACGATACAAATTCGTGGAAGGCGACATTGGCGATGCGGATCTTGTGTCGCAACTGTTGACCAAGCACAAACCACAGGCCATCGTCAACTTTGCCGCCGAATCGCACGTCGATCGATCGATCGACGGCCCCGCCGAATTTGTGATGACCAATGTCGTGGGAACGTTTCGATTGCTCGAAGCGACTCGCGATTATTGGAACACGCTCTCCGCCGACGAACAGTCAGGCTTTCGATTTCTTCACGTGTCGACGGACGAAGTCTATGGTTCGTTGGGCGACGATGGGAAGTTTACGGAGACCACGCCTTATGCGCCCAATTCGCCTTACTCAGCGTCGAAGGCTTCCTCGGATCATTTTGTCCGCGCCTATCATCACACGTTCGGCCTGCCTGTCTTGACGACGAATTGTTCCAACAATTACGGACCCTATCAGTTTCCCGAAAAACTGATTCCGCTCATGGTGATGAATGCCTTGGAAGGTAAGCCGCTGCCGATTTACGGCGACGGTATGAATATCCGGGATTGGTTGTTTGTCGAAGACCACTGCCATGCCATTCGAGCTGTGCTGCACAAAGGTGAGCCAGGTGAAGTTTACAACGTCGGCGGAGACTGCGAGCGGACGAACAAACAGGTGGTCGATGCGATTTGCGAAACCGTCGACCGCCTGAAGCCGGATCTTCCACACGCCCCGTCAACATCGCTCGTCACGTACGTGAAAGATCGTCCCGGCCACGACCGCCGATACGCGATCGATGCCGGTAAGATTCAAACGCAACTCGGCTGGAAGCCCAAGCAAACATTTGAGACGGGGCTGGAACTCACCATTCGTTGGTATCTCGAAAACGAAACGTGGGTCCAGCGTGTGACCGACGGCACCTATCGGCGCGAGCGGTTAGGGCAGGGTTAATCTGGAATTCAGGCGAGCGGCAGATGAGAATATACCAGCACGCAGCGCAAGCAAGTGAGTTTCTCGATTCACTCGCTTGCGCGTCGTGCTTGTATTGGGTAAATTCTCGTCTGCCGCTCGCCTTACATTTGTGGGTGGCGAATTACTGTATACGCCAGCGAGCGGAGCTTTTGATGGGGTCACGATTCCAGAAATCAGCATAGAGCTAGCGACGGGACGAATGGAATTGAGCTGTGGAAGAGTGACGGGACCGAAATCGGAACGGTGCTCGTCAAGGACATCAACCCCGGGACCGCAGCGTCGAACCCTCAGTCCCTCGCGGTCAAGAACGGGGGGCTTTATTTCGGTGCCAACGATGGCACGAATGGCTTCGAGTTGTGGAGAACTGACGGGACCGCTGGCGGAACCGTACTCGTCCGAGACATCAACCCTGGTGTATCGTCGTCAATTCCCCGGGACCTCGCGAATGTAAACGGGAAACTGATTTTTCATGCCCGCAACGACACGACCGGTTTCGAGCCGTGGGTTGTCCGTCCGGTGGCCCCGGATGCGGTCGGAATCTGGCGGGGAAGCCAAGCCCGTTGGTTTCAAGACATCGGCAGCAACGGCACAGTGGACAATGCGACAAGCTTCGGCGCGGAAGGGGACCTACCTCTGGTCGGCGATTGGGACGGCGATGGCGTTGACGACATCGGCATCTATCGCGCGGGCCAAGCCCGATTTGCACTCGACATCGATTCCAACGGTAAGGCCGACCGTTCGTTCAATCTGGGCGCGGCCAACATTGATACCGTGCTGGTCGGCGATTTCAACGGTGATGGCACAGACGACTTGCTGATCTGTCGGGCCAGCATCGCCAAATTCTTCTTCGACTTGGGTGCCAACGGCACGGTCGATCGCTCACAAACTTTGGGCGCGGCCAACATCGACAGCATTTTCATCGGCGACTTTAACAACGACGGCACGGACGACGTGTTGATCTACCGCGCCAGCCAAGCCAAGTTTTTCCTTGACTTCAGTGCCAATGGATCAGTCGACCGGTCTTTCAACCTGGGTGCCGCCAACATCGATACCGTCCTGGTCGGGGACTTTAATGGCGACGGAAACGACGATCTCGCTATCCATCGCGCGGGCCAAGCCCGGTATTTCTTCGACCTCGGCGCCAACGGCACAGTCGACCGTTTCCATAACCTGGGTGCCAACAACATCGACCGCGCCTTAGCCGGCGACATCAACGGCGACCGCACCGACGACATCGTCATCCACCGCGCGAGCCATACACGGTTCTTCATCGACCTGAGTGCGAACGGATCCGTCGACAGTTCCTTCGGACTGGGTTCCAACACCGACACGGCAATTCTTGGCGCGTGGGCCAATGCGTTGTTCGCACTGAGCGGAGAATCTCAATCGAACGATGACGCCGTGCCGTTAAGGACCGAAGATCTCGCGCCGGTTGTCGATGCAGCAATCGATGTTCTATCACCGGGTTTAACGACCAGCCAGCTCAAACAACTGAGATTGACGACCGTCTCGATCACCGAACTAGTTGGGGCGCAATTGGGTGCGGCTCTCGGGTCTTCTGTCGTCATCGACATCAACGCGGCAGGTCACGGCTGGTTCATTGATCCAACTCCGCAACAAGATGAAGAGTTTGCTGACTTTGGCGATCACGGTCTGCCTGCACTCGCTGAAAGCGCCGCTTCAGGTCATACGGACCTGTTGACCGTTGTGTTGCATGAGTTGGGACATATTCTGAACTTGGACCACGAAGTCGGGACGTCAAGTTTGATGAACGGACTGCTCCACGTCGGCACCCGGCGATTGGTGTAACGCCACGAAGGTAAATCCCGCCACCATCTGGTTTACACACAGCGTCGGGAGATGAGAGCTTCCGGCGTTTTTTTGTATCTCGACGGTTTTGGGCAACGTCGGTGCGATCTGGCCAAGATCATCTTCAGCACAGCGGTGCGGTTCAGGCCTTTTTGTTGTGCCTTATAAACGACCGTATTTGCGAAGACATTGCGCCGTCGTGATGTCGTACCTGCGGCACAACGCTTTGATCCCGATCCAGAAGGCATCCGCGACACCTCGACCGCCATGCGATGATCTATGTCAAGCAGTCCAGCCCCAGCCAGGTTATCACCAACAAAGAAAGCCAACGCATGCAGTACGCGCTGCATGAGCGAGCAGGCGACTTCGGCTGGCGCAAACAAGACACGCATGTCATCGACGCCGATTTCGGTCTTAGCACCAAACGGAAAATCGCGGCCTTGAAGGCCGGTTTGCAATCGAACGCTTTCAGAAAAACGTTCGATCTCAAACTTGACGCCCGATACGACATTTACCGTTTGGTGCTAGTGGTAGCACGTGTTGTTGGGGGTACAAGCTCGGACGACAGTCAATCCGTTTCGGTCCTTTGTGCCATTGTCAGTTTTTTGTAGCAAAGTCTTGACACCGCGTCGAACGAGAGTTTATCTTAGCGTGACGTTAATCCATTTAACTTAAACTTGGTTTATTGTAGGTAAAGCTGGAGAAACAACATTCGAATCTGCTGGCCGAGGTCAGTATTGCGGATCTGGCGGAAAAAGTTCCTCAATGCGTCCCCTGTTTAAAGCAGCGATCCTGCCTTCCGAAATGACTGGACTCGGATTCGTCACACAAGACGCCTTCCCCAAACTGCTTTGACGGGTAGTTTGCCAACCATTTTTTACTCAGACAACCAAACCAGCCGATGCTGGCGATTGATCATCCCCGGTGAACGCGAGAGAAGGCCTTCCGGGGCTCCAATCTCGCACGGCCGTATTTGTTGTGTCGCCGAACTGGTTGTCGTAGCATGTCCATTTGTCTTGACCAACCTTGAATACCCCATCTTGGAGACCGACTCACGCGCCGGCGATTGATGGACCAAAGGTTTTTTGTTGTTTTACCCAAACATTGCGGATTTCACTTTCTTGAAGACGGAGTCACGATCATGAGACCAACAGTACTTCGTGCCTGGCTACTAGTCGGCGTCGTGCTGGCCGCGTTGGCGAGCACTGCTGTTGCCGAAGCCGCCGGCCCGCTTGCGGAAGACGCCTGGGACTACACCAAGGCCCGCCATCTACTCTGGCGAGCCGGTTTTGGCGGCACACCTGAAGAAGTCGAGGAGTTGCATGCCATGGGCTTGCGCGACGCTGTGGCCTATTTGGTGGACTACCGCAAACAGCCAGAAGCGGACATTGCATTTGCCATCGCAGATCCCCAGCCGGTAGAACAAATCAAGCTGGACCGGAAAGCGCTTGCCAAACTCACCCCCGAAGAGCGCAAAAAACTGTTGCAGCAACAAAAGAAGAATGCGACCAAGAATCGCAAACAGAACGAACGACAACTCTATGTCGAGTTGCGCGGGTGGTGGACCAAACGGATGGTCGAGTCACCGCGGCCGCTGGAAGAGAAGCTGGTTCTGTTTTGGCACGGTCACTTTGCCACCGGTTTCCGAACCGTGCGCAACACCCGCGCCATGTATTTGCAGAACGAGCTGTTTCGCAAGCACGCCGCCGGCAACTTCGGCCAGTTGCTGCACGGCATCGTCCACGATCCGGCCATGCTGCGATACCTGGACAACGACAAGAACGTCAAAGGACGTCCCAACGAAAACCTCGCCCGCGAGATCATGGAACTGTTCAGCATGGGCGAGGGCAATTACACGGAACAGGACATCAAAGAGGCGGCTCGGGCGCTGACCGGCTATACGATCGAAGGGCGGACGGCTAAGTTCGTTTTTCGCGATAAGGTGCACGACGATGGCGAGAAAACCATCTTCGGCAAAACGGGCAACTTCGACGGCGACGAACTGGTGGACCTGATCCTCGAGCAGCCGGCGACCGCTAAGTTCATTGCCTGGAAACTGTTCAGGTTCTTCGCCCATGAGGACCCCAGCGAACAGACCGTCGGGCAACTGGCTCAGTTGCTTCGTGACAACGATTATGAACTGGCCCCGATGCTGAAGAGCATGTTTCTTTCCGACGAGTTTTACAGCTCCAGATCGATGGGGACGCAGATCAAGAGCCCTGTGCAATTGGTTGTGGGGATGTTACGGAGCTTAGGAGCCGAGCAACCCAACAGCACGGCGTTGGTTACTGCGGCTACGTCGATGGGGCAGGACATCTTCCAGCCGCCGAACGTGAAGGGCTGGGACGGTGGACAAACGTGGATCAACACCAACACGGTGTTCGCCCGGCACAACTTCGCCGGCACGTTGCTGGCCCAGGCCGCCCGACCCACCAAGAGAGCACCTCGTCCCGAGTTTGTGAGAGGGTTTCTTAAGAAATTGGACACCAACGGCGACGGCAAGTTGTCACAGGAAGAAGCGAAGCCGTCCAAGTTGAAGAACAGCTTCGGCAAGTTGGACACGGACAGCGACGGAACTCTGAGCGAGCAAGAACTCAAAAACGGTTTCCGTAAGCTCTTCGCCCCTGCGCCTCAGCAGCGCAAGGGAGCGCCCGCGGCTTTGAGGCTCGATTTCGTCGAACTGCTCCAGGATCAGGATCTGCAATCTGCACCCGAGGTAGTGGACTATCTGGCGAAGGCATGCTTCGTAGTATCCCTGAGCGATGCCCAGCGGACGGAACTGGTTGATTTTCTCGACGCCGATAATCCGCTGCCCCCTGCCTCTCAATGGAAGGGCCAGCAGCAACAGGTCAACGCAAAGCTCATCGCCTTGTT
>CAYFJO010000280.1:0-14279 GCA_964343305.1 uncultured Pirellulaceae bacterium | reverse complement strand
CGCGCGGCTTAACAGGAAATAACCATGGCCACGGTATTACACAACTTCCGAGCCCTGCCACCTGAACTGGCCGAAATCCAGACTCAGATGGAAGGTCACGCGAGCGACTATGGCCTCGATTTTTTCCCCACGATATTCGAGGTCGTCGACGCGGACCAACTTAACGCCGTGGCTGCCTATGGTGGTTTTCCGACTCGCTATCCGCACTGGCGATTCGGAATGGAATACGAGCAGCTCAAGAAGGGCTATTCGTATGGCCTGCAGAAAATCTACGAACTGGTCATCAACAACGATCCTTGCTACGCCTACCTGCTGGCCAGCAACATGAAGACGGATCACAAGCTGGTCATGGCTCACGTATATGGCCACTGTGACTTCTTCAAATGCAACCAGTGGTTCAGCAAAACGAATCGCAAAATGATCGACGAGATGGCGAACCACGGGAATCGCATCCGACGATACATGGACCGCTTTGGTGTCGAAGAAGTCGAAAGTTTCATCGATTACTGTCTGAGCATCGAAGACCTGATCGACCCGTACTCGCCGTTCATCAAGCGATACGACGATCAAAGCAAATACGACTTTCGTGATCACACGGCGGATGACGGCGACATGAGCCCGGCAAAGTTTGACGCCAAAAGCTACATGGATGCGTTCGTGAATCCGCCGGACAAACTCGCCGCGGAATTAGAAGAGCGCCGCAAGCAATTCGAACAAAAAGAAGAGAGCATTCCATCAGAACCGATGCGTGATGTGATGCTGTTTTTGCTCAACCACGCGCCGCTCAAAGCCTGGCAACTTGACGTGCTGGCGATCATTCGCGACGAAGCGTACTATTTCGCGCCGCAAGGTATGACCAAGATCATGAACGAAGGTTGGGCGACCTACTGGCATTCGACGATTATGACACGGCACGGGATCGAGCCGTGCGATTTGATTTGTTACGCCGATCACTGTGCAGGGACGCTGGCTGGATCGCAGACGCGATTGAACCCATACAAGTTGGGCGTCGAACTACTCCGCGACATCGAAGATCGCTGGAACCGCGGTTGCTTCGGCGAAGAATACGACCGGTGCGACGATTGGAAGGAAAAGAAAAACTGGAACACTCACGTAGGAAAAGGTCGCGAAAAGATCTTCGAGGTGCGTCGCATTCACAACGATCTGACGTTCATCGACGAATTCCTGACGCTGGATTTCTGCCGCGAGCACAAGCTGTTTTCCTTTGGCTACAACGAGGATATGGAGTATTACGAGATCGAAACCCGTGAGTTTCCCAAGGTAAAACAGCAGCTGTTGTTTAATCTCACGAACATGGGACGACCGATAATCTATGTAAAGGACGGCAACTACAAGAACCGCGGCGAGCTGTATCTTGAGCACCGCTGGAGCGGCATTGAGGTCAAGATCACTTACGCGGAAGACACGCTCAAAGCGTTGTACCAATTGTGGAGAAGACCCGTACACATCGAAACCGTGTTGGACGGATGCGTCACGGTCATATCCTACGACGGAAATGAACCAACCATGTCCCAGACCGACGAACTCGTCGAAGTCGCGGATGTGTAACCGTAGGACGGATTGCTAATCCGTCCCACCTACAGAAGAGGTGAGAACCATGACCATGAAAGACGAAATCAGTCTCGAATTGAATCGGATCACCGTCCTCAGTGGAAACGGAAGTCTCTCTGCCGACACGGCCAACGGCCGGCTGGAGTGCGACATTGCATCAGTCGACAACCTAGCCTGTGCCTTCGATCGATTTGAACTCAAGTCCGATCGCTTGGCCGGCGCATCGACCGAGCAACTGAAAAAAGTCTGCGATTCGCTGTCCTCGCGTTTGAGTTACTTGCTCGAACCGATCGCGTTGATTGAGACGGATAGCGATGGCTGTGTGCTGCAGATGCGATCCAACCCGCCGAGCCACGAAGAGGACAAAACCAGTTACTACGAACTGGTTGCGTCACGTGGCGGCTCACTGAAGCTTTGCCGCTTTGGCAAACAATCCGGATCGTCGCGCGAGGTGGTTCCCGCCAGCGTGACGCTGGAAGTGTTTCATCGCCTGGTGAACGATTTTGACGCGGCGGTTGCGTAGCTAATCGTTTAATCCGACGAGTTCAAGCAACTTCAACGCATTGGTTGTTGGCGAGACTCCGGATCGCACCTTGTAGTCGAACGTCATCTTTTGACCGTTTTCTCCACTGGAAAACGATTCGCGGAAGTGAACCGTTTCACACACGTCGACGAGATCGGGATTCTTCGCCAAGCCAAGATCGTGCGTCGAAACCGCCCCGATTGCTCCATTCTCGACCAAATGGCGGATCACTCGTGAAACCGCAATGTGCCGCTCCGACGAGTTGGTGCCCTGCAAGATCTCGTCCAGCAGATAAAGCAAGGTCGCCTCATCTTCTTGACTTGCTTCACCTGATTGATCGACGATCTGTTTCAGTCGCTTCAATTCGGCCATGAAGAACGAGATGCCGTCTTCTAGAGAGTCGGTGATTCGCATGCTTGTCGCGATTCGAAGTGGTGTGAGTTGAAATTCAGCGGCACAAACAGGTCCCCCGGCTTGAGCCAGCGCGACGTTTACGCCGATGGAACGTAGCAATGTGCTCTTGCCGGACATGTTCGAGCCGGTGACCAGCAGGAACGTGCCCGTTGGTCCCAGCTTGACATCGTTTCGAACGCAGACGTCGTTGCTCAAAAGGGCGTGCCCCAGTTCCGTCGCGGTTACGCTTGGTTCTGGCGAGTCCTTGAAATTGGGCAGAGTCCAAGTCGGGTTGTCATGGGCAAGCATGGCGAGCGACGAAATCGCTTCAAGTTCGCCGACGGATTCGAGCCACGCTCGGACCAGGTGACCATGACTCTGCTGCCAAAGCTCGACAAGATAAAGAAGGTGAACGTCAATCAGAAACACTAGTTGTGCGAGCAAATAAGGAATCCCGAGAATCGCGTCTTGTCGAAGGTTCGCCACACCAATGATACGGGCCAACTGGTTGAGTCGCGCGAGCGGTTCGAGGGGATGCGACCCCATTTGGTGCTTCAGTCGCTCGAAGAACGAATTCTCCGATGACAGATCCGCAATCATTCGCAGAAGTTCTCGGTAGTGGTGCATGTCATGACTTCGCGACGAAACCTGTACAAATATGCGCAGCACGGGTCCCGTGAACAGCACATTGATGATGGAACTAACCGCGAGCATGACGAGAAACGCAATGAAAAATGTCACGCCGGAAATCACGCCCAGCATCACCAGGAGCAGGCTGGTGAGGAACGCCGCTGCCAGCAAGCGAGCGGTCCAGTTCAGCCACGGGCGCTGCGCCAGCCAACGCGGTCCCTCGCCCCACTGGGCAAATTTCTTCGGCCCGTTGCCGCTGGTGCCAAGCAAGCGACCACGCAAGTGCAATTCTTCACGGAACTTGACGTTGGGTGCCAAGACCTGGATTGCGGCGTGTCGCGACTCGACTTCCTTGGGTGTCGCCGGATCGAGGAGCCAATCTCGCAGCGTCTCCAGGCCGAACCGCGTGTTGGCCATCGAAATCAATTGAAACACCGATGCATGGCCAAACAGATCCAGGTCGCGCGATTCGTTCTGGTGGTGGCGTGGCACATCGATCGCGACTTCGGGAATCTTGTTCCAGCGGCGATCCATTCTGGCGATTTGCGTCTCGTTCATTTTGCGCCGATGCCTGATTGCCTCGGCTTGCCGCAAAATCGTCTCGTGAATCCCAGCCAAGATCACAAACGCAAGAAAGAAAAAGCCGGCGCACGTGTACCAGATCCAATCGCTGCCGGAACTGGACCAGCCCAGGATGCCCAAAATCACCGCGGGCAAAAATGTTAACCCGCGCATTCGCGAGATCCAGATCGATTGCCGTTCGATCGCGTCCAAACGGTCTTGGCATTCGCGAATGCGAGACTCGTAGAACTGGCGTACTTGTTCGTATGACTCTTTCAGCGGTTCAGCCTCAATCCATAAGACGGATTGCTAATCCGTCTCTGAATCGCCACAGACGGATTTGGCTATCCGTCCTACTCGTAAGTTATTTCTTCCCGCGCGCTCTGACACCGAGGTCGGACAACGTTTTATCGAGCAGTCTGGCAACGTAGCCGTTGTATCGACCGTTGGGTGACCTGCCACCGCTGCGAGGAAAGGCTTTGATGGTGTCGGCGGCGTAAGCGGCCTTGTCATCCAGCTTGTCCAGCGCATTCATCGCGGCCATGGAAGCAAACACATCGCCCTGGGGTGTCCACGGCGCCACTTCAACCAACGTATCCACCGCGATCCGTTGGTCCTTCTGATCACCGAACTTGGCGAGAGCATAGGCCGCAACAATGCGGACATAACGCGAATCGTCTTTGAGTGCTTTGACCAAATCGCCTTTCGACCCGCTGACGCCATCATTGCCACGGTTGAGAATGCCGACAGCGCCCCAATAACGAACGGCGCTGTCAGAGTCCGACAGCAGTTTTCTTAGTGCGGGCAAGTCTTCTTGATCGCGCGTGGTTGCCAAATCCGCTGCCGCAAAGATGCTGTCGAAATCGTACTTTCCCTCTTGCCGCGCCATTTCGTAGGGAGTCGTGCCCTGGCTACGGCTGTGGATTTCGCCTTCGGGAAGGAAGCCCAGGTCGCGAATGCTGCGACACCAATCCTGTTGAGCCTCGCGCAATTCCTTCAGTTTCGCTTGATGGTCCGGCGAATCGGCCAAGTTGTTGACTTCGTCGGGATCGGCTTGCAAGTCGTAGAGTTCTTCGGCCGGTTTCAGGTGCCAAAAGTGTGACTGGGCCTCGTTCAGTTTGCCCGCGTCATAATCTCGCTTCCACGCTGACGTCGACGGCGTCACAAAATTGTACGAAACATATTGTCCATAAATGAAGTGTGGGTTGTAGTTTCGAATGTAGTGAAAACGCCCGTCGGTCACCGTGCGAATCAAATCGTAGCGTTCATCCATGCGATCGCGAAAACCGAACATGTACTTCGGCTTTTCCTTTTGAAACTTGCCCGCGAACGCGTGTCCCTGCATCCATTCAGGCGGTTCGACCCCCGCGAGACTCAGCAACGTCGGCGCGAGGTCAACGAAGTTAACGAGCCGGTCGCTTTTGCCGCCGGTTTCGTATTCTTTGGGCGCGAGGTGTTTCCACTTTGGCGGGAAGTAGACGACCATTGGCACGGACAGGCCAGAGTTGTAGGGCCAGCGTTTGCTGCGCGACATTCCGGACCCGTGGTCGCCGTAATAAAAGACGATTGTGTCGTCCGTCAGTCCGGCCTTGTCGAGGTCGGCTAGCTGCTTTCCCGCGATCTCGTCCGCTCGCGTAACGACATCGTAATACTGCGCCCAATCCTGTCGCGATTCTTTGTTGTCGGGGTGATAGGCCGGAATACGCACCTTCGCTGGATCGTGGACCGGCTTGTGCGGCCGCGCCCGTACCTTGCTTTCGTGGCTGACCGTTGAATTGAAGATGGCGAAAAATGGCTGTCCCTCTTTGCGGTTCTTGTAATGGGCCTTGCGGGACGATTCGTTCCAACCGTTGTCGTCTGTCGCGACGTTGTAGTCCTGTTTGGAACTGTTCGTGCAATAATATCCTTGTTTTCGCAAAAAGGTTGGATAGAAGCGAACATAATCCGGCAACGGCACCATGCTCCGCATGTGTTGTCCGCCAACCGACGGCGGGTACATTCCCGTGATGATCGTCGTCCGTGCCGGTGCGCAAACTGGGGCACAGGACCAGGCGAGCTTGAACAAC
The DNA here is from genome assembly GCA_964343305.1 of uncultured Pirellulaceae bacterium. GTDB lineage: Bacteria > Planctomycetota > Planctomycetia > Pirellulales > Pirellulaceae > CAYFJO01. The sequence continues at coordinate 8,534 of CAYFJO010000280.1, read as the reverse complement.
ATGCCTTTTTGGGCCAAGGCATCCACGTGCGGCGTGTGGGCGAATTTGTCGCCGTAACAACCCATTTCGGGTCCGTGGTCTTCGCTGGTGATCCACAAGATGTTGGGGTGTTCGTCCGCTGCGGCAAAAGAGGTAAACGTACCAATGGCAAGTGCCAGTGGCAAAAAGTGCTTTAGCATGATCTGACTCAATTTGATGAAGTAGGTAGGCTATTTTCCGTTGCGGACTCTCGAAGTTTCCGCATCCTTATCGATCTCCATCGTATCACGGATGACAATGGGGGGAAATTGGCTTGTGAGCTGCTTAACAGACGTAGGTGAAATCCATCGATTACACTATTATTGTGTGAACAAACTCAGCAACCAAAGTATCAGAGGAGCATGAAATGCATCGGCGTAATCTGGCCGTATTAATGCTGGCCTTGGCGTGTGGCTGTTCGCCGCCCGCCGCGGAAACAGACACTAGCGTCACGTTGGAACCTGGCCCCGGTCAGCAACTCGTTAAATTCAATGTTGGGGACATGCACTGAGCGCAAATGTGTGCCGCAGCCGTCGATGAGACGCTGCGACCGCTACCGGGTGTAGCGGATGTGAAAATTGATTTTGACAACAAACTTGCTTATCTGGCCGTGGATGCGGACAAGTTTGACGCAAAGGACGCCTTGAAGAGACTTGGCGACAAAGGATACGAGTCCACGAAAGCGAACTGAATTGTGCCACGTAGCTGAAGTCGTGAGACCTCAGAAGTCCGAACTCTCACGAGTTCGGCTACGTGGCACGTAAACTCACTACGATTTGCGAAGGTCAAGGATGACCACGCTCCAATCATCGCCACATGCGGCGCGCAAAGCGAACGGCGTTTTCTATACGCCGTTGCCGGTGGCTCAATATGTCGTGCGGCAAGTTTTCGACAAGTGCCGCGCCAAGGACAAAGAGTCGCGGCCGAGAGTTTTGGATTTTGCCTGTGGTGATGGCGTTTTTCTGCAAGCTGCGTTTGATCGATTGCTGGAACTTCACGGACTTGCTGAGGCTCCGCACAGCAACCACGAGGAACGACTGCGGCTGTTAGACGATTGCGTTTACGGCGTCGATCTGGATTCCAGTGCGCTGAAGTTGGCAAGTGCCACGTTGTCCGGGATGGCTGGCCACGATCGAGAGTCCATGATTGGCAAGAATCTGTCTTCTGGCAATGCGTTGACGATGGAGTGGGAAAAGGATTTTGCCAACGTCATGCAAAGCGGTGGGTTCGACGTGATCGTGGGAAATCCGCCGTATGTGAATATCCGCCATCTGACGAAACACCACGGCGAAGAATTCAAGCGAGAATTGAGCGAACGGTATCGCTGTGCGCATCGAGCGTACGATGTCTACGTGCTGTTCATCGAGCTTGCCCACCGCTTGCTCAAACCGGGCGGCGTCTGTGGATTGATCGTGCCCAACAAAGTCGCAACGCTCGAATATGCGAGAGAATGTCGTGAGCTGATGTTGCAAGAAACGGAAATCTGTCGAATCGACGACATTTCGACCACGCAGATTTTTCCAACGGCGGCGGTCTATCCGTACATTGTCATCTGGAAAAAGAATCCGCCGGCGTCGACTCATCGCATTGCCGTCTCACACTGTCAGACAATCGACCAGTTGCACGAGAACTCGCCCATCATTCACGTGAAGCAATCGTCGTTGTCGGCGAAAACCGGCTTGACGATTCACGGCACTCTGGACGTCGAATCACGCGTGGCGACGGAAACGCTCTCTCAACACGCTTCGCTTCACAGCGGCACCACGGGCTTCTGTGCCCAGCAAATCGCCGCGGAATTGAAGGATCGTGAAGCCAGCAGCGATCAGCACTTTCCGTTCATCGTCAGCCGAAACATTGATCGTTACGTCGTTCATCCGGGCAACGTGAGATTCATGCGACGGCAGTTCCGACAGCCTTTCCTCGATCGAGCCAGTTCCTGTTTGAGCGCTGCGAAACGTGAATTGTTCACTGGCCCCAAGATTGTGCTGGCAGGAATGAGCAAGTATTTGGAAGCGGCGTACGATCCCGGTGGGCTGGCACTAGGTGTTCAAATCTATGCTGTGGCCAGATGGAAAAGTGACCCCTATTACCTGTTGGGGCTGTTGAATTCCAAGCTGCTGTCGCACATCTTCCGCCTCCGTTATCAGGCCAAGCGAATGTCCGGCGGCTACTTTGCAATCAACAAAGGGCAGCTTGCGCAACTGCCTGTCCGTTTGGTCGATTCGCAAGATGATGAGTCGCGGTGTGCAAAAGAAGAGATCATCCAGTGCGTCCAGTCGATAATTGCTCTCACCACCTCGCGGCGTGTTGTGGCGAAAACAGAGTTGCTCCGGATGGATGAAAAGATTGACCAACGTGTCTATCAACTCTACGGTCTCACGGCTGACGAACGCATTCAGATCAAACGTGCGTTTTGCGAAGGGAGTAGTCGCGCCTTGACATCAAAAAACACGCTACGGGCGGCTTAGTGCATCTGGGACGGAGCCATCCGTTTCAGTTCGCCGGGCGGCACCAGCCGCGCCGCAATTGGCTTGAGCCGTTGAATTTGTTGCTGAAATTCATTGTCCAGCCGCTCAACAAGCTTGACTCCGATTTGCCAATACCCGCCGCCAATCTCAGCATACTGCCGAACCTCGCCCATCACGAACACCGGGTCCGTCGTCTCGATCGGCTCGTCATGGGCAGCCAGCCAAAACCCGATTGCTAAATCGGCCGCTCGGATTGGCTGTCGCAAGATGAAGGACACCCCCGTGCTCGAAATATCTTTTGTGACCGCCGTGGCACACTCGTCAACACAGGCCTCGTCATTTTCCCACGGACACAGCAACACGGGCAGTGAGCGATTCGATCGCGTTTCGCCTCGGTATTCTCCCGCAAATGGTGACTGGTTCGGTTGCGTCACATTGTTGATGCGACTCAGCAATTGCTGCACTTCTTGTTGCTTTTTTGTTTGATGCCACGAAAACATTTTGCGTATACTTCCTCACTATGACGAGATTGATGGCGAACTGGTTCGATCAAACACCCATCGCTTGAGACGCAACAGTTGGGCTCGGCCGCACGTCAGTGGATAGTGGCCATATCGGTAGCCCTGGACCACTCGTGTTTGCCAGTTTCGTTTCACTTCCAAGGAGCCCGGCAGGAAATCGAACGTGTGGTCGCCACGCTCGAAACTGTCCCGGATCATGTGCCATGTCATCACTGTCCCGGCGCCTTGCGACCGGAAACGTGCATCGAAACCCAATCGCAACCCGCTCACGTAGCCGCGATAAAAATAGTTGTAGCTAAAGGCGGCGGGTTGGTCGTCGACGAAGATCAAATTGATATCCACAGCGCCGGCACTCACGGCCGCGACGTGCATGTCACGTAAAAAAGGTCGCACCGACTCGTGCGTAATCGTTGTTCCGGTCGTCGAGGAGCCTTGCCAGCTTGACATGGCGATTTGCTCGCATGCGTCGTACAAGTCCCAGCGTGGATCGTTATCTGTTGGCCGATAGCGAACGTAGCGCACCTCACCGACCTTTTGCATCTTGCGTTCGTTGCGGCGGCAGTTGCCTCGCCACGAACCCTTGCGCTCACTCCAATATTGATCCCACGTTTGACTCAAGTCGACTATGGGCGCGGCATCTTGTTCGCGCTCTTGTGCCGTGAATCGAGCAGCGCGCAAAACGTCCGCGACTGGGTCGTTCGCAACGCCGAGGCCTTCGACCCAACGCAATTCGATGAAATCCCAGTCGCGCCGTGTCTTGTTGATGTGATCCAGCGCCGCGGCCAGGATCTTGTCGGGCTCTTGCCCGATCGGACCATATAACGAGCCCCAATCATCCAGCGGATACGTCAAGACTCGAAATGGTCCCAATTTGTACCATTCGCGCCGAATAACCAATGGCACAATTCCAAACGGTTTACCATCTTCGTGAACGACCAACACACGCAAACGCTGCGTTTCGCCAAAATGTTGCCAGTAAACTCGCAACCAATCCAACGTCCGAAAAAAATCAGCATTGGGCGTTTTGTCGAGCAACGATTGCCACGCCGACTCCAGCGAATCAAGGTCGGCAATATCGTTGAATTCACGAACTTCGGTCATCTGCGGCCATTCCAAGATTGGTATTGTGCGGCATGCATCAACTTTGACGGCTTGACGCGATTCGGGGCGCACGCTGTCTGCACAACTCGTTTGCTGAAAACTTAGCATACGAAGCGATATGTGTAGCTTGGATTGCCCAATCCGGCGCATCGCGGACGGATTCGGCGAGCAGTCTTACAGCCGCTTGAGAATGTCCGCCACCTTGTTTTCGAACAGTTTCTGCCAGCCTGGATCCAGCAAGCAATCGCTGTCTTCTTGAGCACCGCCCACATTTCTGAGTTGTTCTGCCGTGGGGGAGTAATAGATATAACCGTTCGTATAGCCGGCGACGAACGTGGGTTGGTGTGGCGAATTCTTCTTGATGTTCAGCCCGATCTGAACCGTCAACTCACCAGGAAAAGTGACCAGCACGAAGTCTCCGATTCGCATCCCAACAACCTCGACGTCGATGGTTCGTTTCGGGGCGGCCAGAAATCTGGCTTGATGTCTCTCCAGCAGCGCGAGGTTGGTGTTGAGCCTCGTCAATTGTTCCATCGTATAAATGTTCTGCACATAGCGTTTCAGGTTGGCACGGTTTTGTGCATCGAGCTTGCTCAAGTGCTCGCGGCCCAACATCTTCTCGTGCAAATATCCGTGAGAATGATAGGAAGGAAACTCACCAGCGAGATTGTATTTCACGGCCAACGGCATGAACGACTGCAGATTGAGAAACGTTCCTCGCAACGACTTCACCAATCGTTCTCGTTCCGACTGCATTTCGACGATCCGTTGGGCCAAATCGGCTCTGGGCAATTCGAGACTCTCGTTAATGACAAGGAACCGCTCGTCCTCTTTCGTTTTGATCTTCCTCACTGCCTTGAGCGTGCTTAGTCCAAGCATATTGCCCAACGGCTCGGCATCGCGAGGCTTGTCCACGTGCTTATACATGACCGGATTGATGTCACCCGCACAGCCTTGGATGAACAAAGCAATCGTCCCAGCATCCAAATTGTCCTCAATCACTTGCGAGGCGAACCCCGTCATGTCGGCGGTGTTTCCGCCGCCGGCCACGCTTTGAATGGGGTGGCAGGCAAAGTTGTAAACAACCGCCAAGGTGGTTCCATCCTTCTTATCCAATCGCAGCACACCGATTTGTGGATCGATCGGCCCCACGCTGGCGATCTCTTCATTGTGTGGAAGCGAGTATGCATGGCGGACGTCGACTTCCTTGCCGCTCTTCAGCTTCAACCGACGGTTTTCCTGGATGCGATCTTCGTGCCCCAAGCCGATGCCGACTTTGACTGGGACCATGTTCTGCGCGGCGGCCTTCACCACCTGGACCGTTCGCGCTTCGACATCCGCACACACGACACCGTGGCAATGGCTGGCATTGATCATGATGTTCGCGGGCTTCAGCTCGAGGTCCTTCTCCAATTGCGCGCGGACGTTGGCGAGATACGGAGCTTTGATGTAGCCGATTTCTTCGATGGCCACCGCATCGACGGTCACAATTGCCGTGGTGGTGGTGCCGTTGCGTATCACCAGCGCTTTAGCGAATAAGCGGTCGTTGGCTGGCACGTTTCTGTTCGTGATGTCGACCTTTGCTGCGCCGGCCCAAAGTTGTTCGGCACGAGCCGCGTGAGTGAGAAGCAAAACGGCGAATAGAGTCGTTGCGATGTAATCGAGGCGACGCATGATAGGCTCCTGATTTTGGAGTTTTGTAGGCCAGGCTCTACCTGACGGATTGTGTTTGGAAAACGCGTAGCCACGCTCGCCAGAGCGTGGATTTGTATTGGAAACCGCGCTCTGGCGAGTTTGGCTACAGGTGGCTACGTAACGGCTTCCCTTGATGATCGGAAGACAAGAATCCAGAACTCCACAGCCGACCAAACAAGCTCTGTTCGGCGGCAAGCAGATCTTCGCCGAACAGATTCGCCATCGCAGCCGTGCCAAGCCCCAAAGCGGTTCGGCCAAAAAGCTGTTGCTGGGTGAGCATGAGTTCGTATTCACGTAACGAATCGATCATTGGTTGATTTCCAATCGTTGTGACAGTTCATCGCTGTGCTCCGCCAAAGCAGATTTGTTTGTTTAACGGCAAGCCCTAAATGCCAGGTCTGACGGAACACTAGCGGCAATGCCTATCTTAACAAACGAAGACCCACATGGCACGTGTTCTCAGAATACTTGCCGGCCGAAAGCACCCGCTACTTACGCCCGCAGAGAAACGTCGTTTGCCCGATCGCGTGCCGTAGTTTTTCACGTTGGTCCAGATACGCGAGCATGGTCCCATTGCGATTCAATTGCTCGGTGCGCTGTAGCGCAAGGCCAAGTTCGGCGTCGGAAGTTAACGACCACGCCGAGTCCCCGGCACGCCAAGCTTCGCTCAACGGCCCCGTAGGATCCAGGTACGAGGGCCCTTGCAGGACGCCGTCCAAGTTCGGCGAAATCAATTCGATTTCGAAACCTGCCTGGGTGAGAATCCGTCGCAGGCGATCACCATCAGGTATTCGGCAACGCACACGTGCCATAGCGGAGGGAATCAAATCAGCCCACCAGAAGCCGTCGGTGTATTGGTCGTCAATTGTTACGTTGATCACCAACGCGCCACCAACACGCAACACGCGATATGCCTCATTTGTGAATCGAATCACGTTGGGAAAGCTGGACGGTTCCCAGGTAGCGGGATCTTCCTCTGCGCCCGGCCCTTCGTCAAGGTGATGAAGCACTTGATTGCAGGTGATGCCATCAAGACTCCCATCGTCGAAGGGCAGGCTCAGGATGCTGCCACAAACCAATTCGACGTCCTCACCGAGTTTCGCACGGGCTTGGTCCAACATGCCTTGGCTAAAGTCGATCCCTACGACACTTCCCATGTGGGGACGCAGCGCGTGCAAGTAGTTGCCCGTGCCGCAACCAGCCTCAAGCACGATTTGCTCGCCGAGTGGAACGCCAGTTCGTGCCAAACACGCCAAGATTGTCTCAACTCCAATAGGAACACGTGTCGTGTCGTAATTCCCCGAGGTATGGGCATAGTTGGCATATTGCGACATGGTGGGCTTTCCGCGAGACTCACTATCATATCAAGTTGGCTTCCCCGTGTCGTTTTGGCCCCCAAGACAAATTGATGTTATCCATCGGACAGATTGCCACGCTAAGCTGTTTGCTCGAAGTTTCGACGCCCAAGCCCGGAAATGTCCATCGCGGCGCGGATTTCGAAGATCTGACATTCAATGATTTTGTCGTCAGCGCCGTGGCAATCGCGCCAGCCATGGAATCGGCTGTGACGACTTGCGTCGGCCAAGCCGTTCTCGCCGCCGTGAAGGCGACGCATGCAGCGGTCGACACGAACACAAACCTGGGCACCGTGTTGCTGCTCGCACCGCTTGCGAGTGTGCCGAGAGACAGGTCGCTCGCGGAAGGAATCCCGTCCGTTCTAGAGAAATTGACTGCCGATGACGCACGTGACGTCTATGAAGCCATCCGGATCGCACAACCCGGCGGGCTTGGAAAATCGGAAACAATGGATGTTGAGAATCCCGCACCGGATGATCTGTTGTCGGCGATGAAATTGGCAGCCGATCGGGATCTGGTTGCCAGGCAATTCGTTGACCGCTTTGGTCTGGTGTTGGAGTCTGTGGCCCCTTCGATTGCAAATGGGATCGAGTTCGGCTGGAATTTGACGACGAGTATTCTCCACGCACATCTTAAGCTGATGAGTGAATATCCAGATTGTTTGATTGCTCGCAAGTGTGGTGATGAGGCGGCGAAACAATCGGCCGTGATGGCTCAACAGGTGATGGACGCTGTCGACCCGACGTGCGAAGCCTACCAACTAGCTTTGTCAAATTTAGATTTTTGGCTTCGCTCCGATGGTCATCGCAGGAACCCTGGTACGACGGCCGATCTGATCGCCGCCGGGTTGTTTGCAGCGTTGCGAGACGAATTGATTCAGCCTCCTTTCAAGTGAAATGGTCACGATGTCCCAGTCTTATCACGTTCGCCTGGACAAAGAGTTTCTCGTGTTCAGCGCTGCGCACTTTATCACGTTCAACGGCAATATTTGCGAGCGGCTGCATGGTCACAATTGGCGCGTGTCCGCGGAGGTCCACGGTTCGCTTGATGAAAATCAATATGTTGTCGACTTCATCGCGCTGCGCGACACGTTAAAGGTGATCACCGATGAGTTGGATCATCACATGCTGCTGCCCACCGATCATCCAACGATCCAAGTCAAGACGAACGAACGTGAAGTGGAAGTCACGTTTGAAGATCGGCGTTGGGTTTTTCCAAGGGAAGATTGCGTGATTTTACCGGTTTCGAACACGACCGCCGAATTGATCGCACGGTACATCGGACTTCGGCTTTTGGACGATTTAGAAAGACGGCTCGGCTCGCGCCCCCCGCATGTGCGAATCGGCGTCGACGAAAACTTCGGCCAATGGGGCAT
>CAYFJO010000279.1:0-14371 GCA_964343305.1 uncultured Pirellulaceae bacterium | reverse complement strand
GCTAGCCCGGATTATTCATGAACCGTGGTCCAAACGACGTAATGTTCTCTGTGAAAAGGAGTTGCGGCTATCTTGCCTAAAACACCGCGCAAATTCGAATCCACACTAACCCGACGCGCAAGCGAGGGGTTTTGGACGTCGCCCCTCGCTTGCGCGTCGGGTTAGTGAATAATCCACGCTAGGAGCCAGTAGTTTGTAGTGACAGGATGCGGTTTCACTCACGCCTCGTCTTTCAACTACTTTCAGTTGTTTCCGTTTTGCATGGCTTGTCATCGTCATGCGAAGCATGACCTACCTTTCACACATCAACCGAATGTCGTTGCCAAATTGCGGATATAGTCCAGGGCTTCGTCCAATTCGGATGCCGGGACGCCGCGTTGTCGGCCGTTGCGGTCGCATTGGCCGAGCAAGACGAGTTCTTCGAAACTTTCGTTTTGCTTGAGCCGGCGATGGGCGCGGGCACCGATTGTGCGGTCAATCACTTGATGGGCCAGCATGTGATGTTCGATCAACCAAAAAGTGCGTTCGGTGATAAATCCGTCGAGCGCTTCCAACGCCGCGACAACGTGATCTTGCGGATCGATTGCTTTTCCGACGTCATGCAACAGCGCCGCCAGCATGAACTCTTCGTCATAGGGCAATTCGTCGCACGCAAGGTCGAACACTTGCAAGCTGTGATACAACGCATCGCCTTCGGGATGATACTTCGGGCTTTGCTTGACCCGTTCCAATGGCAGCAGCAACGATTCGTAAATCTGAAATCGATCGATATGTTCGGCGGCTTCTTCCAACGCTGCCTCAAGATCGACGTCTGGATATTCGTGGCGCAAAAACTGCTCCAATTCGTTGATGCTGGCCCGCTCCATCGCCTTGCCGGTGATCGAGCTCTTGAACACATAATGTGCCTTGTCCGCCGGATAGACCGTCAACTCGAATGGAAAACGGTCCTGGATGTGTACATGCGTGTAAATTCGTGACTCACCTTCCTTGCGGACGTGCTTGTGCTGAACGTCGTACACCGCGCCCTCGGATTCCAGCACCGCGGTCACTGAGTGAAAATTGTCCGCGAAGATGTGCAGATCGATATCCGATCCCTTGCGGATGTACCCCGTCAACACGCTGCCAATCAACCTCGGTCGAAACGCTCGCAGCACGTGCATCATTCGAAGCGCTTCGAAGCGCATCTCGCGGAGATCTTCTGTTCGCTTCTCGCCTTCGTGCAGACGGGCGAACGTTTGCACTTGATCGCGGATCTCGGAGTTGCTGGGTAAATCGCCAGGTTTGACCCAACCGCGACAGAGTCGTTTGGCGGCTTTTATTTTGGCGCGGAAGTATTCTGACTCGTACCGCTCGTACATGAGACGGGCGGCTTCCCAGGCGATCTGCCGCCGGAGCTTTGAGTTGTTCATCGAGACGCACCGCTTTTAAGCCAACCAGGGCGGCACTGGGCTATGTGGAAACTTCGGTTAGAACATCAACATTCTATAAAATCATTGAGGAATTGGAAAACCAAGTCTCTTGTCGACGACGTTGGCAAGTGTTTCGCCAGCGAGATACTTGCTCAAGTTTTGGCAAAAAAAGTTGGTGGCATCGTCGTAGCGAGTCGCGGATTGGGCACCGACGTGCGGGGTGATGATCACGTTGGGCATTTCCCACAGAGGGCTGTTGGTGGGCAAAGGTTCAACTTCGGTAACGTCCAGGCCGGCGGCGCCGAGATGTGCGGTGTTCAAAGCATCGACCAGATCACTTTCAACGACGACGGGACCACGTGCAACGTTGATCAGCAGTGCGCCGGGTTTCATCTGTCGGAGTTGAGTCGCATCGATCATCCCGCGTGTTTGCTCGTTCAAAGGAACGCACAAGATGATGACATCGACCGTGCCTAGAAGTTCGCTCAAACGCTCCGCGGGCCAAAGCTGGTCGACGTGATCTGGTTTGTTCACGGGAAACATGTCGGTGGCGATGATTTGTGTGTGGAAGGCGGCCAATACTTCAGCGATCCGCCGACCGTTGCCGCCGAAGCCGACGATGCCGACCGTCTTGCCGTGCAAGTCGTTCGTTGGCCGGCGAACAAACTCACGCTTTTGTTCGGCCCGGAAGAAAACGGGCATGCTTCTTAACAGGCCAAGCAATAACGCCAAGGTTTGCTCGGCAACTTGATTGGCAAACAGTCCGGACGCACTCGTGACGAGGATGTCTGATTCGATGACGGACGGCACGAGGCAGTGGTCCATTCCAGCGGCAGACGACTGAATCCATTTCAATCGGCCTTGTTGCACGACCTCATCCCAAGGAACCGGTTTCTCCTTGGCATGGCCGCAGAAGATGTCGGCGCCTAGAATCTCGGTGTCGATCTGTTGCTGGCCAGCGTCAATGACCTCCGCATCAGGCGCGATGGCCGCGATCTGGTCCAGATGCCGCTGTTCGACAGGGTAACAAAGAACGATTCGCATTTAAAAACCCGTTGTCGCTGAATTGGTGAGAATTCAGATCTGGTTGGCTCAGAGAAGACTAATGAATTCTCACGGATTCAGCTACATCCCGTCTCCGAGAGGATAATGACGAATGACGAAATACCCAATGACAAATGACGGTCATGGGGCCGGAGCCGTGCGAAGCCGCTCAGAAAAGTTGATGCGCACGTAATCCAGTGGCATGTCCAGTTAGGGGACGTTACCATAAGAGAGAGGCTCGGCTTTCTCGAGCCATCCAATTGCATGACCCCAAGAACTCGAATTCAACGGAACACAAAATGCCGCGATTCATCCTGACACTTTCGATTGTCTGCTTGTTTTTTGTCCAAACAACTCGTGCCGAAAAATTCACGGTCATCCAAAACGAGAATGGAGCGGCCGTCAATCTCAATGGAAAGTTGCTCACGCAATATCTCATCAAGTCGGGCCACAAGCCAATCTTTTGGCCCGTCATCGGACCCAACGGCAAAGAGATCACGCGATCCTATCCCATGGTCGCCGACGGCAAACCGATGGAACGAAAAGACCACGTCCACCATCGATCGTTTTGGTTCACACACGGCAATGTAAACGGCGTTGACTTTTGGGCCGAAAACGAGAAGGCCGGGCACATCATCCACAAGAGTTTCAAGAATACCGCTGGCGGCGACACGGCCGTGATCGTGACGAAAAACGATTGGATCGGACCGGATGGAACGAAACATTGCGAAGATGTGCGGTCCTTTACGTTTGGCGCTGATGGAACAAATTGGTGGGTCGACTGCGATATCATCGTTACTGCTTCCGGAGGTGACGTGACGTTTGGCGACACGAAAGAGGGGAGCTTTGGCGTCCGCTTGGCCGGAACAATGAAAGTCGACAAGCCTGGCAAAGGCACGATCGTCAATAGCGAAGGCCAGACCGATCGTGGCGCTTGGGGTAAACGAGCCGCGTGGGTGGATTATTACGGACCGCTGGAAGGAAAGACCGTTGGTTGCGCAATCATGAATCATCCCGACAGCTTCCGGCATCCAACGCATTGGCACGTTCGCACGTACGGATTGTTTACGGCAAACCCGTTTGGCTTGCATCATTTCGAAGGCAAAAAGCTGGACGAACTAAATGGCGCACACACGCTGGAGCCTGGTGAGTCATTCACCTTGAAGCATCGAGTATTGTTCCACCAGGGTGACGAAAAAGAAGCCAATATTGCCGGCGCATACAAGGCGTATGCAGCAGTGAAATGACACCTGTTTGTTCCCGCCATTGAAACGGGAGCGCACCAGCCAGGTCGCGCTGCCCGATCACCACAAGCCCGACTTTGCTAAAAAGTCGGGCTTTTATCTTGCCTAGCTCCAACCCGACGGATTAATCGTTACGACCGTTCTTCCTAGATCTGTCGTTCGACTACCGAATAATTCACCAGCACGAACCGATAGTAATTTTCAGTGACACTCACCCCATTTGTCTATCTTTCTTTGTGCACGGTCGCAAAACCATTTTGTGGCCCATTCATAAAAAGGAGCATCCATCTGTCATGCACTGTACGGACCCCAAGATTCAGGATCTCAACGACTTGCGAGACTACGTTTATCGAACCCTTTGCCACCAAAACGATTTCGAGGTTGGTGCGTTCGATCTGACCGAGCGTTATTTGGTGCGTTCGGGGGATCCGTGTGGCATCTATTTTTGTCTGCACGGTCCGAGAAGCGTTCGGCTCACCGCGATTTGGGAAACAGAAGGGAATACAATTCGGTTTTATAGTGCGACTGGCGAGCGATTGTTGAAGACCAAGCTGACGCAAACCGTCGGCGTGTCTCTGGCAGCCGCTTAAGAATTACCTCACACCGGCGATCATCTATAACCCACTAATCCAATGAGGTACGACCATGCTTGTCCTTTCAAGGAAGGAAGGCGAGAGATTGAAGCTTGGTGATGCGATTGTCCTGACGGTCATTCGCGTTTCGGGAGACAAAGTACGATTGGGAATCGAAGCACCCTCGGACATGCTGATCTTGCGAGAGGAGCTGCAGCCTCACGAAAACGTCGAGCTGGCCATCGTTCCAATCACTCGGAAAGCTGCCTGATGGTGAACCTAAACCATTGACATAAAATATCTTTCGGCAATACAGGCCGTGATACCAGCTTTGGCTCACGGCCTTTTTCAATTTCTTGCCATCAGTAATTCTTCTTGTCTGTTGCGCTGCCCACCATTATGGCTAGGGATTTTTCCTAGATGTGCGCTGGATGATATTCCGACAAGATACTTGACAGCGTAAACCCATTAACGTATGTTGATGCAAAAGTTTGGGAAAGATGGCAAAGGAATGCCGTGTTTTCCAACAACACCCGCCTCATTTGGTCCTACCAACAGACCGTCATTTGGTTTCATTTGCAGCGACAACCAACGGTTTTCTTCGATGTGAACCGTATTGCATCGATCTGAATCTCAACAGCAAACGCCTTTGATCTAGAACGGAGAATTCCATGAAGTGCCCCGGAAACCCTTTGAGTCGTAGAGGATTTTTGTCGATTGGTGCCCTCGGTGGATTGGGCATTACACTGGCCGACTTTCTGCGTATCAAGCAGGCCCAGGCGGATTTAAAAGACTACGAGTCAAAGGAAGGCACGGCCAAATCGGTCATCTTTATCTATATGCCCGGCGGCATGTGCCACCAGGAAACATTCGACCCGAAGCCCTACGCTCCGATCGAGTATCGTGGTCCGATGAACAGCATCAACACGAACGTTGAAGGCGTTCGGATCAACGAAACGTGGAAACACACCGCTCAGGTTGCTGACAAACTCGCCATCTGCCGCTCGATGACGCACGGCGAAGCTGCTCACGAACGCGGCACACACAACATGTTCACGGGTTATCGTCCGAGCCCCGCGCTGCAATTCCCGAGCATGGGAAGTGTCGTAGCTCACGAATTCGGCCCACGCAACAATTTGCCGGCTTATGTTTGCGTTCCCAGCCAACCCAATCAATTTGCAGGCACTGGCTACCTGAGTTCGTCCTACGCTGGGTTCAGCCTTGGCGCCGATCCGGCAAGTTCCAGCTTCAAGGTTCGCGACTTAAACCTGCCGAGCGGAGTTGATGACAGCCGTTTCTCGAAGAGACGTCGCATTTTGGATGTCGTCAACAATCACTTCAGCGAACGCGAGAAATCAGATTCGCTTGATGCGGTTGATTCTTTCTATCAACGAGCCTATGCGATGATTAGTTCGCAGAAAGCTCGCGAAGCGTTCGACATCAACAAAGAAGATGCCAAAGTTCGTGACGAGTATGGCCGCAATACGGCAGGTGCTCGATTGCTTCTTTGTCGACGAATGGTCGAAGCCGGTGTCCGATTTGTCACCACCACATATGGTGGCTGGGATATGCACAACAATATCTCGAACAGCATCAAGAGCCAGGTGCCGTCGTTTGATCAGGCTTACGCCACATTGATTCGGGACTTGGATCGCCGTGGCTTGCTGGACTCGACCATGGTTTGCATCGCCAGTGAATTCGGCCGCACGCCGAAAATCAACGGCAACGCCGGCCGCGACCATTGGCCGAAGGTTTTTAGTGTTGTGATGGCTGGTGGCGGAATCAAGAAAGGCATCGTCTACGGTTCGTCGAATCCGATCGCCAGCGAGCCCGAAGAGAATGCGTTGACGGTCGAAGATTGGGCAACCACCATCTATAGTTGCATGGGCATTGTCGCTGACAAAGAGCTGATGGCTCCTGGCGACCGCCCCATCGAAATCGTCAATGGTGGCAAGGTTCGCAAGGAATTGGTCGCCTAGCTTGCCCGCCAAGAAGTGATCATCAAAAGCGGGCCGCGTTGAGACAGCGTGGCCCGCACTTTATAGGTAGATGGAGATAAGTCATGTCGCTCGCCAGTTCGTTTCGGAATCTGTTCGTCGTACTCGTTGGGATTGCGTTCGCTGCGAATGCGTTTGCCGCATCTCCTAGGCTAAGCAATATCACGCCGAGAGGCGTTCAACGAGGTGTCGAGCATGTCGTTCAATTCAACGGCTCTAACCTGGCCGACATCGAAGAGATTTTTTTCTACGATCCGACCGGTTTTAAAGTAACGAAGATCGAGCCCAACGGAAACAATCCCAAAGTGACCATCAAGGTCGCTCCCGACTGTCGGCTGGGCGAACATGTCGCTCAGGTGCGAACAAAATCGGGCATCTCCGACTTCCGCACATTTTACGTCGAAGCGTTGCCTGTCGTTGCGGAGAAAGAGCCGAACACAGATTTTGCCGTTCCCCAACCGATCGCTTTTAACGTCGTTGTGCAAGGTACGGTCAGCAACGAAGACGTTGACTACTATGTGATCGATGCAAAGAAGGGCCAACGAGTTTCAGCCGAAGTCGTCGCCATGCGTTTGGGCACAGCGCTGTTCGATCCTTATGTGGCGATTCTGGATGCGAAGCGATTCGAGCTGTCCGCCAATGATGATACCGCGCTGGCACTTCAAGATGCCTATGCGTCGATCGTCGCGCCGGAAGATGGCAAGTATTACATTGAAGTACGAGAGAGTGCTTACGGGCGCGGCAACCGATATCGACTTCATGTTGGCAGCTTCCCTCGACCCACCGCCGCCTATCCTGCGGGCGGAAAGATGGGTGAAGAAACCGAAGTGAAATTCCTGGGAGTTCCGTCCGGCGATTTGGTGCAAAGGTTTGCCCTGCCGGCCAGTCCGGTGACCGATTTTGGCGTTGCTGCGCAAGACGCTGGCGGAGTTGCTCCCACACCAAACACGTTCCGGCTCTTTGAATATGGCAACGCGTTTGAAAAAGAACCAAACAACGCCATTGCCGAGGCATCACCAGTTGAGCTTCCGTTGGCCTTTAACGGCATCATCGAAACGCCTGGCGACATCGACTGTTTTAAGTTTGCCGCCAAGAAGGGGCAGTCGTTCGACGTCGAATTGTATGCGAGACGAATTCGATCGGGCCTCGACCCCGTCATGAACATCTACCGTGCGAATGGGGGAAGCATCGCCGGCAACGACGATTCGCGTGGACCGGACAGCTACATTCGATTCAACGTTCCCGCGGACGGCGAATACGTGGTTCGAGTCACCGACCATCTCGGTCGCGGCGGACCGGACTTGGTTTATCGCGTTGAATTTCAACCCGTCAAGCCAAAGTTGTCGCTGAGCATTCCGCGCACTGAACGATATGGACAGTATCGTCAGCAAATCTTTGTCGCCCGTGGCAATCGATTCGGCACGCTGATCAACGCCAGCCGAGTGAACTTTGGCGGCGAGTTGGTGTTGGAGGGCAATGATTTGCCCGCCGGCATGAAGATGGTCTGCGATCCCATGGCAGCGAATTTGAGTTCGACGCCGGTCGTGTTTGAAGCCGCGGCCGACGCGCCCATCGCTGGTAAGCTGGTGGATTTCACAGCCAAGCACGCGGATCCCAATCAAAACATTCGCGGCGGTTTTCGAAATGACGCCGACTTCATTATATCGAGCCCAGGCCAGTCGAAGTATCGGGGCCGGATCGTTCAACAGCTCGCCGTCGCCGTGGTTGATGAAATCCCATTTTCGATCAAGATCGTCGAACCAAAAGTGCCATTGGTACGCGCCGGATCGATGTTGTTGAAAATCGTGGCGACCAAGAAAGAAGGTTGGGATGAACAGATTAACGTTCAATTCCCATTCCGTCCGCCAGGAGTCAGTGCGGCCAGTTCCGTCAATATTCCGAAGGGCAAATCGGAGGTGTTCTATCCAATCAATGCCAACGGTGGTGCAGCCATCAAAGATTGGAAAGTATACGCTTTAGCAACATCTGGCGGCATGTGGGCATCGTCGCAACTCACACCGTTGAAAGTCGCGGATGCATACACCGGCTTCGCATTGCAACGAGCCTCGTGTGAACAAGGCCAGGAAGCGCAAGTGTTGTGTACCATCGCACAGAAGACTGCGTTCGAAGGCAATGCCAAGGTCGAGCTTTTGGGCCTTCCGCCCAAGACCGCGACGACGGCGATGGAATTCAACAAAGAGACCAAGGAATTGATCTTCAAGATCACAACGGATCCAGCCAGCAAGGTTGGCAAGCACAATTTGGTGTGTCGAGTTACGATCACCCAAAACGGCGAACCCATCGTGAACACGGCAGGCAGCGTGCAGTTGCAAATCGACAAGCCGTTGCCACCGCCGCCAAATGCTAAGCCGGCGCCAAAGCCAGTCGTCGTCGCGAAAAAACCAAACGATCCGCCCAAGCCGGCACCGCCAGTGGCGAAACCGCCCAAGCCGCTGTCGCGTTTGGAAACACTTCGTTTGGCCGCCAAGCAACGACAAGAAGCCAAGCGGGCAGCCGCTGAAGCTGGTGGCAGCGAAGACTAAACCAGGTAGCGAAAGACTTTCCAATACAAAGATCTGAACTCTTGGCGAGTTCAGCTACGAAGAAGTAGATATCAACGGACATAAAAGGAATACAACCATGCGACTTTGGATTCTTAACGCAATCCTTTTGAGCACCGCGATGCTAGTTACGGCTGACCAGAAAGCAGTGGCACAGGAATCGCCCGTGTCGATCAACGTCTATCCTGCCGACGTGCATTTGACGACCGTTCGTGATCGTCAATCGCTGATCGTCCAGTCGGTGTTCGCCAACGGAATCACGAGTGACGTTACGACGGATGCCAAGTTTTCGCTGTCGGTCGATACGTTTGCCCGCCTGGAAGGGAATGTCCTGTATCCCAAGGCCGACGGCAAATGCGAAATAAACATCGAATTCGCGGGACACAAAGTGACGGTGCCCGTCGAAGTCGCCAACGCTGCGGCGGACCCGGCAATCAGTTTCAAGCTCGACGTGATGCCTGTTTTCATGAAGGCCAATTGCAACACCGGTAGTTGTCATGGTGCCGCCCGCGGCAAGGATGGCTTTCGTTTGTCTTTGTTCGGTTTCGATCCAAATGGCGACCACTTCCGTCTCACTCGTGAAATGAGCGGACGCCGAATCAATCTTGCCGTTCCCGAAGAGAGCCTGCTCCTTGAAAAGTCCGTGGGCGCGGTTCCCCACACGGGCGGCAGACGGTTTGATATGGACAGCGAGTACGCGGCCACGTTGTTGCGTTGGCTGAAGAGTGACGCCCCGAACGATTCGGGCGAAGTTGCTAAAGTCGTGTCGGTTGAGATTTATCCGAAGGGCGCAGTGCTCGATGGCGAAGGTGCACAACAGCAAATTAGTGTGCGAGCAAAGTACTCTGACGGCACCGATCGAGATGTCACCTCGTTGGCATTCTTCATGTCGAACAACGACAACTCGGCACCGATCGACCAGAAAGGTGTCGTCACCGGGGCCAGTCGGGGTGAAGCGTTTATTATGGCTCGTTTCGAAACCCACACCGTCGGCACCCACTTCATCGTGCTGCCCAAGGAAGCCAAGTTCGCCTGGAACAACTCGCAAGAATACAACTACGTCGACACACATATGCACGAGAAGTTGAAGAAGCTTCGCGTGCATCCATCCGACGTCTGCTCGGACGAAGAGTTTCTCCGTCGCGCGTCGCTCGATATCACGGGCGTGTTGCCGACACCGGAAGAGTATTACACCTTCACCAGCGATCCCAGCATGAAGAAACGGGAAACGTTGGTCGACGACCTGTTGAACCGCAAAGAGTTCGTTGAAATCTGGGTCATGAAGTGGGCGGAGCTGCTTCAAATCCGCACCACAAACCAAATCGCGTACAAGCCGATGTTGCGATACTACAACTGGCTGCAAGACAAGATCGCGAACAACGTGCCGATGGACAAAATGGTCCAGGAGTTGTTGGGTTCCAGCGGTGGAACGTTTGAAAATGCCGCCACGAATTATTACCAAAACGAATCGAATCCGCTGAAAGTTTCCGAAAACGTCGCCCAGGTATTTTTGGGCATGCGGATTCAATGTGCACAATGCCACAACCATCCGTTCGACCGATGGACGATGGACGACTATTACAGCTTTGCCGCGTTCTTCTCGCAAATTGGCCGCAAGAGGGCCGAGGATCCGCGGGAGTTGATTATCTACAATCGCGGCAGCGGCGACGTTCGCCACCCGATCGGCAATCGCGTGATGGCGCCGAAGTTCCTTGGCGGCGATGTGCCGGATGTGAAAGGCAAGGATCGTCGTGTGATCATGGCCAACTGGCTTGCTTCCGCCGAGAATCCTTACTTTGCCCGCAACCTGGCAAATGTCGTTTGGGCTCACTTTTTCGGCAAGGGGATTATCAACGAAGTGGATGATGTGCGAGTGAGCAATCCCGCCGTCAATCCTGAATTGCTGACAGCTTTGGCCGACAAGTTCGCCGAATACAACTACGACTTCAAGAGATTGGTTCGCGACATTTGTACGTCTCGCACCTATCAACTCAGCACACAAACGAATGAGACAAACGAGAAAGACGATCGAAACTTCTCACACGCCGCGATTCGACGCTTGCGAGCCGAAGTGTTGCTGGACACCTTGAGCCAGGTAACGGACACAAAGAACAAGTTCTCTGGACTTCCGCTGGGTGCCCGTGCCGTGCAAATTGCGAACGGCAACACCAGCACGTATTTTCTGACAACGTTTGGCCGGGCCAAGCGAGAGAGCGTTTGCTCGTGTGAAGTCAAAATCGAGCCGAACTTGTCGCAAGCACTCCACTTGTTAAATGGCGATACGCTGCATAACAAGATCGTTCAAGGCAATTTGATCGGTCGACGACTGCAAGAAGGCAAGACACCACAACAAGTGCTCGAAGAGTTGTATATCCGGTGCCTGACTCGTAAGCCCATCGAAACGGAATTGAATAACTTGAATGCGATCCTCGCTGGCGAGGAAAATAAGAAGCAAGTCCTGGAAGATGTCTTTTGGGCATTGATGAACTCCCAGGAATTCGTCTTCAACCACTAACATTTGCAGTCACAATAGAAATGTCGTGCAATTGTTCCGATTGTTCACCAAACGATTGGGACATTTGTTCTACAACATCCCACCCTTTTACGATTGAATTCAGTGATTGATTTCAGTTGTTTCGACACGGCGCGGTAGAAACCGCCCCGCCATCTCACAAGGATAATTCGATGAATCTCAATCGCTCCTTGCGTCTCTCCATTTTCTGTGTTGCTATTCTTTCGATTTGCCAATCGACAACTGGCCAAGAGAAAGAGCCTCCGAAGATCACTTACGACGAGCACGTCAAACCAGTCCTGCGACAGAAGTGTTTTTCGTGTCACAACGCCGACAAGAAGGAAGGCGACTTGGATTTGACGAACTACACCAATCTGATGCTGGGCGGCGGCTCTGGAACCGTCATCGAACCAGGCAACTCATCAGACAGCTATCTCTACCAGTTGATCGCGCACACGGAAGAACCGTACATGCCGCCCGAATCCCCCAAGATTCCGGACGAGATGATTGAATCCGTGCGCAAGTGGATCGACGGCGGCGTATTGGAAAACGCTAGCAGCGAGGCGATCGCATCCAAGAAACCGAAGTTCGATCTGGCGTTGTCCGAAGCACCGACCAAACGCCCCGCAGTCGTTCCGATGCCCGCCAAACTGAGCTTGGAACCGGTCACGCAAGCCAACAAAACCACAGCGGTCAGCGCACTCGCGACCAGTCCTTGGGCACCGCTCGCCGCTGTTGCCGGGCAAAAACAGGTCTTGCTCTACAACACGCAAACACTGGAACTCGTCGGAACGTTGCCGTTTCCCGAGGGCATTCCCCAAGTCTTGAAGTTCAGCCGCAACGGCAGCCTGTTGCTGGCCGGGGGTGGTCGAGGTGGAGCCAGCGGGCTCTGCGTCGTCTGGAACGTCAAAACCGGTGAACGTATTTTCGAAATTGGCGATGAACTCGACGCCGTATTAGCCGCCGACATCAGTTCCGACCAGACTCTGATTGCACTCGGCGGCCCACAACGTGTCGTTCGGATTTATTCGACGGAAACGGGCCTGCTGCTACACGAACTTCGCAAGCACACCGATTGGGTTTGCTCGATCGAATTCAGCCCGGACAGCGTTTTGCTGGCAACAGGCGACCGCAATGGTGGATTGTTTGTCTGGGAAGGCTGGACCGGACGCGAATACCTCACGCTGAAAGGCCACAGCAAATGCATCACAGGCGTTTCCTGGCGATCCGATTCCAACATCCTCGCGTCTAGCAGCGAAGACACCACGATCAAACTGTGGGAAATGAACAACGGCAGCCAAGTGAAAAGTTGGGGCGCCCACGGCGGCGGAGCGGCTTCGGTGGAGTTTACACGCGACGGGCGTTTGTTTTCCTGCGGTCGCGATCGTGTGCCAAAACTTTGGAAGCAAGACGGTGGCGCGATTCGATCTTTCGAAGCGTTCGGCGATCTTGCGTTGCAAGTCACTTTCTGCGACGAAACCAACCGAGCGATCGCCGGCGATTGGACGGGAGAGATTCGCGTTTGGAATGCCGTCGACGGGGCGCGACTCGGAAATCTAATACAAAACCCGCCAACGCTCGCGGTGCGTCTCGACGCATCGCAAAAGGACTTGGTTGCCAAGCAAACCGCCCACAAGCCCCTCGCGGACGCATACAACGCAGCGCAAGCGGCAGCCACGAAAGTCAAAGCGGATCTGGCCAAGGCAGTCGCGTCCACCGCTGATTTCAAGAAGAAGCTGGACGCGGCGACGGCAACCGTTGCCACATCGAAGCAAGCGGATGCTCAAGCGAACGCAGCACAACAAGCAGCCGCAAAAGCAGTGACGGACGTCCAAGCGGAAGTGACCGCCTTGCAACAGGCGTTGGCCGCCGCCCAAAAAGCTGCCACGGATCAACCCGACAAAAAGGAGTTGGCCGACACGGCGACAAAGGCAAAGACCGACTTGGATACCAAGGTCGCTCAACTGGACGCCAACAAAAAAGTCGTAGCCGAAAAAGCCACGTTGCTCGACACCGCGAAGAAGGCGTTCGCGACCGCCGAACAGCAAGTTGCCACATTCACTGCCGAGCGTTCCAAGGCGGTCCAGTTGGTCGCTCAACTGACCCCGCAAGTAAAACCCGCCGAGGACAAGGCAGCGGCGGCCAAGAAAGCGGCCGATGACGCAGCCGCGCTGGTTGTGGCGGCTCAAGCTCAAGTGAACCGCTGGACCGAGGCAATTGCCTTTAGCGGCCGATATCAGGAGCTAAAAAAACAGCTTGGTGAAGTGCTGGGGTTGCTCGCAGTCAAGCAGACGGAGCACGCGGAACTGGCGACGACGTTGGCGGTTTCCCAGTCTGAAGTGAACAAGGCCAAGGCCGAACTCGCGGCGGCACAGAGTGAAGTTGCCGCAGTGCAAAAGGAACTCGCTGCTGCCAACACCGCTGCCGCAACCGCCAAGCAAGGGCTCGTCGCGGCAACGGCGGCTCGAACCGGTGCAGCCGCGGCGGTAACGAAACTTGAGGGTGTCCTTCCGCTACTCACTGAAGCAGCCGCGAAAACGCAGGAGGCGGTGACGAAGTCGGGCGGCGACAAAGAACTGACCGACGCTTTGACGAAGCTCAACGCTCTCGCTGCCGCCAAGAAAACGCAGTTCGACGCATCCAAGGCAAGCCTCGCCGAAAAAGTCAAACTGGAAGATGCGGCCAAACAGAAACAGGCAACAGCCGACAAGCTTGTTGCGGACACGACGGCTCGTTTGACCGCGGCGCAAAAGAAAGTCACGGATGCGACGCCGAAACTCAAACCCGCGGAAGAGAAAGCGGCGGCGGCCAAGAAGGTTCTCGATGCAGCACAGGCATCCGTTTCTGCTGCTGAACAACAGGTCGACCAGAAGAAGAGCGAACTGGCGATCCATCAGGGGATCAAGTCGTAGCGCGGCGGAGCCGCAAATCCGAAAGTCGAAGTACGAAATCCGAAACAAACTTGAATGTCAAAATTCAAAATCGCAAACACGGCGGCGAGACCACAGATTGTTGTTTCGACCATTGGTGCT
>CAYFJO010000278.1:0-14292 GCA_964343305.1 uncultured Pirellulaceae bacterium | reverse complement strand
GGGAGTATCGCTCTTGGGTTCGGGAGTATCGCTCTTGGGTTCGGGAGTATCGCTCTTGGGTTCGGGAGTATCGCTCCCGGGTGCGGGAGCATCGCTCTTGTCGGTGTCGGTTGCTTCTTTCGGTGGCAAGGCAAACGGGTCAGCAGGTTTTTTGGTTTCGGTTCCGCCGTCTTTTTGAGCTGTCCCATCATCTTTCTTGGTTGGTACAGCGAATGGATCTTCGGATTTCTTGGTCGGGGCACTGTCCTTCTTCGGACCTGGTTGGGCAAACGGGTCCGCGGATTTTTCGGTTGCGCCATCTTTCTTCGATTCTTTATCGTCCGCGGATTTCTTCGTGGTTGGCGCGGCAAATGGGTCGAATGGATCGGCGGGTTTCTTGGTATCTTCTTTTGCAGGTTCTTTGGTGTCAGCGGCTTTCTTTGGGGGTGCGGCGAATGGGTCAAGCGGGTCAGCCGACTTCTTATCGTCCTTGCTCGGCGTTTTGCTGTCCGTGTCCGCAGCTTTTTTCGCAGCCGGTTCGGCAAACGGGTCGTTCGATTGGGCCCAAGATACCGTGACGCTTAACGCCAGGATTGGAACAACTGTGGTAAAAATGGCTGAGGATTTCAGCGTCAGATTTTTCATGGTATTTGTCTCCTAATGAACAAGGCAGTTCTTCCAGGCGAAAATTTATTGGGGCAGGTTAAATTTGACGCTGGCGGAATCCAAACCGCAAGGGGGTAGTGGCTGTTTTTGAGTGACACGTTTGGTCATTCGCCAGTCCAAGGGAGTCATTAAAAAGCGCTAAGCCCCAGACGACGTCACTTTAGTCGTGATCAAAGTCGAAGGTTGAACACTTCGGGCGGGGAGTTGATGCAGTCGCATGAAACATTCGTCGGCGTGCGACTAGACAACGCGAGTCAGGATAATCTAGCCGACATCGTCCCGTGAACATGACGCAGAAGGGCGTGACGAAGCTCCTGCTGACACTGCCAAGGCTGCAAGATCTACCCCGTGGCTCGTTGCCGAAAATCTCGTTTACTCATACGTTTTCCGACACGCTTCATCAAACCACCCATTTTCGGTTTTGGGGCGCCAAATCAATGGGGGATGCAGAAAACGTTTGACGCCAGGTCTTTTAAGAACGCCGCCGACCCGACGGTTCACGAGGCGAGTCGTCGGTTCGGAGCGAACACGGCAAGCAGACGTGCTAACGTTACGTAAACGCGTGCTTTCCAAGTGCAAATTTACAACGATCGAAGACGTGGCAAAGTCGGTATGTAGTTAATTCTTAATCGTGGCGAATGGCTTGGCGGCAAATCGAATGAACTCCATGTTGACTTCAAGCGCGATCGTTGCCATCGGTGGACTCCTTGAATGTTCTCAGACTGCGGCCATGCCCCGCGAAAGCTCTGACGCTGCCTCCGCCTCGCGATAACAGCGTGGATTGGTTATAAATCCAAATAACGCCGATCTAGATTACACTCAGCAAGTAGCCGACCCCGCGCGAGTTCGAGCCAGAAGCCTCACGACTTACGCTTCCAGAATTGGGACACGTAAACGTGAAGTGCTCTACTGAATCAGACGGAGTTCAAAACCGGTTGCGAGGCGAGTCATGACTCTCAATTCACGCGAGCGGGTGCTGCGGACCATTCGCCGCGAACCGACGGATTGTGTCGCCGTGGCACCGTACATGTACGATGTGGCAGTGGTTGCTGCCGGTGTCTCGCTGTTGGACTACTACACTCGTGCCGACGTGATGACGAAGGCGCAGTTGACCCTGCACGAAATAGTCGGCCAGGATGTCATCTCCGTCGGTTCCGACAATTTCTACATCGCCGAGGGGTTCGGTTGCCAAACGACGCACGAAGAGGCGGAGCTGCCGGCATTGACCAAACCGGCGGTCGATTCGTTAGCAGACGTGTTCGATGTTGAAGTGCCCGATCCCTATTCTGACGGCCGCATGCCGCTGATGTTGGAAGCCATCCGCGCGGTTCGCAAGGCGGTTGGCGACGAAGTGGCGGTTCGCTCGCCGGGCACGGGACCCTTTGCATTGGCCTCTTATCTGATCGGATCGCAGCAGTGGCTTTGCGAAGTTGGCATGTCCGAGGCGGGGATGGAAGAGGCAAATGAGAAGGCAATTCATCATGCTCTGGGACTGGCGACCGAGACGTTGATCCGGTTCGGCAAGGCGTGCTGGGATGCCGGCGCTGACATTATTCATTGCGGAGATTCCCTGGCCTCGTGCGACATGATTTCGCCGCGAACTTACCAGCGCTTCGCATTGCCGTACGAGCAGAAGGTCTTTCAGGCCTGGAAAGAACACGGTATCACCGGTTCGCTGCTGCACATCTGCGGTGACAGTACGAAAGTGCTTGAGCTATACGCCGACAGCGGAGCAGACCTGGTGGAAATCGACAATGCAGTCGACTTGAGCGTCGCCAAGCAGAAGATCGGTGACCGCGTCACGTTGGTTGGAAATGTGCACACGGTCAACGACTTGCTCCAGGGGACAGTGGAGACAGTGCGAGATGCATCGCAGCAGTGCATTGAGAAGGCCGGCGGCGGATGTGGATTCATACTCGGCTCCGGCTGCCTCGTTCCCCGTCACACACCGATCGAAAACGTGCGGGAGATGGTCCGCGTTGCGAGGCAATCCCGGCCTGATGTCGAATAACACGGGACAATCTCGCCTGGTGTTGCTATAAAACGGGAACAGGAAGGAAATAGTTGTGCGATTCAAGTTGCTTAGCTGTGAAGTCTTTTATCGAGAGATGTGTGCCGCCGTTGCCCGTTGTCCTAACCGGGTGGATATCGAGTTCTTGCCGAAAGGCCTGCACGATATCGGCACTGCGGGCATGCACGAGCGCCTTCAGGCTGCGCTGGAGCGTGTGGATGAAACGAACTACGATGCCGTCCTCTTTGGTTACGGAATCTGTAACAACGGACTGGTGGGGCTACAAGCACGTTCGGTCCCAATTGTCGTGCCGCGGGCGCATGATTGCATCACGTTGTTGCTCGGCAGCCGGCAGCGATACCTCGACTACTTCAACGAGCACATGGGCGTCTATTTCAAGAGCACCGGCTGGATCGAGCGCAACGACCGGGGCGAGTTGCGGCAACTCTCGATCCAACAACAAAGCGGCATGGACATGAGTTACGGCGAGATGGTCGCCAAGTACGGTGAGGACAACGCCAAATTTCTCTACGAACAGCTAGGCGACCGTACCCGAAACTACGGCCAGTTGACATTCATCGAGATGGGAATTGAGCCAGACGACAGTTTTGAACAACAAACTCGCGACGAGGCGGCCGAAAAGGGCTGGGCGTTCGAGAAAGTGCCGGGCGACCTTTCGCTGATCCAGCGGTTGGTCGATGGCCAGTGGGACGAAGCAGACTTCCTCGTCGTACCGCCTGGCGGGCGCGTCGCCGCCGCCTATGACGAAACCATCATCACGCTGGAGACGGATTCCACTTGATGGGCCAATTCAAAGAGTCGCTCTGATCCAGGAAGCCATGTTCTCGATCGTCCATGCTTCGCGCTGTTCGCTGCTGACACATTCGCAACTCCTGGGCAGGATAGTGGTACATTTTGGCGAACAGCAACCCGGCTGCTTCGAGCAGCCGGGTTGCTGGGTAGTGGGCATTTGCAACGTAGCGGCCAATACTGCATAATAGCACTCTAGTTTAGGTTCTTTTGAACGAATCGGCCTACCACTGCAATCCGCAAAGGGCTCGCCTACGGCGAAGCCATCCTACATCAATATACAGAATCCCACTATGCGCTTTGTTCACGTGATCTACGTTGCTGTGGCGATCGTCGTGGCGTGCTCTACCGGCGTGTCCCATGCGGCGCAGGATCTGAAGCTGGCCTGGGCCAAGACCGACGATTCGGTGGCGCTGACCAACCATGGCAAAGTCGTTTGGCAATTCAATCATGGTAAGGATCACCGCAAGCCCTGCTTTCATCCGCTGGCCACGCTGGATGGCACGATCCTGACCGACTTCCGTCCGGCTGATCACCTCTGGCACCGCGCCGCTTGGTTCAGCTTGAAGGAGATCGACAAGCTCAATTACTGGGAAGAGAACCGCGAGGGTGTGTCGGCGGGGCGCAACGAAACGATCGACGTCAAGATCGAAACCCAGGCCGATTTCTCGGCCGTCATTCGCTTGAGGCAGAGTTACCATCCGCCGGATGAGCCGGAACTGGTCGGTGAAGAGCGCGTGATTCATGTCAGCGCGCCCAATGAAGACGGTTCGTACACGCTCGACTGGCAACATTTGTTTACGGCCAGAAAAGCGGTCAGTGTCGGGGCATCTGGCCGCTATGCCGGATTGTCTCTTCGTGTCAGCAAGCAACTCCTCAAATGGTCGTTTCTCAACAGCGAAGGCCAGAGCGAGGGCCAGCAGGTACATGGCAAGAGTGCCCGCTGGTTAACGTTCAAAGGTCCGTTGGCCAGCGGCAGCGCCGCCTTGACCATCTTCGACCATCCGTCCAACCCGCGCTTCCCGACCAAATGGTTCATCGTGAAAGGCATGCCTTACTTCAGCCCGGCCTTTGTTTTCGATGGTCCGATGCCTTTGGCGAAGGACCAGAAGCTAGCGCTGTTCTATCGGATGAAGGTGCACGGCAGCACGCCGGCGGCGAAGATGCTGGAAGCCGACTATCAGGTTTTTGCCAAAATGGTGCCGAAGTTGGCCGGGGTCAACAACCCGAAAGCAACCGGCGAGCGCATCGACCTGGTGGTAGCCGGCGCAACATTGCATCAAGTCTATTGCGCCATGTGCCACTCCGCGAAACCGGCTGGCGAGCCTGGCAAGGCGGGTCCCAAATGGTACGGCTTGATCGGTAAGTCGCCCGGTGAGCGCAAGGTGTTGGTCAAGCCGACCGGTATCCAGTCGATCACCATCGATGACCAGTACATCGAGAACTCCATCCGCCAGCCTAACCTGCACTTGGCGATTCGGGAAACTGACCCTCAGAAGGGCAGCGCCTATCCGCCGAGCATGCCGCCTTACCCGCATTTGACGCCGCAGGAGCGCCGGTCGCTGATCGCATTTATGAAGACGCTCAACGGGCCGGCAAACCGTGGCCCACAGGAAGTCTGGGAAGTCAAGCAGGCCGCACCCGAGTTACCGGCGGACCGTTTCGAGGTGGTGGTCAGGGACCGGCCGCTCGTCTACCGCGTGGCGATGGCCGACGTCTCTTACCGGGCACTGAGCGTGGGCTTGCCCGGTGGTTACAACTACATTTTTGACCCCTCGACGTTCAGCGTGAAGCGGGCTTGGGCCGGCGGATTCCTCAATTTGAAGGCCGAGCGCACGGGCCGGGGCCAGGGCTATAACCGGTATGGCGCGGACAGCCGCGAACTGAGTTTTGCCGAATGCCTGATTCCCTTGGGGGAGAGCGGACCGATTAACCAGGACTTCAAGGACTATATCAACAACTCGGCATGGCGGATCGAGAAATCGAAGTCCGAGATGAAAGAGACGACCGCGTTCATCGACCGCCAACCGCCAGACGGCGCGCAGTTTGGGGGATATCGGTTCGACGGCGTTCAGGCACCGACCTTCCTGTTCCGGATCAACGGTGTTGACTACGAACAGCAGATCGCGTTCGAGAGCGAGCAGGTGATGCACTACTACTTTGCAACGACCGGCGCCGCCGGGCCGGTGCGATTCAGAATCCTCAAAGACAAGGTTCGCGAGGTTCAAACCAGTGCAGGCACCTGGGACGGCGATACGCTCAGCATACCGGCCCAGGACGCCGCCGAGTTCTACATCACGTTGGTCCTCAATCCAGCCAAGGCACAACCGTCACCTGCCGTCAGATACAATCTTTCGGAGGCTGGCAAGTACCACTTCAAACAGCGGCTGGCCGAGCAAATGGGCAAGCTGGGCGTGGACAAGCGAAACAACTATGCCCTGAACGCCAAAGCGGTCAGCAGCGGACACAAAGACGGCGATGCGATTGGGCCGCAGGGGGCCGTGGACGGTTACGCTGACACCTATTGGGATGAAACCGACGGACAGAAAGCCTACAGCCTGAATCTCACGCTTGCCAAACCGCACACGATCTCGGCCGCGACACTGTTGGGTTGGAACCATCACCAATTTGCCCCCAAGAACTTTGAGCTGATCGTCAATGGCGAGACGGTCAAGACGGTGGCGAACGCCACCTACGATAACAATCTCCTGTTGATCGAGTTTCCGCCTGTTGATTGTCATACGCTCCAGTTGAAAGTCACGTCCTACTATGGCCGCAGCCCAGCGGTACGCGAGTTGGGACTGTATAACCTGGATGAAGTTCCCGGTTTCGTTAAGAAATGGACCCTTGACGAATTGGCTGCGGATGCTGACATGACGTCACAGCGGACAACACCGCAAAGTGTCAACCGCGGCATGGTTGCGTTTTTGAAAGCTGGCTGCGTCAAGTGTCACCCGGTCGGCGGTCAGGGCGCCCGCATTGGTCCAGATCTGACCAAGCTCGCCGTGAATTGCAAGGGGCGCAAACTCTTGCAGCAGATAATCGAACCCTCGAGCGAAATCAACAAGGACTTTTTCACCTGGCAGATCGTCACCAGCGATGGGCGCGTGGTGACGGGCCTGGTTGTTGACGATGACGGGAAGACCTTGAGCGTGGTGCCCAACCCCGAATTGCCCGAGACGATCGTACATGTTGCCAAGAAGGACGTGGATATAAAGTCGCCGTCGAAGGTGTCCAGCATGCCGTTGGATACACTTTCGACGCTGACCCGTGAGGAGATTCTCGATTTGCTGGCCTACCTGGAGGCTGGTGGAGTTGCGGAAGGCAACTAATGTTGAGTTTGGCTGACAGTAATTCCCGAAGGACGAATCACATGCATATTCGGCGCGCGGTCGTACCCTTGCTGTTTTCGGTTTTGTGCGCAGTCGTCGTGACGGGCGCTGAAACTGACACCGCAGCCGTCACCGAGCAGGCGTACCAGCCGGCGACCATCCCAGCCGGCTACCGGGTCGTAACGATTCCGGCGCCGGTCCAGAACGGTCAGCCCTTGCAGTTTGGTGTCGGCGGCATCGACTTCGCTAAAGACGGCACCGCCATCATTGCGGGGCGCACGGCGGGTATCTGGCGTTACAAGGCGGGTAAGTGGTCTCGCTTTGCCGAAGGTCTGCACGATCCGCAGGGAATTCGCGTGATGGCTCCGGACGGCAGCGCCGTGGTTGTGGCACAGAAACCGGAGTTGACGCTCGTCCAGGACACCGATGGCGACGGACGCGCTGATCTCTACAAGACGATCTGCGACCGCTGGCGCAGCGGCGGTAATTACTGCGAGTACATCCACGGGCCGGTCATCGATTCGGCTGGCAATTACTACATTAGCATCAACCTTTCTGACGCTGCCGGGGACGCCGCGTGCGACAAAGGCGGTGGGGCGGCGATGGGCACGACACTGGGCTATGACGGTTGGGCGGCAAAGATCACACCCCAGGGCCGGTTCATTCCCTTCGCCCCCGGCTTGCGATCCGCTGCCGGAATCGGTATCAGCAATCAGGACGAACTCTTCATTACTGACAACCAGGGCGGATGGGTCGGCACTTCCAAGCTGAATCACGTGACCGAAGGATCGTTCTACGGCTATCCGGCGTCGCTGCTCGATCTGCCCGAATACCGGCAGGGCAAGAAACTCGATAAGGCCGAATTCGAGAAACTGCGCAAGCCGCCGGCGGCCTGGATTCCGCATGGCGAATTGGCCAATTCGCCGGGAAATCCGGAGTTCGACGAAACCGGCGGCAAGTTCGGCCCCTTCGCCGGACAGATCTTTATTGGGGATCAAACGCGCTCGAATATCTTCCGTGCGGCACTGGAAAAAGTGAACGGCCAATACCAGGGCGCCGTGTTCAACTTCATCGACCATTTGCAGTCGGGCTGCATTCGTATTCGCTTCGACCAGTCGGGCCGCTTGTGGGTGGGGCAAACCGGCCGCGGCTGGGCTTCGGTGGGCGGTAAAATCGAAGGCCTGCAACGCATCGCGTGGGATGGCGAGACGATTCCCTTTGAGATGCACTCGATCAAGCTGACTCCGACCGGCTTCGCTGTTCACTTCACGCGCCCGGTAGATCCGCAAACGGTTCGTGCGGCCGGTGCCGTCAAATTCAAACACTGGCACTATCACTACCACGGACAGTACGGATCGCCTAAAGTGGGCTTGGCCGATGACACGGCGACAGTGCGTTCGATCTCGGACGATGGGCGAACGGTCTACGTCGATCTCGCACTGAAAGAGGGCGAGGTCTACCAAATCATCACTCAGGGGATCCGAGCGGCCGATGGTGCGAGCATGTCGACGACAACGGGCTATTACACACTCAATAGCCTGCTGAAGTAATCACCGCATGATAGGAGTTTAGAGAACATGAAGATTGGATGTTTCGCCCTGGTCGATGCGTTTCACACGCTGGACCATCAACTGGCGCGTATTCAAGAGATGGGATTCGACTGCGCGGATATCACGGATAATCATCCGGGTGGACTGCTCGGCGGAGACATTTTCGACGCGGCCGTGAGCCTGGATTGCAATCCGTTCGACGTCAAGCGGCTGTTTGACAAGTACGGGCTGACAATCAGCTCGGTTGCCGCGCATGCGCACCTGTTGGACCCGACAAGTCCGGCCCGCTATGGCACCAGCGAGATTATGAAGGCGCTGAAACTGGCGGGCACACTTGGCATTGAGTATGTCATCACCACCGAACACGCCGGTTCCACCGCGTGGGCACGCAACCTTTCGTACGAGCAACGGATCTTTACCATCGCTGAGAAACTCTACGAACCGTTGCGATTGGCCGGGGACCTGGGTGTGAAACTGCTGTTCGAGCCGCACGGACCCGTCAGCGATACGATTCAGGGGATCAAGGATGTCAGGACCGCGCTGGACAACCATCCGGCGTTTGGCGTCTGCCTCGATACCGGAAACTCCTGGCTTGGCGGTGCGGACCCGGTGGCCATGGCGCGCGAGTTCCGCGACATCATCGGGCACGTGCATTGGAAGGACCTGCCCGAGGAGATGGAAGCGTCTCGTGGAAAGATAACGGGATGCGGCTTTTCGACAATCGCTCTGGGCGATGGTGTGATCGATATCGCGGGTGTCTACTCGGAACTGCGCGACGCAGGGATTGCCCATAGCACGTTGGAGATTGCCGGGGCTGATAACCTGAAAAAAAGTGCCGCCTATTTGGGCAAGCTGGAAGAACAGGCCTCTGAGGCGACGGCTTCCGTGTGAACGCAGCTACGGCCAATTGATGTCAGGAGATAAAGTATGGCTCTAAGGCAGTTCTTATCAGTAGGACGGGCACTCCTGCCCGTCTTTTCGGGGACGGGCAAGAGTGCCCATCCTACATTTCGCCTAGGAACACGGTCACTCGGCACGGTTTTCTGTGTCGCTATGGCGATGGCCGCGCTGCTGTGCGCCGCCAGCGCCGCCGCGGACGACTCTTGGATTGTTTTCGAGGGCGGGCAGGGAATCGGCGCGGGCAAGCACGTTGTCCTGATCAGCGGCGACGAAGAGTATCGCAGCGAAGAAGCGATGCCGATGCTCGCCAAGATCCTGTCACAGCGCTTCGGCTTCCGCTGCACGGTGCTGTTTGCCATCAACAAAGAAACGGGCGAGATCGACCCGAACGTGACCGACAACATCCCCGGTCTATCGGCGCTGGAGACGGCCGACTTGATGATCGTCTTCACGAGATTTCGTGTACTCCCCGACGAGCAGATGAAGCACGTCGATGCGTACCTGCGGACGGGCAAACCAGTCATCGGCATTCGTCCTTCGGTGGTGGCGTTTCGCAACAAACCGGACAGCAAGTATGCGAAATACAGCAGCAACTACCGCGGTGACGACTTTCATAGCGGGTTTGGACGCCAGGTGCTGGGAGCCA
The DNA here is from genome assembly GCA_964343305.1 of uncultured Pirellulaceae bacterium. Lineage (GTDB taxonomy): Bacteria > Planctomycetota > Planctomycetia > Pirellulales > Pirellulaceae > CAYFJO01. Next base: position 4,398 of record CAYFJO010000278.1, on the reverse strand, counting down.
CCTGGATCTCCCATCACGGCGACCACGGGCGCGAGAGCACGCGCGGTATTCCTGCCGAAGCGATGAAGGACCACCCCATCCTGCGCGGCGTCGAAGTGATGTGGGGCCCTACCGACGTATATACCGTGCGATCTCCGATCCCGCACGACGGCAAAATTCTGGTCATGGGTCAGGTGGTTCAGGGGATGAAACCAACTGACCCACCCTCGTCCAAGGCGCAAATGCCGCTGGCCTGGATCAAGCATTTCCCAACACCCGGCGGCGATGCGCGGGTGTTTATGTCCACCATGGGAGACGCCCAGGATTTTCAGGATGACAACTTCCGCCGCATGATCGTCAACGCCTGTTTCTGGGCAGTTGGCGCCGAAGACGCCATTGCGGAGAAGACAAACGTCGACACGATCGCTGGCTACAAGCCGTCCCGGTTTGGGTTCGATAAATTCCGAAAGGGGCTTTTTCCACGCGATTACGCGCATGTCGAATCGAAACGCGTGGAGCCAAAACAAGACCAGGCGGAATTCAAGTTGGAAAAAGGCGATCGCGTTTGCTACATCGGCAACACGCTGGCCGATCGCATGCAGCACTTCGGTTGGCTTGAGACGCTCGTGCAAGGCCGGTTTTCGCAGCAGAACCTGGTGTTTCGCAACCTCGGTTTTTCTGCCGACGAGTTGACGGTCCGGCCACGATCAATGAACTTCGGCGACCCGCATTCCCACCTGGCGCACTCCAAAGCGGACGTGGTCTTCGCTTTCTTCGGCTACAACGAATCATTTGATGGCCAGGCTGGCCTCGCGACTTTTCGCCACAACCTCACGCAATTCATCACCGACACGCGGAAGCAGAAATACAATGGCACAACTGCTCCGCGGATCGTGCTGTTCTCGCCGATCGCGCACGAGAATCTACGCGACCCGAACCTGCCGGACGGTAGTGAAAACAACCAGCGGTTGGCAATGTATACGAACGCCATGGCGGCCGTCGCGGATAGCCAGGGGGTGCGCTTTGTTGATCTCTTCGGGCCCACAAGAGCGTTGTACGAGAAGTCACAGCACGCACTGACGATCAACGGCATTCACCTGACCAGCCAGGGCAACCGCCTGGTGGCGGAAGTCATCGATGAGGCCCTGTTTGGCGAAGCCGTCCTACGCGCCGATTCGCAACTAGAGCGACTGCGTGAAGCCGTACTGGCCAAGAACCTGCGCTGGTTTAACCGTTATCGCGCCACCGACGGCTACAGCACCTACGGGCAGCGCTCGCAACTGAAGTTCGTCGACGGCCAGACGAACTACGTTGTTATGCAGCACGAGTTGAAGATGCTCGATGTGATGACGGCCAATCGCGATCGTGGCATCTGGGCCGCCGCCGAGGGGCGTGAATACAAAGTCGATGACAGCAACGTGCCGCCGCCGATATCGGTGAAGACGAACATTCGCGGCGGCAGCAGGAGTTCCAGCGCTGAGAAGGAAGGATCGCTCGACTATCTCGGCGGCAAAAGCGCGATCGCCAAAATGAAGGTGGCCAAGGGCATGCAGGTCAACCTGTTCGCTTCCGAGGAACAATTCCCCGAGCTGGTCAACCCGGTTCAGGTGGCCACCGGCACGAACGGTCGGCTATGGGTGGCGGCATGGCACACGTACCCGCATTGGCATCCCAACGAACCGCTCAACGACAAACTGCTGATCTTTCCCGATGATGACGGCGACGGCCGTGCGGACCGCTGTGTTGTGTTTGCCGACGAGTTGCACAATCCGACCGGCTTCGAGTTTTGGAACGGCGGCGTGCTGGTGGCGTGCGCGCCGGATATTCTATTTCTCAAAGACACCGACGGCGATGACAAGGCGGACGTCAGGATTCGTTACCTGCACGGGATCGACTCGGCCGACACCCACTGCGACGCCAACAGTTTCACGCTGGGGCCCGACGGCTGCATCTATTTTTCTGAAGGCATCTTTCATTACACCAACATCGAAACTCCCTGGGGCAAACCGCTGCGCACCAAAGCGCCGATGCTCTATCGCTGGAATCCGCGCACCGGACAGATCGCCAATCACTTCTACATCTCGCCGAATCCGCACGGCATTGTTATTGACGCGTGGGGGAATCTCTTTGCCACCGACGGGACGACCGGGCACGGATTCTACGTTGGCTTTCCCGGCAAAGGGACGCCACACCAGTTGTATCGCAAACGCGTGCGACCGGTCGCCGGGTTCGGCAGCATTTCGGGCACGCATTTCCCCGAGGAGAATCGCGGCAACCTGCTGATCTGCAACACCATTGGTTTCCTCGGCGTGTTGCAACACAAGGTGCACGTCAGCGGCGCGGACTTCACGAGCCAGGAAATCGAGCCGATCGTCGTTTCTACCGATGGGAACTTCCGCCCGGTCGATGTCGAGATCGGCGGCGACGGCGCGCTCTACATTCTCGACTGGCATAACGTGATCATCGGGCACATGCAGCACAACATTCGCGATCCCAGCCGCGACCACTCGCACGGGCGGATCTATCGGGTAACAGCAGCCGGACGCCCTCTGACAAAGCCAGTCAAACTGGCGGGCAAGCCGATCAAAGAGGTCATCGGGCACTTGGCATCGCCGGAAGACACCGTGAGGTATCGCGCCCGGATCGAGTTGAGTGGGCGCAACAGCCAAGAGGTCGTCGCCGAGGCGAAGGCGTGGGCGGCGACGTTGGATCCCAGCAGCGCAGACGACGCCCATCATTTGCTCGAAGCGCTCTGGCTGCACGAGCAGCACAACATCGTTGACCCACGGCTGCTGCGCCTAGTGCTGCGGTCGCCCCATCCCAAGGCAAGGACTGCCGCGACCCGTGTGCTGGGACACTGGGGAGCGCACATCGAAGACGCGGTGCTGTTGTTGCAACAACAGGCTCAGGATGACGAAGCACTGGTTCGCCACGAAGCGGTTGTGGCCGCCGCATCGTTCGAAGGACTTGCCGCGGCCGAGGTCGTTTTCCAGGCGCAGAGCAAGCCCTTGGATGATCAACTCAAGTACGCGATCAGCCAAACGCGTCGCTCATTGGACAAGTACTGGCAGCAAGCCGTCAAAGAAGGCAAGCCGCTCTCGCCCGCCGGCCAGATGTTCGTGCTACGTAGCGCGGGCAACGCCGACTTGTTGCGCATGCCCCGCACGGAAGCAGTGTGCCGTGCCATTCTGGGGCGCGGGTCGATTCCGCAGAAAGATCGCGCCGACGTCCTCGTGCGGCTGGCGAAGGCGACCGGCCAGGGCAGGGCCCAGCTTTTGCTCGACCAGATCAGCCAACATGCGAAATCCAAGTCCCCGGCGTACACCGAGTTGGTCCCGCTGTTGCAGACGCTGCCCGCTGCGGAACTGGCCGCGATCAAACCACACCTGGCGACGATCGCGCGCAGCACCGGCAACAACCGACTGCGCTCCGCGGCGATCGCCGCGCTGATCGACGCAGGCGAGCCGGTCGACACCGTTTATCAAATGGCCGCCACCAACTACGAGGGCGCGATCGCTTATCTCGGCAGCGTTGCTCTGGTGCAGGATGCTTCTCGGCGCAGCACCATGCATGGTTCGATCCGGCCGCTAATCTTGGACACTCCCCAGCACCTCAAACCCAGCGACGGAGACGCGTCTTCGGCGGGCGCGCGTTACGTGCGTATCGAACTGGCACGGAAGAGTATCTTGACCTTGGCCGAAGTCCAGGTGTTTTCGCAAGGCGTGAACATCGCGCCCCGCGGCAAAGCGACTCAGGCGGGCATCAGTGCCGGCGGAACGGCCGCTCGCGCCATCGATGGAAATTCCGATGGAAACTGGAGTGCTGCGTCGGCCACAGCGACCGCCGATCAGCACAACCCCTGGTGGGAAGTGGATCTGGGCCGAGAGTACCCCATCAAGCAGATTACCGTCCACAACCGGATCGATTGCTGTTCTGATCGATTGAACGACTTCACCTTGACCTTGCTCGACAGTGGTCGCGCCGCCTTGTTTGTCAAGAAGAACGTCCCACAGCCCAGCCCCAGGGCAGACATTGCCGTCAAAGGGGTCGGCGGCATCGATATCTCCGGCGCAGCGCTGCGAGCGTTGAAACACATCCCCAATCACGATGCGGAGATCTTCGCCGACATGGCGGCTGTGATTCAGAAAGGAGGCAAACATCGCACAAGTGCAATCGACGTGATGCAAGCCATCCCGCGCGAGCGTTGGCTCAGGGACGGAATTCGGCCTCTGGCGGACAGCCTCGTGACGTATATCAGCGAGATTCCCCCCAAGGACCGCACGAAAGCGCCCGCCGAAAGCGCGCTCGACCTGGCCAAGCAACTCGCCACGGCGTTGCCCGCGTCGGAGTCAGCTTCGATCCGCTCGCGGCTAGAGGCGCTCCGCGTGCATGTGATCGACCTGGGGACCGTGCCCCACC
>CAYFJO010000277.1:0-14506 GCA_964343305.1 uncultured Pirellulaceae bacterium | reverse complement strand
TAGTACTTGCGAAGCACTGGCAGAGCCAGTGGCACCCCAACTTTCTACTTTGACAGAGCACTAGCTGGTTTCATCCACCGCGATGCAATCGAGATGCACCTTTTGTGTCGACCGGCATAGCTCCAACAGTTCCGCGGTCAATCGCACGGTTTCGTCTTCGTCCGTCCTGCACGCGGCGGCTTGCAAGCGGGCGGAGGCTTCGGCGATTTCCGCAACACCTTGCTTGGTCGCCGTGGCGTTCAAGCGACCGGCCAGCGCCGCAAGAGCCGTGACGTTTTGCTCGTCCAATGCTTGGATCAATCGCTCCATTTGTTCGCCGATACGCAGCGCGGTTTCTTTCGACACCACCACGTCTGTATCCGTACGGCGGGTGTCGGACTGGCCGACCATTTCGATGAACTTCTCCACCAATTCCGGATCAAACTGTGTTCCCACGCAACGTCGCAATTCGGCAAACGCTTCTTCGTGGCTCATGCCCTTGCGGTAAACACGGTCGGACGTCATCGCGTCAAAGGCATCGGCAATCGACAGAATGCGGGCACTCAACGGAATGTCTTCGCCCGTCGGCAGGTCTTCGTTGCGTCCCTTGCCGCCGAAAAACGCGTGATGACTCTCGACGATTTCCAGCAGCGTGGGGCTGGCAAACGTCGAACTGAGGATCTCGACACCCATCCGGTCGTGGACACCCATCACCTTCCATTCGTCCTTGGTCAACGGACCGGGTTTCAACAGAATCGCATCCGGCACACCAATCTTGCCAATGTCGTGCAACAGCGCGGCAACTTCCAACACATAGGCGTCCGCGACACTCATCAGATCGCTGGCCATTCCCACACAAAGATCCGCCACGCGGCGGCTGTGTTCGGCGGTGGATTCGTCGCGATAGGCCAGTGCCGAGGTGAGTGCGGTTACCGCATTGAAGGGGATGGATTCGTCGAAGTCGTTTTCTTGGTTACCAAATGCGTGGATCTGGTCCGTGTTGGGCGACTCGTTTTCGTCCTGCGTTCGCGAGATCTTGGATTCATCCACTTCCAAATCATCGGGCACTTTGTCCCAACGCGTCACACAGTTGCGTCCGTTTCGCTTGGAGCAATAAAGTGCCTTGTCCGATTCGTCTAGCATCTTCTGTGGGCTGTTGGCACCCAAGCTCATCGACGACACGCCGAAGCTGGCCGTGATCGACAGGTTCGGCAGTTGGATGGCCGCCACGAGTTCTCGATAACGCTCCGCCGCTTGCGCGGCCTGGCCGATGTCCAAATTGGGCAGCAGGATAATGAACTCTTCGCCCCCGTAACGGCAGACCACGTCCTCGTCGCGAGCGGCCGTCCGCAACTCGGCCGACAGACGCTGCAACACCAGGTCGCCGGTGCTGTGTCCGTGATTGTCGTTGATATCTTTGAAGAAGTCGATGTCCAGCAACACGACGCTGAGCGGCACTCCGTGCCGTTGAGCCTGTTTCCAGTTGGATTCGAATCGCTCGAAGAACGACCGCCGGTTCAGACACGAGGTCAGCGGGTCCAACGTGGCCAGCCGTTCCAGTTCGACATTTTGCCGGCGAATCTCGTCGCGTGATTTACTCAGCTTGCTGAGCATCTGGCTCATTTCTTCGCGATTCTTTTCGATCTGCGTGACGTCGTCAAAGCTGACGAACGCACCTCGGCATTTGGAACCATCGGCGCGGATCGGCGACGCGTTGATCTTTAGTGTGCGTTTCAAGTCGTTGTTCATCCGCAACGTCATGATCGCGCCAACTTGTGTCTCTTCGTCGCGAATGGCTCGCAGCCAGGGATATTGCTCGACGTCCGAGAGCCCAGGCAACGGCTCCCAAGGCAGGCTCGACGCCTTGCTTCCCATCAGGTCGCGTGTCTCGCGGCCGACGCCATCGGCAAACGCTTTGTTGGCCATCACGATGCGTTCGTTGGCGTCGATCACCAGCAAACCTTCGGCCAGTGTATCGAGCGTCGTGCGCACCCGGTCGGGAATCACTTTCGAGGGATCGAGATGCTGGAGCATCTTCCGCAAGTAATAAAAGAACACGAGATAACTCGCGCAGAACAAAAAGATCAACAACAAGATGATCGGATGGCCCAGCCAGCCGAGCAGCCCCGCTCGTCGGGATGGTTTGAAGTCAATTTGGACCAGGCCCCACTCTTGTTCGCCGACCAGAATCGGAACGTGTGCTTGCGAGTCGTTCTTTCTGCCCTTCGCCGTGACTTGCCCGGCCGCAATGGCGACCTGCCCGTCGTGTTGTTGGAGCGAAATACCCAGAATATCGGGATTGCGACTGACAAGGGCCTTCAGTTGATGTTCAATCTTCTTCGTTTCGCGCGCCGTGGCCAGCAGCGAGCAACTCATGGCAATCGACTCACAGAGATTCGCCCGCCCTTGCATGACGGCGGACCGTCGATCCGGAATCAGGCCAAGCGTTGTTGCCAACAGCCATACACTCAGCGACAAGCATACCAGCCCGATGGTGATTCGCGTTGTGGCGGTGATGTGGCGCATGGACTAAATGACGAAGGACGAAATACTCACGAGGCAATGACGATTGACGCAATGACGAAAGAAACCCGAAAAACCCACACGATGTGCGGTTGTTCGGATTTCGTGCTTCGTTATTCCTTCGTCATTGGGTATTTGGGTATTTCGTCATTTACAACCCTCGGTGAAGCATAGCTTTAAATCACGCGCCATCTTGCCGAAAGCGTTGAGAATCGGCCATCCGCCTAAAGTGCACAATCGTTATGAAACGATTGTGCCGAGCCTGATACAACAGTCGCGCCAGTTGCCACGGCGGGGACCGTGATACTCCATGCAACGATCCCATCGCTTCGACTCGTTTTGCGTCCGCTCTCTTCAGTTTTCTCTCGATCCTGCTCGTCGGCGCTAGGGTGGCGGACAGTTTTCGTCGATCAATGGACATACGCGAGGCCGCTCGTGTGCGCGGTCAAGCGACAAACACATAACAACTGACTTAATTGATTTGTTCCTCACGATCTGAACAAGGACGTCAATCGAATCATGCAGCAACTGCGAAGGATGGCCGTTCGACTTCTTTGCACCGTGGTTGCGATGTGCACGTGGGCTACCGGCGCATCGGGGCAAACCCCTTGGACTGCGCCACAGCCGCGTGGGCCGGTTCACAACCCGGAATTACGTCGCTTGCCACCAGTCTACGCCAGCGGTCCATCGCATCGCATCGCGGCCAACAACGAACTGCCAGCCAGCAGACAATACGAAAACGATCTTCGCAGCTCACAGGGGAAAGACCAATTTTCCGCCGATGAGCCACTGCGACGCGAGAATTTGCCAGCCCCCGAAAGTTTCGACGTTGCGACCGATAATTCGGCCAACATTCCGGCCGAAGCCATCAACATCCAACCCGCCCAGCATCCTTGTTACTGGGAACCGATCGTTTTCCAAAGTCTCCAACTCGACGGCAAGCCGACGTCGATTGGCGTGGGCCTTGAGCAGTTGATCCTTGCCGCGCTGCAACATTCGCCGCGTGTTCATGGTATCAACGACAACACCTCGATTCGCCGCACGGCGATTGTCGAAGCTGAAGCGGAATTCGATACACGCGCTTTCATGGAAACAAAAATGGTCCGCCGCAGCGACCCGACTGGCACAACGCTGGATGCGGGCGTGGGAGTCTCGCGCCTGAGAGAAAACGACTGGTATTACAGTGCGGGACTGCGTAACAAGAACACACTGGGCGGTAAGTTTGAAATCGCACAACGCTTCGGGCTGCGGGACAGCAACTCTCTGTTCTTCACGCCGCCCAATCAAGGCAATGCGCGTTTGACGTTGAATTACACGCAGCCGCTGTTGAACGGTTTCGGCCGGGCGTACAACCGCAGCCTGATTGTGCTGGCCCAGATCGATACACGCGTGGCCGAAGCCCGCACGCTGAGCGAGTTGCAGGATTATTTGATGGAAGTGACCGACGCCCATTGGCAACTGTATCGCAGCCGCGTCGCGCTCGCTCAAAAGGACGAACAAATCAAACGTGCCGGCAAGATTGTCAGCGATCTCGAGGGACGCAAGGAACTCGATGTCCGCCAGGGTCACATCGACCGTGCGAGCGGCGTCATCTTTTGGCTGGAAAAGGAACGACAACGAGCCCTCGGCAAAATTCGCAACGCCGAGGCACGACTGCGTGCGCTCGTCAATTCGCCAGAATTGAAGGCCGATCCCACGGTCGAACTGATTCCGACCGTGCAGCCCAACGTCGACCAGATTTTCGTCACCGCCAAGGACGCCATGGTCACGGCACTTCAGCACCGGCCCGAAATGGACGAGGCGATGCAAGAGATCAAAGCCGCTCAAGTGCGGCTGAAGATGGCCAAGTCCGAGTTGTTGCCCGTGCTCGATTTGGTACTGGAAACGTACGTCACCGGACTGGACGGCGACAACGACATTGGCGACGCCTATCTGGATCAATTTCGCCGCGGCGAGCCAGGGTACACGGCTGGGTTGATGTTCGAAGTGCCGTTGGGAAACCGCGCGGCACGAGCCCGTCACGAACGGCGCAAGCTCGAACTGGCTCAACTCTCCAGTCAGTTCGAGCACGCCGTCAATTTGATTGGTGCCGAAGTCGAAGTCGTCGTCAACGACGTGAACATGTCGCAGCGTGAAGTTGCCAACCTGACCAAAGCATTGGCCGAAACCAAAGCCGAGATCCGATTTGTCGAAAGCCGCATGCAGAGCAACATCGACGGCGGCAAGCAGCCGGTCAGTTCTTATTTGGAACACCTGCTCGAAGCCAACGAACGCCTGGCAACGATTGAGTCCGACTACGCCGATGCCCAGGTGAGCTATGTGATGAGTCTGGCGCGTCTGAAACGCGCGACGGGAACACTGTTGCAGTACGAACACATCAGCAGTGTGGGACCCGCCGGACATCCAGCCGGAGAGTCGATCGAGATCAACGCACCCAGCGGGCAGGATGGGATCTCGCCGGCCCTTGAATCCTCTGCACCTGAATCCGCCGCACCATGATTTCGTCAACGATCTCGCGTGCCTTTCAGTTCCTCATGCCGTTCGCACACAACGTTGCCGCGGCCGACCGGCACGTTCTCGAGAGAATCCGCGAAACGGCCGACACGTTCCACGAGCAAGACGACGCAGTTCTGCGTCGCCGCGCCGACGAATTGCGGCACGAAGTCAATCAAGGCGTATCGCCTGGCGACTGGGCCGTGCTCGTTCCCGCCATGGCGCTCGTTTGCGAATCGTTTCGTCGCACGTTAAACGTCGATCTGTATGACGTGCAACTTCAAGCCGGCCTGGCGTTGTCGCGTTTCCAGATCGCCGAAATGCAAACCGGCGAAGGGAAAACGTTCGTCGCCGCGCTGCCTGCGTTCGTCCATTCGTTGAGCGGCAACGGGGTTCACGTGATGACGGTCAACGACTATCTGGCCGAGCGCGATTTTGAACAACTGCTGCCCGTCTTTTCGTTGCTCGGAGCACGAGTCGGTTTGCTGCGTTTGAAAGACGATCCGGCGAAGAAGTCCGCGGCGTACCGCTGTGACATCACGTATGGCCCCGGCTACGAATTTGGCTTCGACTATTTGCGCGACCAGTTGGCGCTGATGTCGCGACCAAAGCCGAAACTCGGTGACGGAGTGCTTCGTCTGCTGCGAGACGACAAACCGCGGCAAGAAGTTGGCAGTTGCCAGCGTGGCCATCACGTCGCGATCATTGACGAAGCGGACAGCGTCATGCTGGACGAGGCCACGACACCGTTGGTGCTCTCCAGCACACCCAAGCAACCCGCGAAAAACGCCGAGGTCTATCGTCACGCCAACACGGTGGCTGCGACACTGGCCGAGACGGACGATTTCGTCGTCAACAAAGCCGCGCGCCATTTACACCTGACCAGTCTCGGCATTGAATCGGTCAAGCAATCCGCAGCCACGGGCATGCTGCAACGGCCCTGGCCCGCCTACGTCGAACAAGCGCTGCGCGCCGAACATCTTTTTCACCGCGACGAACACTACGTTGTCTGTGACGACGAGATCCAGATTGTCGACCAGTACACAGGCCGCATCTTTGCCGATCGAACGTGGCAAGACGGTCTGCAACAGGCGGTCGAGGCCAAGGAAAACACCACCATCACCGCCGAAAACCAATCCGCCGCCCGCATGACTCGTCAGCGATACTTCGGTTTGTACGACCACCTGTGCGGCATGACCGGCACGGCCAAGGGCAGCGAGCGTGAACTGCGCGAGGTCTACCAATTGAGCGTCGTCCCGATCCCGACCAATCGACCCTGTGTGCGGCGCATGCTGCCCACACGTTTCTTCGCCAATCAATCGGCCAAGTTCACCGCCATTTGCAAGTCAGTCGTGGAATCGCATCAGACCGGCCAGCCAGTTCTGATCGGCACGACAACAATCGCCGACAGCGAACGCTTGGCCCGTCAACTTGAACAGTGGGGTGTCACCTTCCAACTCCTCAACGGCAAGCAAGATGCGGAAGAAGCCGCGATCGTCGCACGTGCTGGCCAGTTCGCGAATGTCACGATTGCCACCAACCTGGCCGGTCGCGGCACTGACATCAAACTTGGCCCTGGAGTTGCCGAACTCGGCGGCTTGCATGTCATCGCCACCGAGCCACAAGAGTCAACCCGAGTCGACCGGCAATTGATCGGCCGCTCGGCCCGGCAAGGCGACCCTGGTTCCGCCCAGTTATTCGTCAGCGCCGAGGACCAAATTCTCCAACATCACGCCCCGGCCTTACCTCGACACATTCAATCGAGCGCCAACGAAGACAACGAGTGTCAAGTTGATTTCAGTGAAGAGTTGCGTCGGCTCCAACGCCGCATCGAGACCCACCATCGCACCGAACGCCGCCGCCTGTTTGATCACGACGACTGGCTAGAAAGCGTGCTGAGAGATTTCGTTTAACGGCAAGCCGCAATCTACTGTAGGACGGAATTTCATTCCGTCCTACAGAAAGACGCGCACGAAAACAAGAAGTCGCCAACTAGTCAAACGATCACACGCTAATTGTTCGTTTTGACGGAGCGCTGGTTGCGCGTTGGCATTGCCGCCGAAACCGTCTTTCGCCATGTGACTAGTTTCTGCCGCATGGTGGCGGCTTTGTCAGGCATTTTTCTGGCGAGGTCCTGTTTCTCACTCAGATCGTCGCGCAGGTTGAACAGTTCCACCGAGCCGTCGTCGAAGCGTTCGATCAATTTGTAGTCTCCCACACGAATCGCACTGCCCAGGCGATTGGATTTGTGCCATGCATAGTTGGGATAGTGAAAGTAGATGGCGTCGCGCTCGAGTGTTCCCGTCGCGTTGAGCAACGGAATCAAGTTTTCGCCTTCGAGTGGAACCGTGTCGTCCACCGCCAAGCCCGCAGCGGCCAACAATGTTGGATAAAAATCGACACTTGTGACGGGCGTGTCGCACGTTGTTCCGCCCGTCGTCACGCCCGGCCAGCGGACAATCATGGGCACGCGAATGCCGCCTTCGTATAGATGACCTTTGGCGGCACGCAGCGGGCGATTGTCCGCGACGCCGGCAAAGCCACCGTTGTCCGACGTGAAAATCAGCAACGTGTTTTCGCTCAGCTTGAGGTTGTCCAATTCAGTGAAGATGCGGCCTAGTGCCGAGTCCATCGCTTCGATCATCGCGCCGTAACGCGTGTCGTTCAATCCAGGACCCTTGCGGTCGGCGTATTTGTCCAGCAGCGCCTGTGGTGCTTCCATTGGCCAGTGGACGGTGTAGTTCCACAGAAACAAGCAGAACGGGCTTGCGCGATGGTTGCGAATAAACTCGATGGACTCGTCGGCCAGCCGATCGGGCAGATACTCGCCTTTGCGCCGGTCTTTCAGCGTGGGGTTTCGATATGGATCAAAAAAACTAGGCGGGCCACCATAGCCGCAGCCGCCGAGGTTAATGTCGAAGCCCTGTTTCTCTGGATAAAAGTCGGGATCACCGGCCCCACCTCCGCTCAGATGCCACTTGCCCATAAAGGCGGTTGCGTAACCCGCCCCCTTCAATCGCTCGGCGATTGTCACGTGTTCCAGCGGCAATCGGTCGAGCATTTTGGCGGGCGACAGCTTTGCATTCTTCGGCGTGAATTGCGGTCGATCGGGGAGGTGGTTCGTAATTTGTACGCGTGCCGGCGACAGCCCCGTCATGATCGCGGCACGGGTTGGAGAACAGACCGGAGCAGCCGCATAGGCATCGGTGAATCGCATTCCTTGCGTCGCCAAACGATCCAGATTGGGCGTCTCGACCAGTTTGTTTCCCTGGCAAGCGAGGTCCATCCAACCCAAATCGTCGATCAGAATAAAGACAATGTTTGGCCTTTCGGCTCGTGCCAATCCTGCCGGCAAGACGACACAAAGAAACAACGTTGTTTGAAGAAAGTGCCGAAGGTTGACCATGACTTTGTCCTTTTCATCCCATTTAATGATTGCGAGAATCTACCGCATCCATTCTAAACGGTATCAGAGCGATGAGCGATCCTGAACACGAGTTAAAGCCAATATTGGACCATCTAAAGCAACTGGCCGGTGCAGCCCAAAAGGTTTGGGCTGCGTACCAAAACGTTGGCCCGTCACGTGTGGAAAAGAATCTTTACGATGACGTGGGCTCGGCGGCAAATGCCATCAAAAAGTTGCTGACCGATTCGAAGTTGAGTGAGTGTTTGAATCGGCATTTGAACGTCGAAGAGAGTGAGATTCGTGACGCAGTCGAAATGTTGCGCGACCTTTGCTACCGTTGCGCGTGTACACCGATGGGATTGTGTTTTGTCGCCGGGGAAGCCGGACTCATTCCGCGCAAGGATCAACACGACGCGTTTTGCCGTTGCCTCACTGCATCGCAAGATTGGTGTGAATCGTAACGTTGAGGCAACAGCGCCTCCGCGGTCGCGAGCGTTGTTGCAGACCTTTTAGTGGAACAAGACGAAATGAAGACACTCGCTGGATTAATCTTGCTTTTGGCTCTTGGTGTTTTTTCCAAGGCTTTGTGACGCCTAAGAAATAGGGTGGGGCCTTCCAGCAGAACGCGAGTCAACCAGACGCCGGAACAAATCAAACCAGAACGGCGAACCTTGCGCGACGGCAAGGAGCGTGATCAGCAGGCCCACGATCTTCATGATCCAACCTTTGAAATTCTGCGGCACGCCGTGTCCGGGCTGGTTCGACCAGCCGAATAAGTCTTCGAGGCGATTGAGGCTGGGGATGTAAGGAGTATCGGTTGTTTCGGCGGTCGAGCGGTGAATTTGCTCGTTGCGCAACTCGTTGGCGATCATCAGCGTGTCGGCGTTGATGCCGATCGTCAGCGCGACGGCAAAAAACAAAATGATCAGCCGCATCCACAGCTTGTACCAGTCGGAAATCAATGGGATGGAATCCTTGAACCACTCTTCGAGCGCGGGCATCGATTGCTGTGCCCATGATTCCACCGTGGTCGCACGGGGTGGGTTGATCACATCGTTGGGGAAAACCTCTCGCTCCGTGCCGGTTTCCGATTCGCTCTGCACCTCGGGGTCGCTGTCGAAGGGAATGGGTTCGGCTTCTGATTCCGCGGCGGGGCTTGGTTGAGAAGAATGCACGGGGGTGACCGGCATCAGTGGCAATGGGGTTTTGATAAGCGACAAAATCAGGTCCCATGGATTGGGTTTTTGCTTGACCAGCGTGTCGCGAGCCAGGTGCTCATCGATCAACACTTGTTTTTGCCGAACCGTTTCAATCATCGCGCGAGACAGACTCTTCGGCGGGATGTACTGTGGCAGACACGCTCCGCATGGAATCGAGAACAGCAAACGAAACGGCAAACCCAGCAGCCAACTAGTGAAGAAAAACGCACGATGATACCATTTTTTTTTCGTCAGCGACGCGATCGCATAGTGCTTAAACACGTCGTTCATCAAAACTTTGCCGTTGGGGTCGTGCATCAAGCTGCTCAAGCCTTGAAACAAGTTGGCCGAGCGCAGTTGCAGCGTGCTAGAAACTAATTGAGCCGCGACGGAGCAGACCAGGCTCATCAAGAAATAGACAAAAACCAAGGTAATGATGATTTCCAGAACGCTTGAGCCAAGCATGTTGCTGATTCCCAGAGATGGAAGAAGGCAGAAATTCGGATTGCGGCAACTCGTCACCGCTTTCTTCTATATTACACATAATTCGCGCGAAGACGAGGTTTTGTTACGGGCGCGTAAGAAATATCCGCGGCCAAACCGTCCTACGGAAAATGCGCGCAGGAGAACAACATAGGTCAGAATGGTAAAGCGATCCATTGGAATAAGGATGCCATCCAACTCATTTCGAAGAACGAGGCAGGAGCAACGAGCGAACTTCGCCGAGTCCGATGCTCCATTGTTTGTCGCCGCGGGCGATCGTGACTCCATCGAGCGACCAGGATTTGAGTTCGAACCCGTCGGCCGTTCCCAGCACGATTTCTTCGCCGGAACTGGTCCGCAGCAGACCGCTCTCTTTCGGACGCTTGGCCGGTTTGCGGAACCAGACGACGGGCGAATTCGCATAGGTCAGCGCATCTCGATCGGCGACTTCGACTTCCGCGTCGATCCACTGGGCACCGAGTTTCCACTCGCGGATGTTGGCGAATTCATCGTTGCTCAGAATCATCAAGGCTCCCTGATCGGGCCATGCTTCATCGCTGGGTTCTTCCAAGATCGTGGTGGCGCCCCAGATCGCCACCAGGCGATTTTCATCGATGGCGATTTCGGGGAATCGATCGAGTTTTAGGCCGTCGTCGCCCTTCGCCCGCAAGACAGACCCGTCGGAAGTGCGGACGTACGCTCGCTGGTCTTCGCCAATCTCCGGAAGCGGCGCTCGGGGCGGAACCAGTACGGCGAGTTCTTTTAAAGGAACCGTCAATTCGTCAATGCCGACGCTGACCTCTTTCATTTTCAGAGATTCGTCGTCCACGATCAGCGACGTGCTGTGCAGGCGTTCGCCGCTGGTCAGCACAACACTATAGCGCTCGGGATCTCCTGCTTCGGAGAGCGGCTTGGGCGTGTCGAACACCAAATCGTCGATCGCATAGTCCGGGTCGACGTCTTCGTCGGGAACAATGCGGATGTAGGCGATGCGCACGTTGGTCGTCAGCGACAAGAAGTCACGTTGATTGCGAACGGTCTTGATCTCGGCGATTTGCCGGCCGCGGGCGTCGAACGCTTGCAGCGCGGTTCCTTCCGGCGCAATGTGTGATGTCCAAAAGCCGACGTACTTCACACCCGCCGGCAAGCGTGCATTGCCTGGCTTGCAAAATTGGATTGTGATCGTGCCTTGATACAAGGGCTTGTGGGTCGCCGCGCAGCGTCCGCCGCTGCGGCCACCGACGTTATACGGCTCGATCGCGACGTAAGAATCTTCGTAGGACGTCGAAAACTTCGCGCCCAGGGGGACAAAAATCTCTGAGATGTCGGTGCCTGCCGGAATGGCTTCGCCCCGCGGGCCACGATCGAAATCGATGCGGGTAACTTCGGCGGGAAAGTGGGCGTCGTCGTCACCGGCAATGCGTGTCATGTGGACGACCGGCGGTTCGGCGGCCAGATCAAGACCCAGCGGTGCGTTGCGAAGCGCCAGCACGGTCCGGCGGTTCATCGTGATCTTGGCTCCGCGATAGTCGGCCGTAATCGACCAGTCGCCGACATCGCCGGACAACTCCGTCTCTTTGTCACCGCGCAGTGAGAGTTGGTCGTAGTCGTTGCCCGTCAGGCTGATTGTATCCGGATCGTCTTTCTGCATCTTTTTGATGATTTCGTCCAGCCGCCAGCGAACTTCAAAGTCTTTCGATTTAGGCAGGATTTGTTCAAGGATCGTGCGAAACTTCGCACCTCTGGCGATCAACTCTTTTTGGGCTTCTTCGCGCTGGTGAAAACCTTCGGAGCCAAGTCGCGAGACGAGACGACGCACCTGGGACACTTGCTCGGTGGCCGGCGTGAGGACAAAACGCAATTGATCGACTGTGGAAAGATCAAGCGGTTCATCGGTCACTTCGCCCACGTCGGAAATGCGACGCCAGGGAATCTTTGAGTCAGGTAGAGAAACACGCAGCACCGTTCCGTCGCGGAAGTCGACGATCAGCGGAACGTCCGCGGCGTTCGCCGCGATGGGTGTCAGAAACGCAATTGAGAGACAAGCCAACAAGAGAAATCGAACGGGCAGCATCGACATGTTTCATCTCCGTTTGTTGGAGTTCAGCCCTTTGGCGGTTTTGGTTGTGCATTTAAAGACATGCTAGAGCATGAACTCCAACGATTGCAACTATCGTTGCCTCTCGCTCTGCGAAAGAACGTTCTTTCGCAGAGCGAAAGGAGACGATCAACGCTTGGCCATATCGACATAACGATACGTACCTCGATTGCGGCGGGCAAGCTTCATCATGAAATTGTCCTTGTCGCTGTTTGGGCCTAAGCCGAATTGCAGGCAGTGGATTGTAGTTCGGCGGCCGGCTCGGCTGGTGATTTGATCGATCTGCGAGGCGTTCAAGTGTGGATCGCCACCGTCGTTCAGAAAAAAGATTACGTCGGGCTTGAGCCGCAGGGCTGAATAAAGTGCCGATTCGTGGGACGTGCTGCCAAATGCGGCCAGTCCCGCGAAAAACTCCACAACCTTCTCCTTGTTTTCGTCGGTCGCTTTCAACAATCGTCGCTCGTGGACCATCACGGTTTTGTGGTGGTAGGCGATGATCTGGAATTGATGATTCTCTTTGAGTCGTGCGAGGGCCATCTGGAGTTCATGCCGCGCGGCACTCAGCACGCCAAGGCCTTGGCTGCCCATGCTCTTGGAACGATCGATGACGAACACGAAGCTGTGCCCCGCAACGCCGCCACTGCCAAAGATGCCGACTTCGCCCGGCGGCCCTTTCGGCCCGGCGTTTTTCTTGCGGCGAGCGAGTTCTTCGGCGAGGATTTCGGCGTCTCCTTCGCCGGGCAAAATCGGACGCCTCGCGGCCGGGTCGAGTGACGGCACTGCTACCAGACTGTCGCTCAAACTTTCACCAATGTTTGCATCCAGCGGACCGGGCAGTTTGATGTCCACATCCAGCGGCGGAGAGTCGGACAAATCCGATGGCAGAGGCGGAGACTCGGACGATGGTTGAGCAGCATGCGATACCGGGGCGACTTCGTCGGTCTGTTCAAAGTACTCGACTTCGTCGTTTATATCGGCACGAGCCAAAACGACCGAGACGGGGCGTTCGTCCACCACGTCACTCGGCAGGGTTCGTGTGGCACCTTGATAAAACAAAGCAAACGAGACCAGGGCCAACAGATGCACGACCACGGACATTAACCAAGCCGGAAAGGTCGGCGGTCGCTCGTCCTGGAATTGAGCAGAATAAGAATCCAGCGAGTTTCTCATGCTGTGGGACAGAATCTGAAGAATTGCACCTGTGGAATAATTTGATTCTACCGCCAATCCCAAGTTTGTACCAACAAGTTGTTGGTGCCGGGAAGTGGATTGTGGCTCAATTCGCCGACTCAACGTCAATTCAGACATGACGGGGTCTTGATTCCATTGGCGCATCCTATCTTTCTGCTGGTGAGTTTCTGGGAATTCATACCGGTGAGTTCTCAAACGGAAGAATCTTCGCATCCTCGATTTGTCGGGAACGAAGGTTGGGTTGGGCGATCTTTCAGTTTCGCTTGCGGCATTGACGTCACTGAATCTAAACCACACGAACGTCACCAACGCGGGCGCGGTGCATTTGACGAGTCTCAAGAAGCCGAAACGGCTGTATCTTGTGGGTTGGCTGTGACCAAGAGCGGCGTTGAATCGCTGAAAAGGGCATTGCCGGATTGCGAGATCTCTTCCGACGAAGACAAGTGATCTAAATACAGCATCGACCCCCAAAAAGAATTAGTGAGTTTCGACAGTGGTGCGAACCCGCCAACGAAATCAAGTGTCGCGATGGTAGGTTAAGTTAGGCAGTGTTTGCTTTGACCGGAGAACGAATGAAGTACGTTGACTATTCACCCGTCCAGGCTGCGACGCTCGATCAGCAACGCGATGCTTTGAAGAAAGGGCTGGGCCGGGCGGTGCAATGGGCCGAGGCCGGACGTCTTGATGCCGAACCGCTGCTGGCGGCGTGCCTGAAGGACCAGAGATACGACAAACAATGCGAGGGCATGCGGGGCAACTGGCTTTGGCAAATGGTCGAGACGCTGGATCTCAAGGATGGTTTTCGAGTGCCGATTCTTCACGCCCTTTATGACTTGGCCGATGGTTGCAGTGCGTTTCAACTTTGTGAGTTTGCGGTTCACTATGCCCAGGATGGGGATGAGACTTTTCGCGACCAGTTGTATGAAATCGTCGAGGCCAGACCCCTCGAAGACTATGCCTATCTGGGTGAAGCAGAGATCCTCGAATTGGACAAAGCCAAAGGGTTTTTGTTTGCGGCGCGAATTCGAGGGCAAGAGTTAGCAAACCGATCATGGGAATGGGATGACACTAGCCTCGTCGACGATGCGATTGAGTTGTGTGGGAAAGACGAAATCAATCGACGGCTGAATGATT
>CAYFJO010000276.1:0-14509 GCA_964343305.1 uncultured Pirellulaceae bacterium | reverse complement strand
GAGTTAGGGTCATACCGCTTCTTCAAAAATCATGCAAGGTGCGCTGTACAATTAACATGCTAATTGGAGGAATTCTGATGACTCAATTCAGATCTGTTCTCATCGCTTTCGCAATAGGCATGTTTTGGTGCGGCAACTTGATCGGGTCGGATCAGCCGGACGAGCAACCCGTCCACAGAATCCTTCGCGAATTTCGCAATCCAAAGTCGAAACATGTGATGGTTGTTGCGCATCGTGGCGGTTGGCGGCACGCTCGCGAATATAAGGCGCCGGAAAACTCATTGGCGAATATCGACAAGGCCGTCCGGCTCCGTTACGACGTTTTCGAGACCGATGTGAGTCGCACGAAGGACGGCCATTTGATCCTCATGCACGATCCCAGTGTGGCTCGCACCACCAACGGGACGCGCAAAGTCCGCGATATGACGCTGGCCGAGGTCAAAGAACTTCGTCTGCGCGTCGCCTCTGGCAAGAAGGAGATTACCGACCAGCAAGTGCCAACTTTTTCAGGAAGCTCTGCGTCAAGGCAAGGGCCGCATCATGTTCAAGATTGATCTCAAGAGTGGCGTGGGTAGTTTGCAGCAAGTGTTGGATGAGCTGATCGCCAAGGAAATGTTGGAGCACGCAATGATCCGCGTTGGCGATCGGGGATCAAGCATTCGCATCGTCAAGGAAACTCTCGCGATGTCACCAAAGTATGAGAAAGTGATCATCCTATTTCGCTGCAAGTCGCTTCAGCGCGTCAAGCAAGTCATCGCTGACTTCCACCCGCCCGTGATCGAAATTCAGGGAGTTGATCTCGGCATCACGGCCGAACACCGCGAAATGGCGAAGGCGATTCTCGAATCCGGTGCGCGAGTTGAAGCTCACGCTTCCGAAGATCCAGCCGATTGGCCAGCACAAATCGAAATCGGCATCCGCCGTTTCACACCAAGTGGCCACGAAAAATGATCGCTTGGCTGCGCGAGCGGAATCTACACTGGTAAATTGCGGTTTGTCTGATAACAACTGAAGCTCCCGCTACCACATACATGCGTGGAGAATCCCATGCGTCACCGGCATCTATCAAATGTGATCTGTATTCTTATCGCCATTTCCGTGTTCTCGGCCGACGTGAGTCTTGCGGATCCACCACATCGTAGAAGCAAAGTGATCAAGCGGGTCGATTTTGATTTCTCCACGCGGGATCGCAGAGCAGCTGGTAGCGATAACTGGCCGGTTACGTGGGCCGACGACGATCATCAATACTCGGCTTGGGGCGACGGCGGCGGGTTTGGTGGCACGAACCGTGACGGACGAGTGAGCCTCGGTGTGGCGAGGATCGAAGGGCCGTTTGGCAAACACAGCGGCCACAACGTCTGGGGCGGCAAAAGTCCAAAAGGTAAGGCACAGTTTGGCGGCAAGAGCTATGGGATTCTCTGTGTCGATGGCGTGCTCTACATGTGGGTTGGTCCTGGCTCGAACACAACTAGCTACCGTGAAGCGAGGATTTGCAAATCGGAGCATCATGGCGAAACATGGTCGAAAGCGGATTGGGCATTTGTGAAGTCGGATGGCTTGATCATGCCGACGATTTGCCAGTTTGGGAAAGACTATGCCGGAGCGCGGGACGACTACGTATACAGTTATTTCATCCGTCTTCAGGGCAAACCTTCAAATCTGAACGTCCACAAACCTGGACAAATCGACTTGGCGCGCGTGCCAAGAGCTAAACTCATGGAACGTGCGGCCTACGAGTTCTTCGCTGGAATGGACTCGCAACGTCAACCAAGCTGGACGGACGATGTGCGAGCAAGTCGACCGGTGTTCGAAGACCCACGCGGAGTGGGTTGGTGTATGAGCGTAAGTTACAACGCCGGGCTGAAACGCTATCTGCTGTCCACCGAACACGACACATCTTTTCGTGGCAACCTCGGTATTTTTGACGCGCCCGAACCGTGGGGACCGTGGACAACGGTCGCCTACGAAAGCAACTGGGGCAACTTTGGCAGCACGTTCTTCTGGAATTTCTCCAACAAATGGCTCAGCGCGGACGGCCGCAACTTCACGCTCATTTTCACAGGTACGGGCCGCAACGATTCATGGAATACCGTTCGAGGTAAATTCATCGTTGATAAGTAACCGCCAAGACGGCTTCGTCCAATTCATCTCTCCTATTCGGATTGAGAAACGAGTAATTTGACATAGCCCTTCATCGCTCGCGACTGTCCGGCTGTCGTCTTGAGAACACCACGCGGCCGAAATACTGCGGGGTGTGAAAAGCGGGGCGTTTGCTCTTTCCGGCCGACCACTGGCTGTGTTGTGGATTCGTCTTGCCGCCGAGTCGATTTAGGTTCAAGTGCCAGACGTCTCCGCCGCGCGGCGGCGTGTGCCGTGCCGCAACTTTGAAATTGGCAAACGGGATGGCGGCTTCCAGCGTCCAACCGCGATCTGTGTCGGCATCGTTGTTCAGCGTTCCATCGACTTTCGTGGCGATCTTAACTCCCTTCGCGTTCCAGTTCGGTGCCTCATCCCTGCCCGGACCGTTCGGATGATGTCGATCGAGAATCGCGCCGTGGACGTTCATCTCGATGTTGAAGTAATTGAACGGTTGAGCCGGGTTCGGAGCTGTGAAGACTTCGACGCAATCGTCTCGATACACTTGGCTGTCGCGCTCCGTGTGCTCGGCCCACACATGGGCGTCTTCGCAGCGATACGCGACATAGAGGTTTTCGTCGTCCCAAAGCAACTTCGCCTCGGTCTGCTCCTTCTTGCCCTCGGTCCACCAAGGAAACTTGAAGGTCCCGACAGCGGCAGCGCTCTTCCACGCTTTCTCGTCAAGCTGGCCGTCGATCTTGATTTCCGAGCCCGTTCGATGGATCGTGTACCTCACGACATCCTTGCTCGGCCGATTCGCAGCAAGCTCCATCAGCCGCCTGCGGGCACTTTGGATGGCGTCCTTCGTGGCGCCTTGATACGGCGCGTCGGCGGTCTCTTGCGCGAACACCTCGAACCGCTCAAGCATTTGAAAGCCTTCAACGATCGACTTTGTCACTGCGACGCTTTCCCCGCCGACCGCCACGTAGATCGGACTGGTGTGGGCAAACCGCAGCCGTGACGGTGCGACGCGAAACGGTTTGTTGTCGCTGGTGTCTTTGTACGCGGCGAGTTCGTCGTCGCTGAGCAGTTCGTCTCGCGCCGTGCATCGCGCCGCGATCCATGAGCCCTCCGCGATTCGCAGCTCGTGCGTGCCGCTGACAAGTTTCGAGTCGTCAATGTCAAATGACGCGACGACTTTGCCGTTAACGACAATCTCGACGGCCGTGAGCGGCTGGTCGGAGATCGCTTCGACATGAACCTTAATCGCGCCGCCGTCTTTCGGCAATTTGATCGTGTCACCGGGTCGCTGGCCGGATTCAGTTCGAAGCATCAGCATCGGACCGTTGGTGACGAAGTTCCGGCCCGCCTTCCACGCTTCGTAGAATTCGTCGAGCGAAGTGTCAGTCGCGACGCGGACGTAGGCGCGGTTGTATCCGACGGGAGCCTGCTTCACTCCGGTCGCTGTTCCAGCGCCAGCGGCCAATCGCAGGCCGCAGTTCAGCAGCCGATAATACGTATCGGTGTTCATCCGCAGCATGCCGATGTCGGTGTCGGGATAGACCGGGAAGTCGCCAACTTTGAGCAGGTTCGAGTAGCGGCTGCGTGGCTGAAAGCGATGCAGCGCGAAGTTGTTGTTGCAGACGTTGACCGTGTGAACGCATCCCAACAGCGCATTAGGAAGCACTTCCCGCGACCAGCCGCCTTGGTAGTGAACGATCGCACCAGCATCGACGGCATGCCGAAGATAGTCGAGATTTGGCCTTCCAGGTTCCGCTTTGATCGGCATCGGTGCCGGCAAGTTCTGGATGTAGGCTGCGCCCCAGGCGTATTCGAGTTCGGCGTCGTAGATGCTCGTCGGGACTTTGCATCCGGCGAACTCAAGCAGCCTCACGCGGCCTTTCCCTTGTGGAACCGGACGCTTTGCGTCTGGGCCGCGCCACCACGTCAACGAAGTGCCAAAGTCCAACCCCTCGGCCACCAGCACCGGAGCGAGCTGAACCGAGTCGACGTGCAGATGGTTCTCACCGCACAAGTAACCTCGCTCCTTCATATCGACCCATCGCCGCAATCGATACGTTTTTCTCGCGTTGTCCGAACCGATGCGAAGGCGGTCCTTGATCCTGACATATTCCGGTCCTCTCTCGATTCGAATGACTACGTCGCCGTCCGCTACATCCAGGCGACATCGGCCCGACGACATGAACCATCGATCTTGCCCGGTCGTCAGCGTGACAGCATCGTCGGGCACGGCGCAACGACCATCACTGCCGCGCACCAAAACGCGGCACGGCAACCGCTCAGCGGACTCGTCTACGGTGGTCAACTCCAACGTACCGGCATGTGCAGCTCCGCAAGACAGCACTGCAACAGCGAGGTATCTGAAAGTTCCAGTCATCTTGATCCTCACAACTAGAATATCGACTCAATCGTACCATCACCGTAAGAGCGAGTGCAGGTACAACTCGATATTCGGATCTCCGAAACGTGCCGATGCCCCTCGAAGTCGAACGGATGATCCAGCTCGCGTTTCGAATTGGTTTGCAGGTTGGCCCGGAATCTGTTTCAATTTCTCTTACCGAAAGCAAGAGGCCAGCCCGGTGTTGGATTTCAAACATCGAGGCAGCAGATTGTGTGACGGGATAACTCGTCGCAAGTGGTTGAGCGTCGGGACGCTCCTACAGTAAAGTGTTACGGTCGTGTAACCTTCTTCCTCTTCTCACGCTTTGCTCGCTTCGCCTCTCGCAGTTTTTTGGGCTCCTCGATCTGTTTAGGAGTCAAAATCTCGACGACTTCCTTGTGAACTGCGTTCATGAAATTGCCGCACTCTTTGTCAATTTCGCGAACCTTGTTGCGCTGCTCACGGTTGAAGCCGAGGAATGCTTCGAATTGTCGCTGGATTGACTGCTTGCGATCCGTCGCCGGTTTGAATTGGGCTTTCTTCTTTCGTTGCTCTTCTGTCAGGACGGCGTCCTTCGCCTCTTCGAACGCTTGCAGCTTCACATCGTGCTGCTTCTTGATCTCGGCATACTTCCTCTGTTGCTCCGGCGTAAGTTTGATCTCTTCCACATCCTTGATCTTGTGGATCACGGCGTTCAACGAGTCGTCTCGCTGAACAACCGTGGCAAAGAACATGATGAACAGCAATTTCATGTTTCACCTCACTCTTCCGAATTGACATTGTTTTTCATTCACTGTTTTGCCAGTGCTTCTAATCGCTCAACGCACCGCGCGGTGTGTCGAGGAACTTGCCGTTGGCATCGAAGCGGCCGAAGCGATCATCGCGCTTCACGTACTGACGCCCACCGCGCACTTGTTTGACGGGCCAACCTTCGTCGAACCACCAGTGATCGATTTCGCGCCCGTCGCCTTCGCTGTAGCGGATTGTCTCGGTAATGACACCGTTCGGTGCAAACGCCTCGCGGCTGACGCGGACGCCTTGATTGGTGTGGTACTCGCGCACCGACGCCTTGCCATCCTGGAACTCGACGCGACGGATCGCTTTACCATCGGCGTTCAAGTCGTGTCGGCGGACGATCGCGCCGTCGCGAAACCACTCGCGGCGGATAACTCCATCGTGCAAATGCACGGTTTCTCGAATCGACTTTGCTTTGTCGGTCCAACGTTCGGTTATCCAGCGGAAGTCATCGGGGGTTGGTAAGTACACGACCGCGGATTTGGTCGCGAACTGCGTCAATTGAAACGGCAAGCGACGGCTCGCTGGTCAGACCTGACCATTCGACAGCAGCGACCGTGTAACGACCGACCTTGCCGACGAAAAACTCTTCGCCTGCGCGGATGAGCTGTTCACGTGCAGGCTTGCCATTGAGAAAAAGACGGTATCCGCGCGTTTCGTCGTGATGCTCGCCAGGGATGATTTCCAAGACTCGGCGATGGAGACGTAAATGCGGACGATTCGGTTTGCGGACGATTGTCATGTACACATCCGTCTGCCTCTGTCGCATAAGCGGCGACTTCATGTCTTCAATCGACCGGATCATCGACGTGCCAGGCTTGGTTTTGCTCCATTGTTCGTCGGTCAGGCAGCGGGCCTCGAAACTTGTTACCGCGCGGCCGGCTCGCATGCTGAAGGGGGCCGTGCCGAGCGCCTGCCGCATGATTCCGTCGAAACTAGTTGGCGTTTTTCGCTCGTAGACGATCACTTCCCGATGCACGTTGATGTGGCCGGCATCGGGAAACCCAGCCGTTGAGTCAACGACGATACGCTGATCGCGCCGGCCAACGTCCTTGGTGATATGAGTCACAGGCGACGACTTCAAATCGTAATTCGAAACGAAACAAATCTTCGTGCCGTCGGGGCTTCCCTTGGGATCGGCGTCGTAGATGCCGGAGTTGTCGCCGATCCGCTGCGGATAGCAAATCACCGACAGCGGCTCGATGTACTGAAAACCGTCGCCCGATCGCAAGTCGGCCAGGGTCGAGTCGCCACAGACATAACGTCCAGTGGTTCCACACGGACTGACGTCTCCTACTCCGACCGCGGCAAGAATGTGGACGTTCGATGGAAACGGTTCGCTCCAGCGCCTCCCGCGGACTAAACCGTTGCCCAACAACATGTACACGCCATTGCCCAGCCAGCACATGTGACACTTCTGGATCGTCGGCACGCCGATGCGTTGGTTCGAGCCGTCCAGGTCAAACCAAAAGCGAGTCGCTCCAAACGGTTCATTGTTGTGATCGCGCCGGGTGAAGAACACCGGGTGACGGGGATTGGGAAGTCGCTGCGCACCCACAACGCCCGGCATCTTTTCCAGTTTCGCGCCTGGCTCAATCGGGATTCGAACTTCTGTGAATTGCGGCTGGCGACTTCGGTCGCGCAGAGCGCCGTAGATCCAACGATCGGCAAAATCGGTTTCGCCCAACGCTTCCGGTCCGTCAACCAGCATCGACAGATTATCTTTGTCCACATCGAGCCTCATGACGCACGAACCGTTTCGCGCCACCGATCCCTGTCGCGGTTTGTACGAGATGAAAAACAACCAGTTGTGTTTCTTCGCCCAACGCGGGAAGACGCCTTGGTCGATTCGTCGGTCCTTGCCTGTCATCAAATCAAACAAATGAATGCTCGCACTGCCTTTCCCACCACCGCCGGCCCAACGCGTATAACAGACGTACCGCCCATCGGGCGAAAAGCACTGCGTGTTGTGATAGTTTGCGTGATCGCGCACGGTGGGGTCATTGGTCAGCCGCCACACACCCAGATTCCGGCCCGGCTTCGGAGTTTGGAAAACGTCTTTCTCTTTCTCGGCGTGGGCTGGAGTCATCAGGCCGGCCAAAATCATCACAAGAAACGGACAGGGAAGTGTTCGAATCATGATTTTTCCGTTGATCATTTTGTTTGACGAATTTGTAGCGGCGATCGCATTGCCTGTGGGCTGGTGCGTGCGCCGAAGTGAACTGGCATTCCAACGAAATGAATCCAGAATTCGAGGGACTTTGTTTTTGGATGATTCTTCCCATCAGTTGGCTTGTTGAACTCGCGGTGCATCAGCAATCGTCCGTTGCCGTCGACTTCGATGCGGTCGTGTGTCGACTTGGCGAACTGGCCGACCGCGATCGCGGTGCAACGTGAGTCGTCCATGACGTGTGCCCACCCAGCGACTTGCGAAGCGGCATGACCCGGCGGCGCGACGACGAGCTGTTGCATTGAGTCTTGCTGGCCACGCGACACAAACCATCGCGTCTTGCGCATGCCCGGCGGCGCCGCATCAAGGACGGCGGTGTCGCCGGCGCGAACGGTTGTGTAAACAAAGTCGTCCGCGCCGAAGTCAATCATTTTTTCTTTGCCATCGAGCGCCAAGCGAATCTCCGCGCCCATGCCAGCGATACCCCGACCGCGTTCGACAGTCCAGTTGGCGCGCACCCAACTCTTTGTCCGGACAAATTCCAAGTCCACTTTGCTGTCGCTGCCGGTTGGCCAGCCGGTGAAATCAAATTGAAGCGAGCACGCGATGGGGCCGCTTCGAGCAACTCGGACGGACGTCGGTTTACGATCGGCCAGTCCTTTCGACTTGCCGTCGCGCGTGCGGAATACAAGACCGGCTGAATCGGCGTGAACGTACTCGACGTCTGGATTGCGTCGAAATCGCAACAAACCCTTGAGGTCTTTGCGCACCGTCCACTCGATGCGGCCACGGTTTGAAATATGAAACGCCTCTTCGGTTTCGCGCAGTTCGAAGCCGGTGTTGGGTTCGTCTACTGGATCCACTTGCGGTCCGAACTGAAGTTCGTATTTGCGGGCTTCTAGCGGCGCAAAGTGGTCGATGAAATCGATGTCGATTGCCGTGATTTCGCCGGATTGGTTTTTGACTGGCCGCAATTGACCCACGATCTGTTTTTTATTGTGAACAATGCGAAACTTTGTCTTAGGTGAAACGGGCGACGGAAGCGCGAGCCGAGCGCTAACGACATCGCTTCTTCGCCGGATTCCTGCCGTTTCTCGCGCCTCGAAGTGAAGAGTTTGCGACGTCGTTTCGTCAACCTTTCGCCCAACCACTGGCTCTTCTGCAAACAACGAACAGCAGCAATGTAGACAGAGTAACAGACCTGTTATCAATTTGTTGGAAAGTTGGTGCATGATTTACTTTCGCTGCGCCGCGTGGTGCGAAATTTGTCGGGCAATCCACAACAGTTTAACATGACTCAAGAACGACGAACCTGCCAACAGTAGTCTCCAAAGTGTAGCTTGACTCGCCGAATCGAGTTTGGCTCTTCGCCACCTATGAAAAAGACATCCTTTTTTGCTTTTGCTTCGTTTGCGTTGGTGTTGGCCATCGGCCGGTGGTGTGTCTGTGACGAACAGAGCGAAATGGTGCGCATGCGTGATGATGTGACGATCAAGACGTACTTCAAGACACCTACCGGAAAGGGGCCATGGCCCGCCGTTTTAAAGAAGGGATATGGAATCACAACCAGTGGCGCCGACACTTTCACGAAAGCTGGGTACGTTTACGTCTCTCAAGGCGTTCGTTCCGGGCCGGATCCACATGGAATCTCTGGCAACGCGCGCTTCTTTGCGGATGACGTGGATGGCTATGACACGATTGAGTGGATTGCCAGGCAGCCGTGGTGTGATGGCAAAGTCGCAATGTTCGGACCTTCCTATTGGGGCGCGACTCAATGGCTTGCTGCGGCATGCGGAGATCCGGGACCACCGCCGCACTTGAAGGCAATCATTCCAAGCGTCATCAATCCAGACTTTTGGTCGCGCGCTTATCGGGCGCATGGAGCTATGAACTTGTCCATGACCGCGATCAGCCGCGCGTTCAACAAGAGCCAAGCTACGCACGAGAACTACATGTACTTGCCGCTGATCGACATGGATAAGGCAATTGGCGGCCGAGAGAACACACTCTGGAACGAGTATGTTTCGCACGACAGGTACGACAAGTATTGGGCTCATATCGGCATGCGCGACAAGTACAAGCGGATCAAGATCCCCGTGTACATCTACGCCGGTTGGTGGGACTACTACCCAGGCGCTTCGCTTGATTACTACAACCGTCTGCGCGACCTCGGGCACACGCCCGAGATCCGCGTTTGGATCAGTAACGGTGGGCACTCGCAAATGTCCTTGTCGGAATCGATTCGCTGGTTGGACTGGGTCATCAAGGGAAAAGACAACGGCATCGAGAAGCAGAAGCCCGTTCGCATTTTCGTCCAGGGGATCAACAAGGACCGGTACTACGATCAATGGCCGCCCGATGGCATGCGGCCGACCAAGTTCTATCTGCACAACCAGGATGGTTCTCGCACCGGAACGCTCGACACCAAACTGCCGGACGATGAGTCCCCGACTCGATTCGATTACGACCCGCGCAATCCCGTCCCCAGCATCGGCGGCAACGCCAACCATCGAGGAATCAACAAGACGCTCAGTTCCGGCGCGGTCCTTCGTGAAGGATCATTCGACCAACGCAGCGTTGAGGATAGAGCGGACGTGTTGATTTTCACGACGGCGGCGCTTGAGGAAGACGTGGAAGCAATCGGCCCAGTGACGATGAAGCTGTACGCAGCCACAGATGCCAGAGATACCGACTTCACCGCCGTGCTTTTCGACGTTCAACCAGACGGCAAGGCCATGAATGTAACTGAGGGCATTATGCGGGCGCGTTTCCGCGAGTCGATTTGGACTGCACCCAAACTTCTCAAGCCGAACCAGGTATATGAATACACGCTGAAGTTGTTACCGACGGCACGAGTTTTCCGCAAGGGACACAAGATCCGTGTGCATCTTTCGAGCAGCAGATTCCCATTGTGGGACCGCAACACCAACACCGGCAACGACTCAGCAACTGATAAAGAAACTCGCGTCGCTCATCAGACAATTTTCCACGACACCAAACGTCCGTCTCACCTTGTTCTGCCAATCATCCCGCTTGAGGAATAGCTCTGCGGATCATGCCCGCAAACATCGGAATCCGGCGTCGAACGTCGATTGCTTACC
The DNA here is from genome assembly GCA_964343305.1 of uncultured Pirellulaceae bacterium. Taxonomy (GTDB): domain Bacteria; phylum Planctomycetota; class Planctomycetia; order Pirellulales; family Pirellulaceae; genus CAYFJO01. The sequence continues at coordinate 3,966 of CAYFJO010000276.1, read as the reverse complement.
CACGCTCAGGCTTTGGAACGACACCGACTTGCCGGCCGGCGCGAAAGATGTATCTCGGTTCAAGTTGGTAGCCGCCTGTTTCTGTTTCTCCGAAGGCGTCGGTAAACTCGAACGAGCCTTCCATCATTTCTGTTACCACAATGTCCGCGACGGCGCCTGGTTGCAGCGTGCCGATTTCGGATTCCATTTTGAGAAATTGGGCTGGGATCGTTGTGACGCGGCGAATCGCCTCGTCCAGGTCCATGCCAAGATGCAGGAATTTGTTGATCGTCGTGACAAGATCGAAAACTGGACCGTTCAGGTTGTAGGCGTGCAAGTCGCTACTGATCGTGTGTGGGAGTACGCCTTGACTCATCGCGGAACGCGCAACTTCAAAGGTAAAACTGCCTTGGCCGTGGCCGATGTCCAAGAGCAAACCTTCGTCGACCTTCTTGCGAATCTCTGGCAGAACGTTCATGTCCGAATCGAGAATGCCGCAACGATGACCGTGAAAGGAATGCGTGAGAACATCGCCGGGCCGCAACTCGTTGAGGATTTGTTGCATCGAGAGACTTGACAGCGGCGTGTGAATCATCACCGGTAGCCCAACCGCGTCCGCCGCCTCGCGCGCTCGCAACAACGCCGGCATTTCGTTCTGGCCGCCCGCTGCCAGATTATCGGACAGTCGAATCTTGATACCGAGGATCTTGTCGCGGTTGGCTTCAATCACGCGAGTCGCTTCCTTGACATCGACATATCGCAAGTCTTCGAGTTCCCCCATTTCAACGCCAGAGATGGCGTTGGGAACCAGACCCAGCGCCGAGATGTTCAGCATCGCGAACATTCGAGTTTGCGAGACATCAATGACAAACTGACGAAAGCCTGGAAACGTCAAGGCACCGGATGACCCGGCATCGAGTGCCGTCGTTACACCGCGCCCCAAGCACGTCGGATCAACATCGACGCCATAATGGGTGACGCCGGAGAAAACGTGTACGTGCAAATCAATGAACCCCGGCATCACGTAATGCCCGGTAACATCCAGCACGCGTCGCGAATAAGTCTCGCTGTTCGCATCGAGAACCGCAGTGATTTGCGAGCCCGATATTGCCAGATCAGCGACCTTGTTCGTATTCGTCGTCGGATCGACGATTGTCCCGTTCTTCAGCAGCAAATCATACACGGCGAAAACTCCTTTTGAACGCTGCACGGATGCTAGTCACTCTAGCCGTTTGGCATTGGCGTGGTCGAGGTCCAGGCGAAGTGCGTAGACCTTGCCATTGGTATTCGTTCCCCAAATCAGCTTTCGGCGGGAATCAAACATGAGACCGTCCGATCGGGTGTGGGGAAATGCACGCGTCGTTCTTCCATAACGCTCGCCCGTCGAGTATTTGAGATCCAGTGTGATCCACTGGTTCTTCGCGCAATCGTAGGCCGGTGTTGGAGTATGTTCTCCAGCGTCCTGCAAGTAAGTTCCCATCAGAAGCAAGTCACTTGCGGCGTCGTAGCAACTCTTGTCGATGTTGGCAAACCGCTTGGCGTGATCGCGACTTTTGGGCGACAGTCCCGTTACTTTGTTCGTCTTGAGATCCAGAGCCCAGACTTGCCCGTCAAACGGTTTCCGGTAGCCGAGCGTGTTGACCATCAACACTCGATCGCGCTTCGAGTCGTACGTGATTGATGAATTGTCAACGTAAGCTCCAGGCAGATTGTCGCCAACGAGTTCCAGCTCGATCCACTTGCCATCGTTGTGGTCGTACCGATGAACTCGGCCGTTCTTGTCCCAACAAATCACGCCGTGCGGTGTCGCCGTGAGGGTTAGCGTGTAGAAACAACTGTTGTATTGCATCGCGTCCGGTTTCTTGCCGCGGCCAATCCAGTCGCCCAGATCGGGATCGTAAACATAGAAGTGTCGCGGGCGTCCCGCCTTGATCATCTTTTTGCTCGGCGGATCGTAGTCGTAGTTTTGGTAGGTGTGACCCGTCATCCACGGCCGCAAGTTGAAATTGAAGCCATTGGGATAACTGGTGTTGCTGTAGAGTTGTCCGAGGGGAAACTCGACAGGAAAAGGCAGTTCCCATCGGTTTGTCGAGAAGTGAAAGTGCAACACGTCGGTGCCGCCATGAGCCGAATGTCCGCCGCTCCAACGCAACATCATGTCACGATCCGGGTCAATCCGAGCGGTTCCCCAATCGCGATTCAACCGTGGAAGATGCGGCGGTTCGGTTGACACCCATTCGTTAGCTGGAAGGTCTCGCAGCCACGCTTCAAACTTGGCGGCAACCGGCTTCGGTCCTTGCAAATAGTAATTGGGATGGAATGGCCCGGAACGATATACACGTGAATCAGACGCGACGAGTTTTCCGCCACTCCACTGATTCTTTTCGATGTCGTAAAGCCACTCGCCGTCGTTGAGGTCAACATATTGTCCACCGACATAGTCCGTGTTTGACGAATACGTGTAGCCGCCTGTCATCCGAATGACGCCATTCCCGGTGGTTTCGAGGCGATGATTGGCGCGTGGTGGCGGTGCGGCGGCGGGATGCCGCTGAAACCAGCGACGCTTTTGCGCATCAAAAACCCAAGTGTCGTTGGTCAGATAGTCGAGATGATCACCGCCGAAGAGTACGTAGAGTTTTGTCTTCGCATCGTAAATGAGTGATTCGCCCGCCGGACCCGACTGTCGATTGGGCAATCTCGCGGTGCCGCAATTCATTGCCCGCGGCGGCGGCTCGGCATCGAGTGTTTCGGCGGCCACTTCAAGCTGAATTTGCACGCGATGTAAACGTTGCAAAAAGCGAGCACGAATTCCGCTTTCGATCACCGGCCAGTTCCTCCTGACATTCTGCAAATAAAGTCCAGCAGCGCAGGCCTGATCGAGCGCGTATCTGTCGGGCAGATCAACTGGCAGATTCGGGACGATCGTGTCGATCGCTTTCGCAAGTTTCGCCAAACCTGGTACGACTTCTCTCTTGATTCGCGCGCCCTCGTCTTTGACGGATAGTCCCTTGAAGTAAATCGCTCGAGCATGGGCCAACGTGCTCTTTGCATCACGGCTCAGTTGCAAGACCTGCTCGTGCAATGTTTGGACTGGGTTGTTCTGTCGCAGTTCTCGATGAATAGCCCGCCACTGGCCATCAACGAGCAAACGCGTATGCGGCCGACCATCATCCGAATCTTGATCCTGCCCGCCGAACGACAGCCCGCTCCCTTCCGGCTGGCGACATTCCGCGCCCCAAATGATCTGTTGCTTCAAATCCACACTATTCAAACGATAGGGCCGCTGCGCAGGTTGCGCGTGCGCAGGCTCATGCCCCAAACCAATACTGACGGTCCAAGCAACCAGCGCGGCGACAAACGTCCATTTGTAATGATTCATGGGTGGAATCCGAACAGGCAGAACAGGACACACCGAGACAGCAGTACTTGTGTAAATCATAGGTCTTCAACCAAACGGCCATACAGATGCGGGCGACGTTCGCCCCAGTAGCGGTTTTCAAAATCGGAACCGATCCACGAATTGAATCGCAAGTCTAGATCGATTTCCGCCGTGGCAATGCCAGTCGCCGGATCGACTTCGGCCGCGATTTCTCCGTCGGGCCGCACGATCATGCCCCACTCGCCTTTGTTCTGGCACACGACGAACCAGACGTGATTGTCCATCGCTCGAACCTGCATGATGCGACGCCAGTTTTCATGTGCATGATCTCCGACGGCGCGAGGATCTCCCATGATTGGCAGGAAGAGCACCTCCGCGCCGCGCTGTGTGACAACCCCCCAGGGGTGTGCACAAGACACGCGTGCGGGTCTTTGCGCCCCTTGAGCACACCCCCAGGGTGCCACTTCCGGCCGCCGCATGATATTGTCACACGCCAGTTACAGGGTTCTCCATCGCAATGCCATGAAACAAATGATATCAATGGTAAGAAATATGCTTATCCTATAATGATGATGATGAAGATAATACCAGCGAAAGTAATGAAAAAC
>CAYFJO010000275.1:0-14518 GCA_964343305.1 uncultured Pirellulaceae bacterium | reverse complement strand
CATTGATCCGCCGCAAAAACTGTTGGTCACGCTTCGAGCCGATAACAATGGCGAATTGATCGGTATCCGAGTTGCGGACCAATCGTTCGCGAATTTACGAGACCTAAACGGATTCATGATTGATCTAGTCGATGGGGCGAGCCGCGAAAGTCTACCGCTCGACGTGACGGTTGAGTGTGATTACGAGCTCAAGTACGAACACGCGATCCGCGCGGTCGAAGCGATTAGTGGCTTTCGTACCGTGGATGGAGAACTGGTGATGCTTAATCATCGCGTTCGATTCGCGCCGCCTCGCAAATGAACTCATCCCCGCGGATGAAATTGCTCGTGGATTTTCTTTAGACGCGTTTGATCTACATGTGTGTAGATTTGCGTGGTGGCAATGCTCGCGTGCCCCAGCATCTCCTGGACGCGGCGCAGGTCCGCGCCGCCTGACAGCAGATGTGTGGCGAAACTGTGACGCAACGTGTGCGGACTGATGGTCGATGGCCCGCCAACCCGTGCGATGTACTTCTTGACAAGCTCCCAGATCGCTTCGCGACGAAGTTGCCGGCCGCTTCTCGATACAAAAACCCAAGGCGGCGGCGAACTCACATTGGCAACCAACTTGGCACGATCGGTTTCGAGATAAGTGTGAATTGCCTCGATCGCGTTTTCTCCGATCGGCACCAACCGCTGCTTGTTCCCCTTGCCCTTGCACAAGCAAAAACCTTCGTCCAAGTGCACGTCGTTTACGCTCATGTTCGACACTTCGGATGCCCGGCAACCCGTCGCATACATCAACTCCAACATCGCCCGGTCCCGCTGCGAATACGCGTCGCTTTGCTGCGGTGCTTCTAACAACCGTTGCACGAGTTGCGGCGACATGACATCCGGGACGCGTTGCCAGAGTTTCCGGCTGCCCAACAATTCGACCGGATTGTCTTTGACAATTCCTTCGAGCTGCAGGTAGCGAAAAAACATCTTCACCGCCACGATGTGACGAGCGATGCTGGCCGGGGCAAGCTGGCGGGCGTGCAGCCAACCGACAAAGTCGGACAGTTGCTGGATTGTCAGCGTCGGAATCGACTTGCCGCCCAGCCACTCGCGAAAGTGCCGCAAGTCGCGCGAATAGGCCGCTACGGTATTTTCCGCCAAGTGGCATTCGCTTCGCAGATAATCCGCAAACGACGCCGTCCATCGCTGAGCCGAATCGCCGCGATTGTTCAGCGTGGGGCGAACCAGTTTTTTCTTTAGCTGAGCCATGGTATTCGCAACCTTCCACCTACAATTGGATTCGGTCCAAAAGAGGCAAATCATTCAGCTCAAATCCCATTGACCGCGGAACGATGCAAAAACCCGATTGATTCTTCGCACTCTTCGGGATAGATTTCCACAGTTGTTCATTGCGTCATAACTCAAGCCGTGGGGCAAGCGTCTCGTTTGTCGGGATTGTTTGAAGAACACAAGCGGGGACGCTTGTGCAACGACACCATGCAAGACATTCATATCGAAAGAGAATACAAGTTCATTCCACCAACCCGTGGTTCGTTTGTTATCAATTGCATTCTCAAGACCAACTTCTTTGCATGGCACATGAGAAAATCCGAGGGCGTAGTGAACGGTGAAGTGCGCAACGCGGACCGGCTGCGGGCATCGTTAGACGCCGGTCACAGCATTATGTTGACGCCGAATCACTGTCGTACGGCTGATCCGATTGCCATGGGATGGCTGATGAAGGAAGCGAAGTGCCTGGCGTACGGCATGGCAAGTTGGCATTTGTTCAACCAGGGTTGGTTCAATCGATGGGCGCTGCGTGCCCTGGGTGCATTCAGCGTCAATCGGGAAGGGATTGACCGGCAAGCCATCAACGTGGCCGTCGATATTTTGGAATCGGGCGAACGTCCGCTGTTGATTTTTCCCGAGGGATCGACGACGCGGACCAACGATCGGCTTCACGCGCTGTTGGATGGCGTGGCGTTCATTGCCCGGACCGCGGCAAAGAAGCGTGCGAAACGAAACGCCAGCAAGGTGGTGATTCACCCGGTCGCGGTCAAGTATTTTTTTGAGGGTGATCTGCGGAAAGCGGTGGATCCGGTACTGACGGATATCGAACATCGCTTGACCTGGCAGCCACAAAATGATCTGCCGTTGATGGAGCGGATTAAGAAGTTGGGCATGGCGTTGCTCTCGTTGAAGGAACTGGAATATTTTGGTGGGCCCCAGGTTGGTTCGCTCCACGAGCGGCTGAAAAAGTTGATTGACCGAATTCTACAACCGCTGGAAATCCACTGGCTGGGCCAACCACAGCAAGGCGGCGTGGTGCCGCGAGTGAAGGCGATCCGTATGAAAATCATGCCTGACATGATTCGGGGAGAGTTGAGTCAGACAGAACGCGATCTGCGTTGGCGGCACTTGGCCGACATTTACTTGGCCCAGCAGGTTTCGTGCTATCCGCCTGACTATCTTGACGAGCGGCCGTCGGGCGACCGCATGCTGGAAACGGTGGAGAGATTTGACGAGGACCTATTCGACCAGGCCAGGATTCATGGCCATCTCAAGGCCGTGATCGACGTCGGCGAAGCGATTGAAGTCGATCCCAAACGCGACAAAAGTGCCAAGGTCGATCCACTGATGGCTCAGTTGGAAACGCAATTGCAAGGAATGCTGGACGAACTTGCCTTGGAATCGCCGCTCTACGAAGAACAAGCCGGCTGATTTATTCCGCCGCGCTCGTCGCCATCGATTCCACGTCTTCGTCTTCTGAAGCGATTTGCTCGCGGCGTTCATTCACGTCGTCGCTCGACTGCAATCGTTCGAGAAGCAAGTTATAGGAATCGGCCAAGTCATTCCAGAAATCCTTGCCGCGGAATTCGATCGCTTGGACCTCTTCGCCTCGTGCCATCCGGGACAGTTCTCGACGGAAGCGATAAACCGGGCCGGCGAATTTGTTCGTCAGCTTCAGCACATCATAAATGGCAAGCGGCAGCAACAAGACGGTCGCTGTCAATAATGGGCCGGCGCTTTGCCACACCACGCCAAGGTGGGCGCCGAAGGTCAAATCCGGTTCGCTGACCACTGTCATGATTAACATGGGCAGCGTAATAAAGAGCACACAGCAAACCCAGTAACTCACAATTCGTGCCAGAATTGCACCTTGGACACGTGGATCGATAAACAGTTTTGAACGTTTGAATTTTTTCATGGCTCAGCCCTTTACACTCTTTAAAAGCTTATAACGCCCGGTGATTGCCCCATGCAGCTTATTGCCGCTGATCAATTGGTTTGGTTGTGATTGTGTGCGTCAAGCCCTTTTTTTATGCCGCTTGCTGTCTCGTCAAATGTGGAATTGCATGCCTCGCCGATGATCCTTGCACCTGTCACACATCCCAAGATGATCACCATGATCATCACAGAGTATTCGACCGTTGTCGGTCCATCCTCGTCCGCAAGGAAACGCTTCAAACGTTTAGCTAGTTTTCCAAACACTTTGGCTGACTACCTTCTGCTAGAGAATTTGCCCGCGGATTGCCGTGACAACCGTTGTCACTTTAGGACGAACATCCAAAATGTAGGCCATCACTACAAAGGGGGGATTCGAAAACTCAACTTTTGCGACGTGAAACTTAATCGTGCGTTCTAAATAATTTGCGTATTCGGCAAGACCAATACGATTGCGCATCTTAAATCCGTCGAAGTGCCGGCTCCGGTGGGCGGGCAACCTATGGTTTCGTACGGCACGTTCATCCGATTCGGTTGCGAACAGGGTAGGCTTGGGGCAATGACCGGTTTTTTTCTCTTGATTGTGTTCATCGCGTTTTTCCATCTCGCGTTGGGGTTCCTTTATGCGCGGTGGACGCCGCAACCAAAGAGCGTGCCCACGAGACGCGGGGTCACAGAGCCGGCCGTCCCGCTAAACGCCCCTGGTGGCAATGATCCAGAACCGGACCAGGAACTGCACGGCGAAGCGAATCTATTCCCCGAACATTGGCGTGCATCAATCGATCCATTCGGACTTGATCCCGCCTCGTCGGTTGAAGCGTCCGCTTTGTACGTGCGGTATCAATGCGCGGAAACTCTCTCAAAGTTGATACCGCTGGACGATCGTGCCCGAGACTTTGATCTGAGTTTGGAAACCAAGGCGGCTGTCGAATTGACCCGCGACATCGAATCACTACATGGCCAATGGGTGGATGGTTTAGAGGATGTAACGAACGTTTTGGACAACGCTTCGGAAACGTCCGGCGAGGGCGAGCAGGAATTGTGTTGCATTCTAGTTGAACACCGCGAACACTTGACAGCGACTATGGAGAAAATCAGAACGCTCGACTTTGAGAACGACCTCTTTAACAGCGTCCAAGAACTCATTACGAGACTTTGCGAGTTGACCGCTCACATCCATCGACTTCGTGACGAGATCGAGTCGATCCTGGCAATCGCGATTGCAGCAGACCGCCTTCAAGAGGATGGTTGCGAAGCGGTCAAATTGGATACGAAAACTGGCTGTGACAATCGATTGGGGATCGAGTCTCGGGTGTCTTACTGGTGGCAAGAAGAGCCGCGCCCAACCCAAGCCGCTTGTATGGCGTTGATTGATGTTGACTACTTTGTCGGAGTCAATCAGCAATGGGGAATCAAAGCGGGTGACCAGGTCATTGTGGAATTGGCTCACGAACTCTGTCGCTTTGCCGAGGCAGAATCCAGCATTCACTCGGTCGCGCGCTTTGCTGGGCAGATGTTCGCCCTGTTTTTTGGAGAGACGAGCGCAGAAGATGCAGCCGAGATGGTTGAAAGAATCCGAGAGCAGATTTTTGCGATGGGATTTGACTTCAACGAGAATGAAATCAAGGTCACCGCGCGATGTGTCGTCGGCCAGTTTCGCGGGGACGACTCGGTGTCCGACGTCTTTGAGAATCTGCAACGTGCTCTGGACGAGGGCAATCGCATCGGCGGCAACCGTACCGTTGTTTGGAACGAAGAAGAGGGTGCGACGACCTTCGAAGTCAAGGCGTCCGCCTAGCGATAATCACGCGTGCCAATCCAGCCAGATCTTTCACGGTCGGTTGCGACTCCAGCAAGTCGTTGTCCGCCACTATGTCGCGAACAATCTCTTCGATTTGAGGGCTAATCTCGACGAACAACCAGCCTCCATCATAAAGCCGCCCCGCTGCTTGCGGGATCAATCTTGCAATGACATCGGTTCCCTGCGTTCCGGCAGTCAACGCAATACGCGGCTCGAAGTCACGAACGTTGCGTGGCAGCGTTTCGTATTCTTCTTCGGACACGTAGGGCGGATTGCTGGCGATGATGTGAAATCGTTTGTCGCGGCCAATGTCATCGAGCAAGTCGCTCGTAATAAAATCGATGTGGTCCGCCACTCCATGTTTGCTGGCGTTGCCGCGTGCAACATCAAGTGCCGCTTCGCTGACATCGATCGCGGTCACGCTGCAACCGGCAACATGCTTCGCCGCGCAAACGGCAATGATGCCGCTGCCCGTCCCAACGTCGGCGACTTCGATTGGCGTCGTTCCAGCAAGCGACTTTGCCGCATCGATCATGGACATGACCAGGAATTCCGTCTCCGGGCGCGGGATGAGAACGTCGGGCGTCACACGAAAATCGAGCGAATAAAACTCGCGATGGCCGACGAGATAGGCGACTGGTTTTCCTTCCGCTCGCATTTGAACAAGCCCGCGAAAGCGATCTCGAACCGCGTCTTTCGCTTCGACGTCGAAGTCGGTGTACAAGGCAATGCGCTCACAACCACGTGCCTCGGCCAACAAGATTTCCGCGTCAAGCCGCGGATTCTCGACACCGCGCTGCTTGAGATAGTCCGTCGTCCAATTCAACAGACGTCCGACGGTCCACGTTTCGGAGTCCGGCATGTTGGCACCTGGCCGTAGGACGGATTGCCGATCCGTCCGATGAAGTGGTGTGACGGGTTGGCAATCCGTCCTACATGGCACGACAACTAATCCAGATCGCCCATATCGCCGCGAATCTGTTGGCGGTCATAGTCGATCAACGCATCGGTCACGGGCTGCAAATCCCCCGCAACGATTTGGTCGAGTTTATAAAGCGTCAGATTGATCCGATGGTCCGTCACTCGGTTTTCCGGAAAATTGTAGGTGCGAATTCGCTGGCTTCGGTCACCGCTGCCGACCAGGGACTTGCGATGATCCGACCGCCGCTTCGCTTCTTCCTCACGTTTCTTCTCATAAATCTTTGATTTCAGAAGCCGGAGTGCGCGGGCGAGATTCTTATGCTGGCTACGCTCGTCGGCGCATTGGACCATGATGTTGGTTTCTTTGTGCACCAGCCGAACCGCCGAGGCCGTCTTGTTCACATGTTGGCCGCCCGGCCCCGAGCTTGCTGCATAACGCTCAACCGTATAGTCATCCTGATGCAATTCGACTTCGACGTCTTCCGGCTCGGGCAACACCGCAACCGTGGCCGCGGATGTGTGAATTCGTCCCTTGGCTTCGGTTTCTGGCACGCGCTGCACACGGTGGCCACCGCTTTCGTATTGCAACTCGCGGTAGACTCCTTCGCCTTCAAACGTCAAAGAGATTTCCTTGAAGCCGCCAAGCTCCGTTGAATTCGAATTGACAACTTCCAACTTCCACCGTTTGTCTTCCGCGTGTTTTTTGTACATCTCGTACAAATTGCGGGCAAACAGTGCTGCTTCATCGCCACCCGTTCCGGCACGAATCTCCATGATGCATCGCGAACGGTTCGCGTCCTCGCCACCGATCGTTGAATCGAGTAACTCCTCCCACAGCGATTCGCGTTCTTCCTTTAATGCCGGAATCTCGCCGACCGCCAATTCGCGTTCCTCGGGGTCATCGCTCTCGGCCATGACGCTGACCTCGGCTAGCTCGTCGACGACCTGTTTGAAGCGACGGTATTTTAGTGTGAGCTTTGACAGTGAGCCGTGCTCGCGCGCAGCCGCCGCCATGCGATGCGAATTCACCATCACCTCAGGATCCGCCATCTGTTGCTCAAGTTCTTCGTAGCGTTTGAGCTTTTCCTCTAGCATTTCGCGCATGATACTGCTATCCGATCAACAGGGGTGTTGGTGTAGAAAAGAGGCCGCGCAAAACTCCTTTTTGGGCGCGCAGAACCAAACGTCTGTGAACAACCAATGAGCGGCAGCAGAGTGGCTAAGATTCTTCGGCTGGCTGCGGCTTCTTCTTTTTCACCGCTTTCTTTTTCTGCAAACTGGCGTAGGTGCCCTTAGCGAATTTCGTCGTGAATTTCTCGATGCGACCAGCCGTATCGACGTATTTCAACTTGCCCGTATAAAACGGGTGGCACATATTGCAGATATCGATCTTCAACTCTGGGCGCGTGCTGCGCGTGGAAAAACTGTTCCCACAACCGCAAGTGACCGTGGTGTCGACATAATCCGGATGGATGTTTTCCTTCATGACCGTAAAGCCTTTTGTGAAAACAGATTAAATTGATGTGGCGCGCCTAGTTTTGGAGCAAATTTAACACAAGTTGTTAATGTATCATGCGTTACTTCTATCGGCAAGGGCTATGCAAATCTCCAGCCTACCACGGACCAGGCCGTGCGACCGGACAGACTTTTCGAATCCCAAATCGTCCATCTCGGCGCTGAGTAAGGTACCATAGGCGGATTGTCCGCATTCGATGGAAAGAGCCCTGGAGAATCTCATGAAACCGCAACTTGTTGTTGGTTTGGCGTGTGTGTGCTTCGTGCAAGTGCTTGTGACGGCACGAGGCGATGATGCTTCAAAACAAACGCAACCATTACGTCTGTCCAAACAGGTCAAAGCAAAGTGCCTCGAAGTGTTGCGAGCAGGCATGAAGAGCGACGAGTTTTGGCCGTCGATCCACGCAGCCGAGGGCCTCACACTCGCCGGACAAGGTGACGAGGTCCGATTGTTTCTCGAGCCGAAACTGGCGACGGAAGAAGACGATCAAAAGCGATGCGGTTTGTCGCGCGAATTGGTGCGGGCGGGCGATTGGCGGAAGGCGCGGATCATGTTGAACATCCTGGCGGGAGAAGAGACGCACGGACACATTCACGCGGCGGAAAGTTTGTACAAGGTTGGCGAAATCGGCGACGGCCGTGCGATGCGGCGCGCGATGCGTGGAGCCGACAACATCAAGCTGCTGCTCATGTCAGCGGCGGCATTAGGCCGTTGCGGCAATCCAGAGGCAATGAAAGTTCTCCGAGAAAAGCTGAAGGATCCCGACCCGGAAACCCATCGTATCGCCGCATGGATTTTGGCAAGAATTGGCAATCAATCAGACATCGCGCAGTTGCGCAAAAACCTGGCGGCGGCCACCGACGACATCACTCGCTGTTACATCGAGCATGCCCTGGCGGCTCTCGGAGACAAGGAAGGCCTGCGTCGCTTGAAAAACAACTTGTCCGACGACGATGCGGCGATCCGAACTTATGCATCTACCTTTGCCGGAGATGCTCGGGCTACCGTCGCAGCGGACGATTTGATCCGCCTCTTAGAGGACGAAAACGTCGATGTTCGTGTCCGTGCCGCACAATCATTGATGGTGCTATCCAGGTCAACTGCCTCCAGTGTGCAACAGATTCCATCTCCTGCGGGATGGAACCCCGCTCCTCACGAAGAGATTTCGCAGCTCGTTTATCCTGCGACAAAGGAGAACCCTCGATACACAGAAGGTTCGATTGTCCGATTGGGGGACGGAGCGTTGTTGTACGCTGTGACGCAATTCGTCGGAGGCGGCAGCGATTTCGCACGTGCACAGATCGTCGCTCGCAAGTCGACCGACGGCGGCCGCAACTGGCAGCCTGCCAAGTTGCTTCAAGAAACAACGGGCAAGATGAACGTTATGAGCGTCACGCTGCGTCGGCTGGACTCGCCACACGACGGCCCGATCGCCATGTTCTATCTGCAAAAGAATGCCTACGACGATCTGCGCGTTTACGTGCGTTTTTCCCAGGACGATGCCAAGACATTCGGCGAACCGATTCGCGTGACAACCGAGCCAGGTTATCACGTCATGAACAACGATCGCGTGACGCAATTGTCCAGCGGCCGATTGCTTGTGCCGGTCGCTTCGACAGCGGATGTCCACAAGGTCAACCATTTCGTCTCGACGTGTTGGTTGTCCGACGATCAGGGCAAAACGTGGCGAAAAGGAAAAGGCCAAGTCGATCAACCCAAACGAGGCGCGATGGAGCCGGAAGTCATAGAACTGGATGATGGACGCGTTATGATGATCGTCAGAACACAACTGGGGCACATCGCAAAGAGCTATTCCGAGGACGATGGCGACACATGGAGCGAACCGTCGCAGCTCGGCAAGTTAACGGCTCCAGAAGCTCCCGCCACATTGCGACGCATCCCATCCACCGGCGACCTCTTACTGATTTGGAACAACACGTACACCAAAGGCGCGGGCCATGGCGGCAAGCGGACTCCGCTCACCGCGGCAATTTCATCCGACGATGGGCAATCCTGGACACGGGTTCAGAATCTGGAAACGCGCAGCGACCGAACATTTTCGTACACCAGCGTGGTGTTCATTAAGGACCACGCCGTGATGAGCTACTGGGAGCGTGACGGCAGTCGTCTGTCGTCAAAATTCCGTTCGCTGCCAGTGTCTTGGTTCTATGTGGGCAAATGACGTTTTCGATTTCGTGCTTCGTCATTCCTTCGTCATTGGGTATTTCGTCAATCGTCATTTTCCCGCGCATCTTCAACGGTCGTCATAACTGTTAACGACGGCACAACCGTCAAATCAGGCATAACCTTTGTGCATTCTCTGCATTCCTCCGGAAATCCGCACGGCTCTTGAAAAACGCGTTTTACGCATTATGTCCATTTTGCGAGTTGGTCGATACGTAAAGTACGTCCTTTCGCCGTTCCGCGCGCGGACGGCCGCAACGAACAACTGTTGGAGAATCCAAATCATCGGTATGTCGAGGTTTTATTTGAGTTCGCTTAACCCACCGATGCGAGTGGCGATTTTGCTAGTGACCTGCTCGCTTGGCATGGGTCATCTTTTTGCGCAATCCCAGTTGCCCGCGGGTTATCGACCCTATCACTTGCAGCATGTCAGCGCGGAAGAAGCAGCGGCAAAGCTAGACTCCGTTCTTCCACCCAACGCACAAATCGTCGTCGATCGAAAATTGAACCGCGTGATGGTTGCGGGCGACCAGGAAACGAATCGGCTGACGACTGAGTTTATCAATTCGTACGATCAGCCTCCGCGACAGCCCATTCGCGTGGCCGAGCGTCAGCTCCGTTCTACTGTTCGAAGTTATGATGTCGGTGGCGGGCAAGTCGATCGCGTCGCCGCGCAACTGCGCTCCAAGTATTCAAACCAACGTGACGTACGATTTGCCACTGACCCGCGCACGGGGCAATTGATCGTTATTGCCCCACTATCGATCCACCAAGAGATCGCCCGGCAGTTTCCCGCACGGGAAGTCAACCGAACACCCGAACCACAGCGCCCGAGCCCGGCCGTCGCTCCGCTGCGCGCAATCGAACCACCCCAATCGCTACGTTATCAACTGCGCGAAGTCTCGTGGCGGGACTTTGAGGATGATTTGCAGCGCATCTGGAGTCGACGACTGTCTCTGTCGACACAGCGAAACGGCGAGATTGCGACATTTACTTTCACCTCTGAGCAAACGGGCGGTGCATCGATTGAGGTCGATCGACGGACAAACCTTGTCACGATTCAAGCGCCACGCAACTTCGCGCGGCAACTGGAGAACGTGATTCAAACCATCGACCGCCCACGTGCCGAGGGCCAGCCGTCGGCACGTGTTGTCAGCGCGGGACGGGCCGATCCAGCCAAAGTGCAAAAGGCGGTCTGGTTGCTCGAAAACCTGAAGGAACAAAACAACGCCGCCGCTCAGGTTGCCCCGCGACTGGCCGACCGCAAGATTCCCCGACAAGGCGGCGGTCAAATCGTGGCCAAGATCTTCCAAGAGAAAATCCCGGAAAAAAAGGGGGCCCCTCCAAAACCCGACGACGCAGAGGATGACGGTGGTTTGATCGGTCCAGTTCGGATCGAGTTTCTCGAAGAGTTGGACGTCATCATCATCCGCGGTAATCCGCGCGACGTCGAGCGAGTGACGAAGATCATCAATCAAATTCAAAGTTTCGCGGGTGCGACGCAGCCAGAAGTTCAGATTTATCAGCTCCAACACATCAACGGCGAAGCGGTCGCCGAACTGGTGTCGCAACTTTATTCGCAGGTTTACGAGCCGCGGCAGGGATCCATCAGCATCACGCCGCTGGGCAAACCGAACGCACTCTTATTGGTCGGTCGTCCGGAGAGCTTGAAGTCCGTCATCGGACTCATCGAGAAATTGGATACGCCCGTCGCTCCGCGAACTCAGCTCGAAGTGTTCCAACTTCGCTACATGTCGGCGTTGGACGCCGAGCGGCGGATCGAAGAGTTCTTTGCCTCTGAGGCGGCAGCGACCGCTCAGGGCCAGCCGGGGGTCACGGGGACTACCACACCGCGAACGGGATTGAGCACGAGAGTTCGGATCACGTCGGACTATCGCAGCAACTCGTTGATCGTTCAAGCGAGCCCGCGCGATATGCAGGAAGTGGCACTGTTGATTGCCAAAATCGACGTCATCCAGAGCAACGCCAGCAACGAAGTGCTCGTCTTTAAACTAAAAAATGCCCTGGCCGAAGACCTCGCACCCGTGTTGCAAGATGCCTTGAACGGGCAGTTGTACGGCGCCGGAATTGGACGCACCGCATCCGGCTTGGGCGGCGCGGCACAGCAGGCGATCGGACAAGCCGGCACCACGCAACAACAGATCGCCAGCGTACGATCGGCGATGTTATCGCTGATGACGGTCGATACCGAGTCCGGCAAAGTGCTCAAGTCCGGCATTATGTTCGACGTTCGTGTGACGGCCGACACGAACAGCAACTCACTGGTCGTCACTGGCCCGGCGGAAAACATGGAGTTAATCGGCGTGTTGGTCGAACAGCTCGATCAACTTCCGTCCGCCAACGCTCAAATCAAAGTTTTCACGGTCATCAACGGCGATGCGACAACTTTGCTTGAAATGCTGCAATTGTTGTTCGGCCAACAAACGGGGCAGACCAACCAAGGTGGAGCGTTTGGCCAATTGCCTGTGACCGGCGCCTCGGGCGGCGAAAGCTCGTTGGTGCCGTTGCGTTTCGCGATGGATACGCGTACGAACAGCATCATCGTGTCGGGCAGCGAAGGCGACTTGCTGGTGATCGAAGCCTTGTTGGCACGGCTCGATTTGGACGACATTCAGTCACGCAACACGACCGTGTTCCGATTGCGAAATGCCCCGGCGCTGGATGTGGCCGATGCGATCAACGAATTCCTGGACGGCCGGCAGACAATAAACAACATCGACCCAACCGTGATCAGCCCGTTCGAACAAACCGAGCGAGCCGTCATCGTGGTCCCCGAGGTGGTCAGCAACAGCTTGATTGTCAATGCGACGGACGAGTACTACGAAGAGATCAAACGGATCATCCTGGAACTCGATCGCCGGCCACCGATGGTCATGATCCAGGTGATGATTGCGGAGATCACGCTGAACGACACGGAAGAATTCGGAGTGGAACTTGGCATCCAGGATTCGATGGTCTTCACGCGCGGCCTCACAACTGGCATCGCCGGCGAACCAGCCGTCGGATTTCCGTTCAATCAACAAAACATCGGCAACAGCGGCGACGCGGCGAGCCTGGCCACTCGGGAGTTCCTGGCGGGCCAGGGGATTAACAATCTCGGCCTCGGTCGTATCAACGCCGACCTTGGTTACGGTGGCCTCGTGTTGTCGGCAGGTAGCGAATCGCTGAACGTGCTGGTCCGCGCCTTACACGACAAAGGCAAGTTGCAGATCCTCAGCCGGCCGCAGATCATGACGATGGACAACCTGCCCGCGTTCATTCAGGTCGGATCGCGTGTTCCGCGGATCACCTCGGTCCAGCAAGTCAACAACGGCACGATCAACAACACCGTTCTGGAAAATGTCGGCATTCTGTTGGGCGTCACACCGCGGACAAGCCCCGATGGCTTGATCGTGATGGAGATTGATGCGGAAAAGTCGAGCTTGGGTGCCGAAGCAGACGGGATTCCGATTTCGATCAGCGCCACGGGCGACGTCATCCGCTCGCCACAAATCAACATTACGACCGCCCAAACCACAATTAGTGCCCGCAGTGGGCAGACCGTCGTGTTCGCGGGACTGATTACCAAAGAAAACATGTCATTTATGCACGGCGTGCCGGTCTTGAGCGACATCCCGATTCTTGGCCGGGCATTTCGATACGATGGGTGGGCCGATCGGCGCACCGAGCTGATGATCATCCTCACACCATACATCGTGGACGGTGATGACGATATCGACTGGCTCAACACCACCGAAGCCGATCGCATGCATTGGTGCTTTGGCGACGTGCTGGATGTTCACGGCGAAGCGGCACTGAGTTTAAAGGGCGGCGGTCACGTGACGGGCCCGCAACCGCAAGTCGTCTATCCGCACCTCGATCCCACGGCAAGCGAACCGCAGCCGCAACCGGTCGAAGAACTACCTCCGGCCAGACAAAGCGGCGAACCACGGTCGGACTTGCCGCCGCCGGTCCGCACAGCCCCGGATCAATCCAACACGAATCGCGTGAATGAAAATACGGCACGATTCGTCCCCATTCGGCGAACCTACAACACCGAATCCTCACCGCAGGAATGGATCAGCCGTTTGCCGGCACCGCAAATCCAATGAAAAACAACAAGAGCCAAATACAGCGTGGTCTTCAGTTTGTAGCTGCGTTCGCCAGAACGCGGAACGGTTCCACTCGCATCCGCACTCTGGCGAGTGCAGCTACAAATTGGATACATACAGTAGTCTTAGTTGCCTTGCTCGTCGGCTGCCAAACGACCGACAAGCCCAAGGAGCGCACTTTCCCGTCGATCTTGGACAACCCATTCACGAACAAAGAACCCGAACAAAAGCCACCGCATCGCATCGCGATTGTCTGGCGCGATGCCGTCTACACGGAACCAGGAAAACTGCCCACACGCGGATTCGGCGGACGCGTCTATTTCTATGGCGAAGACAACGAACCGGTCGAGGTCGAAGGTGAACTGACTGTGTTCGGTTACGACGATTCGAATGAGTCCATGAAATCGAAGGTGGCAAATCGAAAGTTCGTGTATGAAGGCAATCATCTCAAACACTATTTCCGCGAGACGGATTTAGGACCGTCGTACGATGTCTGGATCCCTTGGGACGCTGTTGGCGGCGAGCGGAAGAACATCAGCTTGGTCCCCGTGTTCCGCACTGAAGAAGGGAATCTTCTCAGAGGTGAATTGGCTCGCAACATTCTTCCGGGCAAAAAACCGCTGCCCGGCATCGAACGAGTGAATGAAGAAATCGCCTCCAAGCGTGCAACCTCGTCGATTCGTCCCATCACCTACCGCACTCCCCAGCAACAGCCGCAAAGCTACGTCGACTCGCCGGGCACGACCGTGTCATTCGGTCACAAGCCCGAGATCCAAACAACAA
>CAYFJO010000274.1:0-14609 GCA_964343305.1 uncultured Pirellulaceae bacterium | reverse complement strand
TGGGGGCGGCGCGGTTGGGGAGCCGCTGGTGGATACGAGGCGATCTTGGAACATGTCAAACGGCTCAAGGTCGAACAATTGATGATGGAGTTCAGCATTCCTGTAGCGGGTGATGTGGCAGTTCTGACAGAACTCTCAGACGACATCCGCGTGGGACTAGGTTGCGTCGACGTTCGCTTTGAAGCGATCGATCAACCCGAGCAAATTGTCGAGCGCGTTGACAAAGCGTTGCAGTATGTTGCCGCGGAACGTCTGACGTTGACTCCCGATTGCGGATTTTCGCCTGGCAAGGATCATGGTATCCCACTGGACGAGTCGTTCCAGAAACTGAAGAGCCTTTCGGCTGCCGCCAAACAGTTGCGTGAGCGGGAGGCAGTCGCATGATAAATGACGAACTATGCCTTCTTTCGGCGTGTGAATTGGCGACAGTCATACGAGACAAAACGGTTTCGCCAGTTGAAGTGACGCAAGCCGTGCTAAATCGCATCGAACGATTGAATCCAAGTTTGAACGCCTTCTGCACGTCAATGGCTGACTCCGCTTTGGAAGCGGCACGTGCTGCCGAAGCTGATGTCGTGCGAGGCAAACAACTCGGCCCGTTGCACGGCGTTCCCGTGTCGATCAAAGACAACTTGTATGTAAAAGGTGTGCGGACGACGTTTGGTTCGCAACTGCTCAAAGACTTTGTTCCTGACAAGGACGCTCCGATCGTCGAGCGATTACGAAATGCCGGCGCTGTGATCATCGGACGTACGAACTCGCCTGAGTTTGGTTGGAAAGGAGTCACGGACAATTTGGTGTTCGGCGCGACTCGGAACCCTTGGAATCTCGAACTGACGCCCGGTGGTTCAAGCGGCGGCGGATCGGCTGCCGTGGCATCAGGTCTGGGGCCGATCGGAATGGGAACGGACGGCGGCGGGTCGTTGCGCATTCCAGCGTCGTTCTGTGGACTGGTTGGACATAAGCCATCGTTCGGACGTGTGCCCCACTATCCCGGCATCTCCGTCGGTTCGTTGCGCCATGTTGGCGGCATGACCCGAACGGTCAGTGATGCGGCGCTGCTGCTTGATGTGGTCGCCGGACCTGACGAACGCGATCAATGTTCGCTGCCGGCGACGGATGTCGAGTACGTGACGGAAATCGATCGAGGCATTGAGCAAGTGAGAGCGGCTTACAGCCTGGACTTGGGATACGGCCAAGTCGATTCCGAAGTGGCGGAGTCATGTGCGCGTGGCGCACAACGTCTCACCGAAGCAGGCGCGGTCGTGGAGCAGATCGACCTCGATTGGGCGGACCCTTACGAATGTTGGAAGGTGTTTTTCTACGGCGGCTCGACCGCGAGGCTGCGCGATTCGTTCGCCGAGCAGGGACACTTGCTAGATCCAGGATTGCGAGCCGCGGTTGAGGAAGGAATGAAGTTGAGCGCGGCCGAATTCACACGGGCGCTGACGGCACGCAACGAGTTTTGGTTGCAAGTCTGCCGAGTTTTCGACACTTACGATCTATTAGTGACACCGACGCTGGCCGTACCGCCGTTTCGCGTTGGACAGAACAACGCGGATCCATTTCCCGGCCAACAGCTCGGCGATCTGCAGTGGACTGGGTTTACCTATCCATTCAACCTCACTGGCCAACCGGCAACGAGTGTGCCGAGTGGTTGGACCACATCTAACCTGCCCATCGGGATGCAGATTATTGGCCGCCGCTTTGACGACAGCCTGGTGTTGCGAGCGGCACGTGCCTGGGAACAAATTCAACCGTGGAAGCACCAATGGCCGGATGGACTTGTTGAGGGTTGACCTGTACGAGTTGGGGCACGCCGTAGGACTGGACAGCGATTTTTGCGATATTGCTTCTGCCGATCTAATGAACGGCTGGCTCAGCACGTCAATTCGACGTCGACTCTGATCGCGGTCGATCTTGTAGATTGGATCTCTGACCCAATAGTTCGCCGTCTTGTTTGTCGAGTCAGAGACCAAATCTACAAGTTCTGCTCGCAATTAAATGCTGCCAGAATTCGAATCTTTTTTTGTGTTTGCTCAAGTGCCTTCCTGGACACTTAGGATTTTAGGAAAGTCCAGCCTGCATAAATTTTGTGCAAACCCTACGCTGCGCAAAGTTTAGGCACTCATGCTATCATGCTATGCAAGCAGTGCTATCGTCGTAAGTGCTTGCAGTGAAATGCTATGGGGTCATCGCTTGACTTCATGGTACTATTCCAACGAATCGCGGCCACGGAGGTCGCTGCATTCAAGCAACAAAAGAATTCAAGACTGTTGGAAGGAGCCTGTCATGTCGGAATTCAACTCCCACAGCACCTACGGCACATCGGAGACCCAAACCTTGACCCCACCGCCACAACTTGAAGAGACGACCACCACCGTCCCGTTCAGTGGCAACCCGGTGCAAGAGATCTATCGGATCGCGAATGAGCTGTATCGCCAGAACCCGGATTGGGTGACATTTTTCCGAGAAGTTTTGGGGGTCGATGGCGTGGCCCGCAAATTGTTCCCCAGCGCGGAGGAATTCGCCAACCTAGAACAGACCGAGGAATATGCTGAGATTCAGCAAATGCTGGCCTCCCTGCGAGGCAGAAACCTGACGAGCGGAGATGGGAAGGAGCCCACTCGTGTTATTACGGTGCGGCTGCCGAAGAGTTTGCACGAATCATTGCGTGCAGAGGCTCACGACCGCAAGACGAGCATGAACAAGCTTTGCATTTCGAAATTGCTGCAAGTGATCGACAACCAGTTCGTGCCGAACGAGTAATCAGCCGCCCTGAGAGAATCAAGGAGCCCGGTTTTCAAGAGAGAGCCGGGCTTCTTCTACTTTTCCGTCGTAACCCGGTTTGCCGAGACGACTGTAGAACAATTGTCTCAATTGTTCCGCGAGCAATTGGGACAATTGCTCTACATTACCCGCCAATCAAAGCTAAAAAACCTCAAAGTGGGCATGTAAGCCGGGTTTTGTTCCCGCCGGGGCGGGCGATGACCATTTATCTAGGACGACGATTGCTCGCCATCTCCAGCAGTCGACCCGAGAGTCGTAACGGGCCGGACCGACCCTTGCTCTCTGCTTGACCTTGCTCCGGGTGGGGTTTACCAAGCCAGCCGAGTCACCCCGGCTGCTGGTGCGCTCTTACCACACCTTTTCACCCTTACCTGATCCGGCGTGAGCAAGCTTGGCTCGCGCCGGCCATCGGCGGTTTGTTTTCTGCGGCACTTTCCCTGATCTCGCGACCGGTCGGCGTTACCGACCACCCTGTCCTGTGGAGCCCGGACTTTCCTCTCGCCTGCCGAAGCAGGCCAGCGGTCATCCCGCCCACTTTGAGGCAATTTCCACGATACGACAAATACGATACAAAGTTAAGAGACGATACCTGCAAATACGTTCGGTTTATACGATGTCCACCTTGCACGCGTTTGATTACCTGAAAGAAGGATCGCCCGGCGAATCCAGCAGCGTCTGTGTGGCGTTCGGCGACGAGGCCTTTCTCAAGCGACTGGTCCATGCCCAAATCCGCCAGTCCGTTCTCGGCGACGCAGACGAAGATGTCCCGTTCGCCACGTTTGAAGGCCAGTCGGCCGAGTGGCGTGACGTGTTCGACGAGTTGTCGACCGTGTCGCTGTTTGGTGGCGGACGGCCTCGCTTGGTCGTGGTGGACCAGGCCGACGAGTTTGTTGCCTTGCATCGAGGCCCGTTGGAAGACTATGTGGAGAAGCCACGGTCCAGCGGCGTGTTGGTGCTGGACGTCGGCACTTGGGCGAGCAATACGCGTTTGTATAAGGCAGTCGACAAGCACGGTGTCCAGATCGAATGCCGGCCGCCGGAAACTGCGCGTGGCAAACGAAAGTATCTCGACGAGGCACGGGTCCGAACCTGGCTGGTCGAACGGGCCAAGTTACAGCACGACGTTTCGCTGACGGCGCAGGCAGCCGAGTTGCTGCTTGAATTGGAAGGGCCCGAGCTGGGGTTGCTCGACCAGGATTTGGCCAAGCTGTCGCTGTTCGCGGGCGCGGGCGGCAAGGTGACACCGGAAATGGTCCGCGACCAAGTGGGCGGCTGGCGAACGCGAACGACTTGGGACCTGATCGATGCGGCCGCTGACGGCGATGCGGGCGAGGCGTTGTTGCAGCTCCAGCGGTTGCTCGTTGCCGGCGAACATCCCGTGGCGTTGTTTGGCCAGATTGCATGGTCGTTGCGACGATTCGCATCGGCCGCACGGATATTCGAACAAGCCGAGAAGGATGGTCAGCGAATCAGAATTCGCGACGCGCTGGAAGCGGCTGGATTCCGCAAGTGGCCGCAAGAAGCGATGAACAACGCCGAACGACAGTTAAAACAACTGGGCCGCGAGCGTGCCGGGCGGCTCTATCGCTGGCTGCTTGACGCCGACCTTGCACTCAAAGGATCCCACTCAAATCCAGAGCGAGCGAGGTACGTGCTGGAAGAGTTGTTCTTAAGAATGTCGCGCGACTTGGGTCCTCACAAACGGCAAGTAGGACGGATTGCCTAATCCGTACACGCATTATGTTGGACGGATTAGGCAATCCGTCCGACTGTTCAAAACCGCGTCCGTTCGCGCTCGATGCGATTCTTCAATTCGCCCTTGATTGACGGGTCAGCCACCTTCTCCGCCATCGCGTACGCTTTGTCGAACAACGTCTTCGCCGCGTTGGCATTGCCCGCCTCGGCACGCATGATGGCCAGGTCGACCATCGCACTCGCCTGGCTGAAATCTTCCTTGATTTCCGCGATCAGGTTCTCCGCTTCTGTGAACGCCGCTTGGGATTGCTCTTCATCTTTCAGGCGTCCCAACGTCGCGGCGCACGCTGCCAGTTGTTGCACGCGGCCATGCACACTTTCGATTTCCCGCGCCGCGGTCAATGCTTCGACGACTTGCGTCCTGGCCTTTTCAGTGTCGCCCACAACGTTATACGCGTTAGCCAGCATGGACAACGCTTTGACACGGTCTTCGACCTTGTCAATGTTGGCCGCGACTTCGGTGACATCGTTCAGTTGATTGGTCGCGGATTCTTTTCGATCCAACGAGTGCGCGAACAGGGACGCTATCCGGGTGACGACCTCGATCCGCTTCAGGCCGTCTTCCACGGCACGCGCCGACTTGCTGGCCTGCACCATCATGCTCGCGGCGTCGTCCTTGCGATCGAGCCGCGCCAACTCGGCAGCGATGTCGCAATAGACCGACGCCCGTCCCGCGGTATCTTCGATTTCGTTACAAGCGGCCGTGGCGGTTTTGATCGTATTGTCCGCACCGGTCGGATCGCCCTCCCGCCGCTGTCGCGTGGAAACTTTGACCAGCGCCACCGCCCTCGCTTTTGGATCGGTCGTCTCGCGAGCCCGTTTGATCTCCTCGGCCAACGTGGGGCCTTGCAATTGCGTGCCGTCGTCATCGCCGCCGCAGCCCGTGATCAACACCGCGAGTATCACACAAGTGCCCGCGCGGCCACAAACCGTCATTGCATTGTTTGTCATTGGTCTTTCGCTGATTCGTGCGTTTTTAGGATGGGACCATTATCCCGTCCAAAAGAAGTGTGGTTTGGTCGGGACATTGGTCCCAACTTACTTTCGTGCTTGGCCTGAGTATACGCCGCAACGAATCGAAAACACACCCATGTGACGTCAGCAGATTGCCAGGCGTGCCTCGATCGGATTAAACTAGAAGCCCCACCCACCGATCCCACAACCTCCCGCCTCGTTGCAAGATGAAAAATACGCTTAAACTCGTTTGCCTGCTCACTTGCCTGCTCAGTGGCCTTGCCGTCATCGGCCAGGATTTGGCCGTCGCCGCCGACCGCCGACCCAACGTCATCATCATTTACACCGACGACCAAGGTTCGATCGACGTGAACTGCTATGGTGCCAAGGATCTGCTCACGCCACACATGGATGCATTGGCGGAGCGGGGCGTGCGGTTTACTCAGTTTTATTCCGCCGCACCGGTTTGTTCGCCGTCGCGGGCGGCCTTGTTGACGGGGCGGTTTCCCCAGCGGGCGGGATTGCCGTCGAACGCAGGTTCGCAGCCAGGCTCGGAAGGTATGCCCGCCGACCAGGTGACCATCGCCGAGATGTTGAAGTCGGCCGGCTACGCGACCGGGCATATTGGCAAGTGGCACCTCGGTTACATCAAACCAACCATGCCCAACGGCCAAGGGTTCGACTATTCGTTTGGCCACATGGGCGGCTGTATCGACAACTACTCGCACTTTTTTTATTGGAGCGGACCGAATCGGCACGACCTGTGGCGCAACGGCGAAGAAGTCTGGCACGACCGCGAGTTTTTTCCCGACTTGATGGTGCGCGAGGCGTGTCAGTTCATTGAGTCGAACAAGGACGGTCCTTTCTTTTTGTATTGGCCGATCAACACGCCCCACTATCCGTTGCAGGGAACTGACAAGTGGCGGAAAAAGTATGCCGATCTTGATGCGCCGCGGCGAATGTACGCAGCGTTTGTTTCGACCACGGACGAGAAGATCGGCGAGTTGCTGGCGAAGGTGGAAGAGCTAGGCCTCACGGACGACACGATTGTGGTCTTTCAATCGGATCACGGACATTCGATGGAAGTTCGCACGTTCGGCGGTGGCGGCAACGCGGGACCCTATCGAGGTGCGAAATTCAGCTTGTTCGAAGGAGGCATTCGAGTGCCTGCGATGATCAGTTGGCCCGGTCATCTGCCGCAAGGTGAGGTGCGGGATCAAATGGCCGTCAGCGTCGATTGGTTTCCCACCATTGCCGAACTTTGCGGCGTCGAATTGCCAAAGCGAAAGATCGACGGTCACAGCGCGGTCAGCGTGATCAAATCCGAGGATGCCGAATCGAAACACAGGGTCTTCCACTGGCAATCAGGACGTGGCACCGGTGGACCTCAATGGGCCGTGCGCGAAGGCGATTGGAAACTGATCGGCAACCCGCGTGACACGAGCAATCAAGGCCAGCTAACGAAGGACGACCAATTGTTCTTGATCAATTTGTCGAACGACGTTGGAGAAAGGAAAAACGTAGCCCAGTCGCATCCCGACATCGTCAGCCGATTGAAAGGCTTGCACAGCGAGTGGCTGCGAGATGTTTCTAAATAACACCAGAAGTTCACCCCTCCTCGTTTACGGATTCCGCCTCGATGACAGTTAAACAATCTTTTCGAATCACACTGTTCCTTTTCAGTTTCCAAGCCGCCGCCGTTTGTGCAGAGGACTGGACTGAGTTCCGTGGGCCAACTGGTCAAGGGCATTCCTCTGTCCGCCGCTTGCCGCTTACGTGGAGTGACGAATCGGAAAACATCGAGTGGAAAGTCCCGATCGAGGGTCTTGGTTGGTCGTCGCCGGTTGTCCGAGGCGATCAAGTCTGGCTGACGACCGCGACGGAGGAAGGTTTGTCGTTTCGCGCGGTTTGCCGGAACGTAATGAGCGGCTTTGAGATTCACAACGTCGAAGTGTTCCACCGCCAGGAAGGCCTGCGGATCCACGGCAAGAACAGTCACGCATCGCCGACGCCTATCCTCGTGGGTGATCGCGTTTTTGTGCATTACGGCACCTACGGCACTGCCTGCCTTTCGGCGGACGATGGCAAGATCATTTGGTCAACTTCGATTGACTATCGCCATGTGCACGGACCCGGTGGTTCGCCCGTCGTCTACGAAGACTTGCTGATATTCAGTTGCGACGGCGGTGAGCAACCGTTTGTCATCGCATTGGATACTGAGACCGGCGAAGAGAAGTGGCGAACGGCACGTCCGAAGAATGATTATTTCAAAAAGTTTGCCTTCTCCACTCCGCTCGTGATCGAAGTGGACGGGGAGCCGCAATTGGCCAGCGCCGGAGCCGGCAGTGTCGTGGCCTACCAGCCGCGCACGGGCAAACAACTCTGGTACGTCAACTATCCGAAAGGGTACTCCGTCGTTCCGCGTCCCGTGTTCAGCGACGGACTGTTGTTTGTCTCGTCGAGCTTCGATCGTTCGCGTCTGCTGGCGATTCGCCCCGGCGGGATGGACGACGTGACGGAAACCAACGTCGCCTGGATGTTTGACCGCGGCGCGCCTCACAGTCCGTCACCGCTGGTCGTGGGCAACGAAGTGTACGTGGTCAGCGATCGAGGTGTTGCCACCTGTTTGGACACAAAAACGGGCGAAGAACATTGGCAGCAACGCCTGGGCGGCAACTATTCCGCATCACCTTTATTCGCAGCCGGTCGCATTTATTTCCTTGATGAGAAGGGAACGACGACGGTCATCGAACCCGACAACGGCGAGTGCAAGGAGTTGGCCAAAAACACGATTACGGGCCGCACCTTGGCTTCGCTGTCACCCGTCGAAGGTGCGATGCTGCTACGGACCGACACGCATCTGTATCGAATCGCCGCGGACTAAGTGATCACTTACTATTCACTCATCACTGCCCACTAATCACTATTTACTGGCATTGCAGTGTCCGATCGGCCACTTGAAATCTCCGGAGATGAACTACGGCGGCTCGTCGACACGGCGGCCCGGCGCATTGCTGAGCATATCGACACGCTGGCCGATCAACCGGCATGGAACTCGGATGGAGCCGCCGAGCTTGCGCGTTCGATCGCGGAACCGCTGCCCCAGCACGCGACTTCATTCGAGTCGCTGCTCGACGATCTGTTTGGGCGTTTTGTCAATGTCACCTTCAACACGGCCAGTCCAGGGTACGTGGCATTTATTCCCACTGGCGGCATCGTCCACGCGGGAATCGCCGATCTGATAGCGAACACGATCAACCGATATGTCGGCGTCTGGATCGCGGCACCCGCGCTGGTTCAAATCGAAACCAACGTCGTTCGCTGGTTCTGCGAGATGATGGGTTATGGGAAGGAGTCAGGTGGATTCCTGACCACCGGCGGCTCGTTGGCAAATTGGTCTGCCATCGTCACCGCTCGACAGTGTCGCGTGCCCGACGATTTTTCGAAGGCTACGGTTTACACATCGAACCAAGCGCATCACTCGGTGCTTCGCGCGGCAATGCTCGCCGGGATTTCCAAACAAAACATCCGAGCGATTGATGTTGACGACCGTTTCTGTGTGCGCGTCGATCGACTGGTCGATCAAATCCGCGAAGATCGCTCGAACGGGCTCAAGCCGCTGGCGATTGTTGCCAACGCGGGCACGACCAACTCGGGCGCGGTCGACGATTTGGACGCCCTGGCAGACTTGGCCGAACGTGAAAATGTGTGGTATCACATCGACGCGGCGTATGGCGGATTCTTCATGCTGACCGAGCGAGGCCGCAAGGTGTTGAAGGGCATCGAGCGAGCCGATTCGATCGCCCTGGATCCTTCGAAGACGCTTTTTCTGCCGTATGGAACGGGGTGTTTGGTATGCCGTCGTTTGGAAGATTTGCGAACCGCGTATTCCATCTCGGCCGATTACATGCCGTCCATGCAGGACCAATCTGAGTTTGTAGATTTTTGCTCGATCTCGCCCGAGTTGTCGCGTGACTTTCGTGGGCTGCGTGTCTGGCTGCCACTGAAGATGCACGGCATCGAACCGTTTCGCGCCAATCTCGACGAAAAGTTGGACTTGATCCAATGGGCGCACGATGAGTTGTGCAAATTGAACGACGACCTCCACGACGAATTGGAAATCGTTGCCGAGCCACAGCTCACGGTCGTCGCGTTTCGATTGCTGCGGTCCGGAATGGGCGAGCTGGAGTTGACGCGATTGAACGAGCAATTCCGCGATCGCATCAATGCATCACGGCGAGTTTATTTGACGCCGACGATTCTCGACGGGCGCTACGTCATCCGCATCTGCGTCCTTTCGTTTCGCACTCACCAGGATCGCATGGATGAATGTCTGGCGGAGATTCGCAATGCGGCCAAGTCCTTGGCGTAAGCCTCCAGCTTGCGAAGCACTGGCCCGGCAAGCTGAAAGCTCGCCCCACGCGCCGACTAAAACGCCCACTCAAATCCAGAGAGGACGTTGAATCCGCGGCGCAAACGATTTGCCTGCGCTCCGGCAACGTTGTTTTCGATCAAGATCATGGTGTACGCGTCGATGTGTGGCGTTGCGTGCCAGATGGCTTTCGCAATTCCTCGCCGTGTGATCACGTCGTGCCGCGGGTCGCCGATCGATTTCGGATAGAATTCGCCGTAGTTCAACATCCAAGCCCAGTTTTCCAAGGCGATGTCCAGGTTGACGTAGTATCCAACGCCCGTGATCGGTTCTTTGACGCCAATGAACTGGTCGCGATAGTAGATGCTGCGTCCCCAAGTGATGTTGTCCGGATTGAACGGCTGTCGAAAACCGTACTCGTCATAGATGACTTCGCCAGAAAACGTAACCGGCCCATGGCGGAACATGATGTCGGCACCAACGTGGTTGTTGAAGTATTTTTGAGTTTCCGATCCGATGCCGTCTTGCGTCTTGACCGACGCACCGATGGCGAAGAAATCCATGTCGATACCGGCTCGTGCCACCAGTGCCTTGGACGAATTCGTGTCGCGATCTTCTGAACCATTCATCACGGCCGCCGTGACAACGACAACGCCCGGATCGAATTGCAGCACCAATCCGGTTTCACGCCACAAGATCGATTCGGTGCGAATAAACGGCGCGTCCTGGCGACTGTTTTGATACAGGGGAAAATAGGCGCGTCCGAACGGCGTGAGCATCTTGCCCAGTTGAACGAGGAAGTCGCCATTGCGCGCGGACACCATCAACTGAGAAATCTCCAACGCGTCGGTTTCGAAGTTGCCGCGATAAGAGACTCGTTCCGGACTGTCGACCAGGATGTTGCGGTCGAACGGCTGGTTGAAAAAGAATTCACCGTGCACGGCTGTTTCCCATCCACCGTGTTCATGATGCACGTTGCCGGCCAGCGCGCCTTCTACGCCAAACGTGGCTTCCTGCCCGGAAAACTCGATGCGCTGATCGTTGATGTAATACGAGCGGGCCGCGATGTTGAACTCGCACCATCGTTGTGGTTCGAGCGGCTGGAATGACTGGGACGGAAGAACGTGATCCAGGTTGGTTGCCGTGCGAATCGCCTGTGGACGATCTGGCATCTCGAATTGATTTTCTGCGCTGGGATCCACGGGTGGTAAACGCTTCACGGTTCCGTCTACTACCTCGCAAAACGGCATTCCAGATTGGCCCCACGCCACCCTGACGCTACACAAGACTAGCAACGCTAGCGGAGCGATCGTCAAAGTGGAGCGTTGAGAAAGCACGGCGATGACACTATCGAAGGACGAACCTAGAAACGCACGTCATCGATCATCGTCACGAGGCGGGCGGCAAATTCAGAAAAGTTCGCGTAATCGTGAAAGTTTCACTGGGTTTCAGGATGGCAACCAGTGGTTGGGTCAAGCCGCCTTGATCCCCGATTCCACCCAGGTTGTTCCCGCCCATCGCAGCTTGCTGAGCCGCCGCTTGTTCCGCATTCGCTGTTCTTCCTGCTGCTCACTGCGGGCATGCGACAGGTGGGCGCAGACCAGTGAGTACTTGAGACGGCGTGATTTGACTCCGTGGTTGGTCATCCGAACCCCCATCTCTTGGTCTTCGGCACCGTAAGACCAGGAGGTGTCGAAGCCGTTGACCGCCATCGCGTCACACTTCCAAAACGACGCGTTACATCCGATCAGAACCGTTCGACGAGGCGTCGCGAGATTCAGCGCCGCGGCAAGCCAGCGGTTGCGCGTCAGCCGCAACCAATACTTTTCTTCTGGCAACCCTTGTGAACACAGCCAACCATGGTCGAACAGACGGCCGCTCGCCACATCTTCTTCGACCAGCCGTTTGTGAATCGACACTGGCAGATCGATGTGACTGCCGCCGCAAAGGAACATGCCCGGTCGAGCGCTCGTTCGATGGGCATCCACAAAATCGTCCCGCGGAATACAATCGCCGTCCGTAACGACGATATAGTCGCCCGTTGCCGCGATAATCGCCTTGTTCATGATTTCATTCTTTTGAAATCCACGGTCTTCATGCCAAACATGTTGGATCGGCCGCGGAAAGTCGCGCTGGATGGATTGAATCAGTTCGCGTGTTTCGTCGCGGCTGCCATCGTCGGCAATGACGACTTCGAACTGGCCGGACGTTTGATAGCGATAACCCCACAACGTTTTCTCCAACGCGACGGGGTTGTTGTACGTGCTGATGAGGACGGAGATCTTCACGGGCGTTGCTCAATCGACCAAGCTTTGTGCAGGCCGGATTCTATTGGAATCAGGCGGATACGGCAATTTGAGATTTCTGTCGTACTATTGTTGCTAGCGTCCGCTTGGCGTTGTCCACAAGCTTGCATTCGCCTATATTCCCGCTTCCCATTCTTGACTTCGGGGAGAAGAACGATGCGCGGTT
The DNA here is from genome assembly GCA_964343305.1 of uncultured Pirellulaceae bacterium. Lineage (GTDB taxonomy): Bacteria > Planctomycetota > Planctomycetia > Pirellulales > Pirellulaceae > CAYFJO01. Next base: position 2,266 of record CAYFJO010000274.1, on the reverse strand, counting down.
TTCTGCAAATGCTCTGGCAACGATTTCGCTATCGAATCACGCACACGTCGCGGTTTCCCAAAGGCGATTTGATTTCGTTCTTCGTGAACTTGGCGGATCGAGGTTTCAAGCCTCGACACATTGTTGACGTCGGCGCGAATCGCGGCAAATGGAGTCGCGAGGCGTTGCGCATTTTTCCCGACTGTGCCTTCACGTTGATCGAGCCGCAGGTGGAAATGGAATCGCAGCTCGATCAGTTTTGCCAGCGCTGCCCCAATGTTCGGTGGATTAATGCCGGAGTTGGTGCGGACATTGGCGAGTTAGAATTCACCGTCGTTCCCGACACCGTTTCCAGCAGCTTTGCCTATCCCGATGACGTTGCGACTGCCGCTGGATACGAGCGCCGAATCGTGCCCGTGATCACTCTCGATCATTTGGTCGAGAACGAGATTCACACCGTCCCCGATCTAGTGAAAATCGACGCCGAGGGTTTCGAGTACAACATCATGCAAGGTGCCCAATCGTTAATCGGCAAGACGGAGGTGTTCCTGTTGGAACTGCCATTGGTCGAAGTTCCCGAAGGCTGGCACAGTTTCAGCGAACTGGTGACGATGATGGCCGACTTTGGTTACGAGCCGTATGAGTTCACCGGCTTCATCAAAATGAAATGCGACTCCGCGACGCGATTGTGCGAAATCGCGTTTGCTCGACGCAGCGGAATTTTGCGCGGCAACAACCAATCAGAAGTAAAACACGCGGCTTAACCGCTAGCCACCGTCAGTTCGCCTCGAGCAACTCGACGTTGTCGATCCATGCCGCAAAATACGGCTCTGCGACCGACCGCCGTTTCACCACAACCAAGAACGGCCGATTGACGATGAAATTGCGTGGACTCGCACCTGCCACCGCGCCCGATTCCGAAACGACGGCTACGCCGTCTTTGTCGAGGCGAAACTTGATCGACTGCCATGCCTTCGCAAGGTAGAGGCCCTGGAACTCGCCCGCATTTTCAATCGTCTTGTCGGGACCCTGAAGCTCGGCGAATTCGTGATTTAGATAAAACGAAATGTTGGGAATCGCTAACACGTCGGTTTCGTACAACTTTTGCGAGGAAAATGTCTTCTCAGTGCGTCGTGCCAAATCGTCTAAACCCGCGCGCAGATTCTTCGGCCGCGGCAAGACGGCGATGATGATCTCGTGGTCACCTTGCTCCACGGTAAGCCCGATCCCAAAAGCATCAGTCTTGTCGCGCCCCGAATCGCGATCGATGGAGAACTCATAGAAAAGCACTTTGACTTGTTCGGCTTGCTTTTTCAGCAAATCCCAATCCGTTCCGTGATGCAATCCGAACCCGTTGAGCAAGTGCGTCCGGCCATCCGAGTCCGAGAATTTGATTGGCTGTTTGGTTTCTTCAAAGGGAGTAGTGAACGCGGCCTCCGTGTCCAGGTAGCCGTAACTGACAAATCCAACGGCTCCTTCGAAATCGGGCGGTGTGACGCCAGGAAACTGGCGGGACATCTGGCTGTGAATCTTCGCAATGATGCCCTCTTCGACCCGACCTGCTTCCGCGTAGTAGTCGCCAGGTGGCAGTGCGGACTCTGTCACGGGTGAGCCGTTGAGCCGATCGGCGACAGTCTGTGCATTGTCAATTTGAAGTTCGCCGCCAATGACGTCATCTCGCAAGTGGTTCCAGGCGATTTGAAACGTGGCGCACCAAACGGCGCTACCTGATTTGCCCAGAGGCGTGTCCACCGTCGGCACGACCTCGGTTTTAGCCAGTTGCGCCGAAGATGTGACCGAGATGGAGGGTTGGCACCCGATCGTTATGCATGTTGCAGTCACCAGTAAAGCCAGAAGTGTGAAGTTTGCTTTGTGTGGCATTGCCTCCCCTCGCCCCCCAAGTCTCCGTTGGTGTTGTTGATGTTGCGCGAAGTCTAGCGGCAACGAACAAGCCGTGCAAGTATTTGGTTTGATTAGTTGGGCCTGCGATCAAAAGCCAGGTTTATTCGTACCCAGCATGAGCAAACATCGGCGTCCCGGCCGGGGCAAAGAACATGTCCATCTGCCACAACGCCTTGTCCTTTGTTCGCAGCAGTGGGTCGACCAAGTCAAAGCAGCGGAAGCCCAGCGATTCCATGTGGGCGCACATTTCGTGGAAACGCAACGCCTGGTCGTTGATTTGAAAATTGTAAACTTCGAGGATCACCAGACTGGCGTTTTCGAGTGTGGCCCGCGCGCCGTCGAGGATGGGCACTTCGTGGCCGTGGGTGTCTAACTTGATCAGAAA
>CAYFJO010000273.1:0-14669 GCA_964343305.1 uncultured Pirellulaceae bacterium | reverse complement strand
TGCCATCTCGCAGAACCGCTCACCACTCCCGCGGCGAAGCCGCTTCGTCCAACTCGCGACGACCATCAACGCGACTACGTAGAGACGAATTGCCGAACCCATCTTTTGATCTCCTTGTTCCAATTGCTGTCTACGCGTGGGACGGATTGCCAATCCGTCCGACGGCTTCTCGTTACGGTTTGCGTTTGTACGATTTCGGTTTTGATCCAAGGGTTTCGGAGGCCACGATCATTACGCTGTTGGCATAAACTTGTTGCTCTTTGCCGTGTTGGGATGTAGAGTCTGTTCCGAAATAGCGGCCACTCAGAGTGCGATGCACAGCACAAACAATAAATATAGAATAACGATTTTGGCTCAAAATCGCCAGCGAAAAAGCGATTGTGGGTGGGACTTCCGAAAGCTTGGAAACTTCGGAAGTCGGGAATCTGATCAAGATTCCGATTTTGCCACGAACGTTGGCGTTTCTCCTGGTACCGGCGAATTGACGAACGTGCCGCGGCGAAGCACCTCGTCGCGCCCGCCATGCTTGTCGACGAGGGCCTGTTGATCGGTCTTGGCGCGAGCGTCGACAGATTTGGGGTCGAGGATCTTGCGCAATTCACTTTCCAAATTCGCGCGAACGGTTTGGTGCTCGTCGCTGGCTGACAGATCGTTGGTTTCCAGCGGATCGGCGTCCAGGTCGAACAACTGCGGGTCGTAGCCCACATAATAAATGTACTTGAATTTCCCTTTGCGAATCATGTACGACCCGCCTTTGGATGCGACCGCGTGATACTCGCTCAGCGCGATACGCTCGCACAACTTACCTTGTGCGATTGGCCACAGCGAACGACCGGGCAACCGTTTCTCCTCGTCGTTGAGTTCCACACCGAGTCCATCGAGAAACGTTTGATAACAATCGACCAACGAAATGACGTCCTTGGAAACTTGCCCGACTGGCACATCGGGCCCCGACATCATGAAGGGCACGGCTACCGATTCTTCATACATCGTGAACTTGCCCCACAAACCGCGACGGCCCATGCTCTCGCCATGGTCGCTCGTGTAGATGACGCGAGTGCTGTCGGCCAGGCCCGTGTCGTTCAACGCGTCGAGGACTTTGCCAATCTGCCGATCGAGATGGGTGCACGCGCCGTAGTAGGCTGCCGTCACACGTTTGATTTCTTCGTCCGAAAATGGTTCAGCGTATTGCAGTGCATGGCGAATGTTGGCCAGCGCGGGATGTTGCGGCTGGTCCTCAATGCGGTTTTGCACCGGGATGGGAATCTTGTCGAGCGGGTACAAGTCATACAATTCCGGCGGCGCGATAAACGGCGGATGGGGACACACGAAACCGACGAACAGCAACCACGGTTTGTCGTTCGACCCGTCCGCGGCTTCGCGCAGCCACTGGCATGACTTTGCAGCAATGTCTTCGTCGTACGACAAATACGTGGATTCGCCTGGTCCGGCTCCCGTGACCCCAGTGCGCGTTCCGTCGCGAAGGGGCAGTTCGTCGCGGATCGAACCCATCACGTCGCCGACACCGTCGACCACATTAAGCGGGACAATTTTGTTCGAGAAGCCGTCCTCGTCGGCTTTGCTGCGATAATGCAACTTTCCGATCGCGTCGACTCGATGTCCCTCGGCGATCAGCCGGTGTCCCCAACCGGGAACCCGCCCTTCGTATGGAAACGCGTTGTCCCAATAGCCGATTTCGTGGACATACCGTCCCGTGGCCAGGCTGGCCCGCGCGGGAACACAGATCGGGCAATTCGTATAGGCGTTATCGAACCGAACGCCGCTGGCCGCAAGTGCATCGAGGTGGGGCGTCTGCACCAGCGGATGCCCATAACAGCCCAGCGAGTCGCGATTGTGTTCGTCCGACAGAATAAAGAGAACGTTGGAAGGATTCATTGTTCGAAATCAACCAGGGTAAGAGAATTGTGTGGTGAGAAAACGATCGAGGATGGCGAGTTTCAAAGCCCTGCATTGATCACGCGACGCCAATAAGGGCGCGAAATCGTGTGGATCAAGCCGACCGGTTCGACGTCATCGCAATAGGTAGGCATGTTCCGTTCCCTCAACATAAACGTTGGACGACGTGGTGGGCCAGAGGACAGAAGTTCGACAGGAGTAACTGTTTTAGAGGCCGCCCAGGAAATCAGTCATCTCTGCCTGAGCGTGCTCATCGCCTTGCCGTTGAGCCTCTTCGATTCCCCGCCCAAGTACCGATTTTGCTTTTTCAATCTGTTCCAAAGCCGCCAACTGCTGGCCGGCCATGAAGAATGCTGGCAAGTGCGGCGGGCTGTCCGCCATCAATCCGTCCAGCAATTCCAAGCTCCGGTCGTGCTCACTTTCCTTTTGAAGTTCCATGGCGAGTGCATAGCGGAGAAAGCTGTCGCTGGGATCGTCCGCTAGCATGCTTTCAAGTTTCTCGCGTCGGCTGGGTGTACTCATGGCTTTCCATCATTTCAAGTTCTGTTTTGCATCAAATGCTGTCGCTAGCAGTGCATAATAAGTTACACAGAATAAAGAATCCGAAAACCCGCTTAAACTGTGCAGATTGTTTTAACCGATACGAGACATACGCCCATTTTATACTCTCACTTTAGGCGAATTGACGATGTCACGAAAAACGAGTTTGCTTTTTGCACTTTTGATCGTTGGTGCTGGAATCGTGATGATGGTCCGCGCACAGGATTCATCAGAGGGTTTTTCCTCCGGCTCCAAACCCAAGGCAAGTTTGGCCGATCGATTAAAGGCGCTACGGCAAAATCTCGGCGGCACGATCCTGCCGTCCAACGACAGTGCAAGCACGCCCACTCCGGTTGTGGAACTCGATGACGACGATTCACAGGTCCGCTCGCGACGACCGAACAATCCTGCTGGCTCCTCAAATGTCACGTCGCCGTCTGTCGGGACGCCACCCTCACCGTCAACATCGACCGAGGCAAGCCGTCCCACGACACCGCCCAAGCGATCCGTCGACTCATTGCGCGGATCAACCCCGACCACCGGTTCATCGCGTCGAGCTGAACGGCTTCCCAAAATCGACCGTTCGGCGATCACACCTAAGGTCGAACCAAAAAAAGAAGAGCCGGCCAAGCCGGAAGTCAAATCTTCGGCCAACAATGATCTTTCGCCCACGACACCCCGTGTCGCTGACCGGACGGAATTTAACCAGGCGCGAAACGTCAACTCAACGCCAACTCAAAACGTCGACACCACACCGTCGCAAAACTTTAACGAATCGCCTAATTTGACGCAGGCTAACGACGACGTTCCAACGTCCATCGTGCCCAAGGTCGAGAATCTCGAGATCAGCAGCATTGGCCCATCGATCAAAGTTGTCACGGTCGGTCCACGGGCGATTACGCTTGGCAAGGCGGCAACGTTCGTCGTCCAAGCGACCAATCAGGGCAGCACATCGGCACGCGAAATCATTGTTGCCATCGACTTGCCCGATTGGGTTGACGTTACCAGCAATCGTGCCTCGTCCGGCACGGTGCGTAAGCAATCCGACCCTGGTGAAACCGCGCGTTTGATTTGGACGATCGACCGCTTGGCCGGCAGCGCCGAATCGCAACTAGCGCTAAACCTCATGGCCACAGAAAATCGCCCAATCGATTTGAGCATTGATTGGGCGTTTCGGCCAGACACATCCAATGCCCGAGTCGTTGTTCAACAGCCGAAATTGGACGTCGCCGTTTCCGGCCCGTTCGACGTGCTGTACGGAGACGACGCGAGTTATACGATCACAGTTTCCAATCCAGGAACGGGCACCGCCGAAAACGTCGTGCTCAATTATCCGGCCGAATTTGGCGGCGAACAAGAGAAAATCGGCATCATTCCAGCGGGCCAGCGCCGGCAGTTCGACGCCAAATTGACGACCAGACAATCCGGCGAACTTGCGATCCGCGTTCAAGCATTTGGTGACGCGGGCCTGAAATCCGAAGTCACCCAACGCATCGTCGTTCGCCGTGCCAAACTTGCTGTCGAAATCGACGGTCCGAAATTCAAATACGCGGGCAGCGTCGCTAAGTACAATTTCAAAGTGACCAACATTGGTGATGCAACGGCAGAAGAGCTGGTAGCCGCCGCCGCGCTTCCGGTTGGTGCAAAGTATCTGGGCGGACTGCAGAATGCGGAGCAAGTGGAAGGCGGCATGCGATGGCCCATCGGCACGCTAAATCCTGGTGCCGAGCGAGTGTATGAAGTCACCTGCCAATTGCTGGAAGCGGGCAGCAATGAATTCCAAGCGGGCGTTCGCGCCGCCGATGGCTTGCAAGCCGCGAATTCTGTCGCCACCACGGTCGAAGCGTTGGCCGACCTCAAACTGTCCGTCAACGACCCGCAGGGTCCTCAACCCGTTGGTGAACGCGTCAGCTACCAACTGAAGATCATCAATCGTGGCACCAAAGCGGCCACCGCAGTCAAAGTCACGGTGCAATTCTCCGATGGTATCGAACCCGTCGGCGTCGATGGCGGTCGGGCCGAAGTCGTGCCGGGCCAGGTGTTGTTCAGCGACATTGACCGCATCGAAGCGGGTGCCGAGGTTGTGTTAACCGTGACCGCGCGTGGTGACAAGGCGGGCAATCACATTTATCGAAGCACCTTGACGTGCGACAATCCGGAAACGCGACGCGTCTCGGAAGGCACCACAAGATTTTTCGGCGACGCCCCTCCCAGCACGGCTCGAACCGACAACAAAGACGAATCACAGTTTGAGACGATTGATCGCTAGGCGGACGGATTCTCAAGCCATCCGCCGGTTCATTCAAAGACCAGTGGGTTGTCCGACCTCGGATTGTCCACTCGGATCGACCGTTCTCCATGTAGCAGCTTTTCCAGCTCGCTCCCGACGATTTCCCCGCGCCAGCCTTCTGTCAAAACCAGCGGCTCCTTGGGGCTGCCGTTGTTCAGATTCAATTTCGTCGCGATAAACTCCCGCACGTCTTGCGTGGTGCCCACCAAGCCCGGTGCCACTTGTGCCGATCGACAGATACTGTTCAGCGCTGTCGAAAGAAACTGAGCAAGCACGCTCACTTGTGGCAGCGAACGGGATTGAAACGGAAGTGGACAGTCGTCGCGGTCCAAATCGAGCGCCCGTTGCACACACTCAGCCAGTGTCTCATGGTGCCGCTGCAAATCCCGGCGTTCCATGCCGCGCAATGCTCGAATGCGTTTGACATCCGCCGTCTGACGCTTCGCCAATTCAACCACCAAATCATCACGCAGCACTCGGCGCGGCGGCCGGTTTCGGCTGCGTGCTTCGCCTTCCCGCCAAGTCCAGATCTCGCGAACGACCGCCAAGCTACGAGGTGCCAACCCGGAGACACCCGACACGCGCCGCCACGGTTCGACCGTTTCGGATGCGATCAATTGTTTCTGCCAAGCCGCCATTTCATCGACGATCCACTGGCGTCGATCCAGTTGGTCCAGTCGCTGAATCAACTCGTCGCGGATGGGCTTCAAATACAAAATATCCTGCATCGCATAATCGAGCTGACGTTCCGACAACGGCCGTCGCCGCCAGTTGGTGCGAGTCTCTCCCTTCTTGAGCGTCTTGCCGACCAGTCGCTGAACCAACGTGCCGTACGCGGCGGGATACTCCAACCCAACAAAGGCGGATGCAAGTTGAATGTCGAACAAATCACTGGGGGTCTGATTCACGGCGTTGTAACAAAACCGGAATTCTTCCCGGCCCGCGTGTACGATCGTCTGGTGTCCCGGCGACGCGATCAGTTCCCAAAACGGTGTCACGTCCTCAATCGCGTGCGGATCAATAATGAAATATCGCTGCCCGACGGCCACCTGAATCAAGCACAAGTCTGGCTGATAAGAATCTTCGGAAACAAACTCCGTGTCGAACGCGATGAATTCCGCGTCCGCGACCGAATCGCAGAAATCGAGAAAGTCTTGCTCAGTGAATATCTGCTCGTATTGCACGCGATGAGCTGTCTTTCGAAAGAGTCCTACGATGGCCGAAAATGCAAGGGCATCTTAAGAGAATCCAGCTCATTTGGCTACCCGGCGGGGGGGTGCGTTGGACTGGCATGAATTATTCGGCCGATCGTTATGTCAGCGCGGCAAGTCCAACGCCGTTGGTTGGAAGCTCGGAAGGCAAGTCGGTGGAATGCGAGAAGATCTGCCATTTGCCTGGCGAAACATTGCGAAATACTTTACGGCAGCGTGCTTTGGTCATCGGATTATCCGGCAATTCGCGAATCAGGATCGCGGTCACTCGGTCTGCGAATCGTCTTCCAATCGTGCCATACAGATTGGGATCACGCTCGCCTGAATCGCCGACCAGGACAAACTTGCGCTGGGGAAACGTCGCCACCAGCTTCTTAATCACCCCCATCTTCTTTTGGCGACGGATCAACAGCACTTTACGAATCATGTGATCCCGCAAACGAAAGACCCGCAGATTCACCGTTCCTTGTGGAAAGCCATCTTCGACAAGAAGATTCGACAGCGAATCGTAAAGTTGCCAAGGGCTGGACGAGACGTAGTGGAATTGGGCGCCCTGATCGTGCCACTGGCGATAGAGCGCCGCCATCCCTTCCACCGATTCGAACTCACGCAGGAACGTGTTCGCCAGCAACTCCCGACGGCTGGTCACGTCCGTGCGTTTGATCGTATCGTCGATGTCGGAGATGATCGATGTTCCCGTTTCGTCGAGGAGATGTGTTCGGCCGGAAAAAACACGCCCGTCTTTGCCGGGCATGACCACATCAAATTGCAAACATTGATCATCGATCACACCCCCTGCTTCCAATTCGGCGACCGCGTCCACGTCCAATCGAAGCGTGCCGCGAAAGTGGCCGTTGCGTTTGGATTTCTTTTGCAACGCATAGACTCGATCGCCCACGCGTATCGCGATTCGCTTGCCACGCCGTGTGGATGCGGTAAACGGTTGAACGCGCTGGCGAAAAATCTCGCCATCAAGCTCTTCCGGAGTCGCTTTGAGCACGCGATGCAACAGCTTCAGCAGCATGCGGTTATAGATGCCAACATGTTCAGGCTCGATCACGGCGCCAGTCACATACACTTTCCACGCACGTCCGTCCTTCGTCAAATGGCCGTAGCTGGGAAAAAAAATGACAGTGTCGCCGCAGCGCAGGTTGGAAACAAGGTTGGATTTGATAATCATGAAGAATATGACGGGGCTTTGCAGAGACAAAAGGCTGGATGGTCTTAAAGACTAGACCTGACAAACGGGTGACTTGTCAAGTAAGCCGTGAGTCGGGAAGTGTCCTAGTTCAGTGCAAGACTTCCGAAGTTTTCCGAAACTTCGGAAGTCTGAATCGGCAAACAAGGAGACCACCGTGAGTCGCCAATCGCTCACTACCATCCATCATCGCCAGATCGTGGAAATCGCCTTAAGCTTGAAGTAGAATACAAAATAACATGCTTGGCCGATTCCTAAGTCTATTTCTTACACATTGGAGCCAGATGAAATGAGCCACCTCGATGCCCGAATTTCTGATTATTTTCCCGCAGACGACACAATGCACTGCAACGTATGTGAACGTGACGACATGACTGGCGTCGAAATCTCGTTCGACAGCGGATTCATTAAAAACATCAAAATGTGCATTTCCTGCCTAGAGCAAGTGTTGGAATTCAAAGATCGCATGACGGATCCCAAGTACAAGCAAGACAACAAAGGACATTAAGGCGATCGGCGCGTGAGAACACGGCGTCGGACGGGTCCCCAATCGGCCTGGGACGGTTTGATAAACCGTCCTACTGGTACAATCCTTCTTGCTGCCCACCCAAAACGGCTTGCAAGACCCAGTATGGACTGGAATTGCGCCCTTTTTTCTAATCAAACATTGAATTAAAACAATTGTTTAATACACTTGTTTAATGTCAAAGTTGAACGATTAGGAAAAACCGGATGTCCGACCAACATGCCCGCGACCGAATCATCAGCGCGGCAGGACCCATTTTTGCCGACAAGGGCTTTCAGTCGGCAACAATCCGCGACATTTGCGATCAAGCGGGCGCCAATGTCGCAGCGGTCAACTATTACTTTGGTGACAAAGAGCACCTCTACTTGGAGACCGTCAAAGCTGCCCGGGTCAGTCGCGTCGAAGAAGCCCCTCTTCCCGATTGGACGGCCTCCACTCCAACACAAGAGAAACTCGCCGATTTCGTTCGCACAATTGCGACGCGCATGGTCGGCTTGCAAGAGGCCCCGTGGCAAGTGCGTTTAATGATGCGCGAGTTGCTGCAGCCAACTTCGGCTTGCAAGGACCTGATTCGAGATTATTTCCGTCCGCACTTTGAATTGCTACTTGGCATTGTCGACGAAGTGCTTCCCACGGACACACCGAAGCACCGGCGCGAGCAAATTGCTTACAGCATCATTGGCCAGTGTGTTTTCTACCGCTTGTCAAGTTCCGTTGTCCGTTTGATGGTCGGCGACGAGGATCTTGGAAAACACTACACGATTGAGCAGATTGCTGACCACGTAGCACGGTTTAGTACTGCGGCGCTGGGGTTAAGCCAACCGCTCAGTCAACCTTCAACCACCAACGCTGACATCACCCCCGCATCAGGATAACGCTCCATGTCGCAACGACGCAGCCTCGTGATCGAAATTGTTCGCTACGTGACACCGATTCTCATTTTATTGTTGGGTATCGGCGGCTTCTTCTTGATGTCCGCGCTGCGGAAGACTCCCGAGCGACTCGACGAAGAAAAGCCTCAAGCACCGGCCGTCGAAGTCGCCAAGATCTCACCTCATGCGGATGGTATCACGATTGAACTGAGTGGCTTGGTCGTGCCCTTTGCGGAGCACCAAGTGCCGGCGGAAGTTCTCGGCCGGGTCGTCAAGAAACACGACATCTGTCGAGCAGGCCGTTACGTCAAGAAAGGCACCAAACTACTGGAAATCGATCGGCAGGATTTTGAAATCGCGGAGGCCGAAGCGGAAGGTGCGCTTGCCGAACTTGACGCGGAGATGGACAGCACGAGAGCCTTGCTGGAGATTGCGAAAGATCAGTTGACAGTCGAACAGCGTGAATATGATCGAGAGAAAGGGCTCAAGGGAGTCGCATCGCGAGCCGATCTAGACCGGGCGGAAAAGGAGTTGTTGACGGCGAAGAATGCCACCGTGTCGCTATCTACTCAGCTCACGTCGATGGAAAAACGCGAGCAACGGCTTCAAGCGTCGTTGCGCCGTGCCAAGTTGGATTTGGATCGCACGGTGGTTTCCGCGCCGGTTTCCGGCGTCATTGTTCGCGACGAGGTCCAGCAAGATTCGTTCGTGCAACGTGGCGCGACGTTGGTGGTGATCGAAGATACATCCAAAGCGGAAATAAAGTGTAGCCTCCGCAAAGACGATCTACATTGGCTTTGGCTGGCATATCCCAAGCCAGAAATGCCGGAAATCCAACCCGTTGGCGACAGCAAAGAAGACGCAGACAGCGCGGCGAAAGAAGCGGAAGAAAGAGCGAAGGCTCTGGATTATGAAATTCCTCAAGCAGAAGCCGACGTCTTCTACGAGTTGGTCGGCAACCGGTTCCAATGGAAAGGCCAACTGTCCCGCTACGATGGAATCGGGCTGGATAGCCAGACAAGAACGATTCCATGTCGAGTGCTGATCGATCACCCACGGGACGTCACATCGGTTGATTCTAATGCGTCGGATGCCGTGGGGCCTCGCGCGTTGTTGCGCGGGATGTATGTGACGATCGAAATCAAAGCCAAACCGAACACGCCGTTGTATCGCATCCCGCAGCGCGCCGTGCGACCGGGAAAAGTTGTATGGCTCGTGCGAGATGATGCGAAATCAAGAGACCGCAAGCTTGTGAAGCAGCCCGTGCGGATCGCTGAAACCCTGAGCGATGAGGTCATCGTTCACACCAACGGAACGAACATCGGCGGCTCCGATCGCATCGTCATTTCACCCTTGAGTTATCCGAGAAATGGCTCGCCAGTGCGCGAATTTGGCCAGCCGCCTGGCAATCGGTTGGCTAAAAAAGGGGTGGATAAGTGAAGTCAGTCATTCGCTGGGCGATTGGCCACTCTCCGGCCATGAACACGTTGTTGATTGCGATCATCGTGATCGGTACGGCCAGTTTCGCGATGATGCGTCGCGAGGTGTTTCCGGAATTTGAGTTGGAGATTCTGTTGGTTTCGGTTCCGTATCCAGGAGCCAGCCCGGAGGATGTCGCCGAAGGGATCTGCCAAAAGATCGAAGAAGCCGTGCAGCCCGTGGACGACATCAAAAAAATCACGGCCGTCGCACAGGAAAACGCCGGTTTCGTGGTGCTGGAACTGCAGGCCGACGCGGACGTCCAGCGTACGTTAAACGAAGTCCGCTCGGAGCTTGACCAGATCGCTGGAAACTTGCCGGATCTGGCCGAAGACCACGATGTGCAACAACTAACGTTTCGGTTCCCAGCGTTACGAATCGGCCTTCTTGGTCCGGAAGCGAATGGCGAAGAATCAGAAGTGGCTCTGCGAAACCTTGCCGAGGAAATTCGTAACGACATTCTGCATTTGGAGCCGGAACCGCCCTCCGGCATCTTCTCGACGATCATTTCCAAACTGAAACCACGGTCCCGCAAGTCGGTCGTGTCGTCGGCCAAAATCATCGGCGAAAAGCCCTACCAGATCGACATCGAAATCTCGGAAAGAACGCTACGCGAGTACGGCCTGTCGCTGAAGCAGGTGGCCAACATCGTCCGTCTCCAAAACATTGAGTTGCCGGGCGGAAGAATGAAAACCGACGCCCAGGAAATGCTGTTAGTCGGCAAGAACAAACGCACGGTTGGCACGGAAATCGAGGACATCGTCATTCGTGCTTTGCCACACGGAGACAAAATCACCGTCGGCCAACTTGGCAACGTGAGCGACGGTTTTGCCGACGAAACGCGGATCACGAGAATCAATGGCCAGCCGGGGCTGGTCATCCAAGTCGAACGCACCTCGTCAGAAGATCTGTACGAAGTCGTTGAAAGTGTGCTGAAGTATGTGGAAGAAAAAGAGTCGTTGATGCCGCCGGGATATTCGCTGGAGACCTGGTATGACCAATCCGTTGATGTGCGCGACCGCATGAACATGTTGCTGCGCAACGGCCTCCAAGGACTCGTGCTGGTGTTTCTTGTGCTGGCGATTTTTCTCGAGTTGCGGCTGGCTTTTTGGGTCGCCCTAGGGATTCCCATCGCCGTGTTAGGCGCGGGAACGGTTTTGCTCAACGGCGATCAAACCTTGAACATGTTGTCGATGTTTGCCTTCTTGATGGCATTGGGAATTGTCGTGGACGACGCGATTGTCATTGGCGAGAACATCTACCAACATCGCCATTTGGGAAAATCGTTTTACCAGGCTGCCGTCGATGGCACGGTCGAAGTGTTTCCTTCAGTGACGGCGTCCGTGACGACCACCATCATTGCCTTCGCCCCCCTGATGTTCGTCGCCGGCGTGATGGGCAAATTCATTGGTGTGATGCCTGTCGCGGTGATCGCGATGTTGGTTATCTCGTTGGGGGAAAGCATGTTGATCTTGCCCTGCCATCTTTCTCACCGAGACAACTTGTTTTTTTGGGTGGTCGGTTTGTTGCTGTATCCGTTGAAGTTTCTTATCGACGTGTTCGCATGGCTCAACAAAGCCACGACCGTGTTGATTCAGTGGACGGTCGAGCGGGCGTACATTCCTTTCTTGGCGTGGTCGATGCGCAATCCAGCCATCACGCTCAGCGCCGCCGCCGCGCTGTTGATCGTTGCGTTCGGATTCGTGCGGGCGGGTATAACGCCGTTTGTTGTGTTTCCAAAACTCGACAGCCGATTTATCGAAGCGGCGATCACTTTTCCAAATGGAACTCCGTCTGAAGTAACAGACAACGCGACCAGGCATTTGGAAACGGTCATGGAGGACATCATCGCCGAGTACAACAAAGACAACGATGTCGAGAACAATCCGGCCAAAGAACCGCTCGTTGTCGTCCGGCATCGATCCGTCGGACTGATGCTGGAACAGAATCCACGAAATCCGACGAGCACCGCGGGCGGCAGCCACCTCGGCACGGTGATGGCTGAACTCTGCTCGCCATCGTTCCGTGAATTGACAAGCCAGGAAGTCTTGGACCGCTGGCGGCAGCGCGCCGGCGACTTCCCGGGTGCCGAGAGCGTGTTGTTCCGCAGCCCAAGTTTTGGCCCAGCCGGAATTTCGATCGAGTTTAAACTGCTTGCCAACCCCGGCTTCGAAGACCAACTGCCCGCGGCCGCTGAATTGTGCAAACAGCAACTGGCGAAATACAAAGGTGTGTTTGACATCGACGATGATTTAACTCCCGGCAAGTGGGAGTTGCAGATGAAGGTCAAGGATAACGCCAAGGGGATGTCCGTGACGCTGGCCGATCTGGCCGAGACTGTGCGGAGTTCTTACTACGGCGAAGAAGTCATGCGGTTGCAACGCGGCCGCCATGAAGTGAAATTGATGGTTCGCTTTCCGCCGGAGGAGCGAAAGTCGCTGGCTGGTTTTGAAGAAATTCGCGTCCGAGGTTCGGGAGTGATCGAACGCCCGGTCACCGAAGTCGCAGAGGTCACGTACGACCGTGGCACTTCGGAGATCAACCGTATCAACCAACTCCGATCCGTCACGATCATGGCCGATGTCGACAAATTAACAGCCAAGGCCAATGCCAACCGGATCACTAGCGATTTGCGCAAGGAAGATGGTTTTTTCGAAACCGAGTTTGCTGAGCAATTCCCCGGCATCCGTGTGTTGTGGGAAGGCCAGCAGGAACAGACGCGTGAGTCGCTGCAGAGTCTGTTCACCGGATTCATTATCGCACTGCTCGCGATGTATGTTTTGCTAACCGTGGAATTCCGGTCATATCTCCAGCCGGTGATCATTCTGGCCATCATCCCCTTCGGAGCGATCGGTGCGATCGCCGGCCACGCCGTCATGGGTTTGGATCTGACGTTGTTCAGCGTTTTTGGATTGGTCGCGTTGACCGGCGTTGTCGTGAACGATTCAATCGTGCTGATCGACTTCATCAACACTCGCGTGCGTGACGGTGTGCCCCTGGAAGAAGCACTGCTGGACGCGGGCCGTCGCCGTTTTCGTGCGGTCATGCTGACATCGGTCACGACGATTGCGGGATTGATCCCGTTACTCTTGGAAACATCGTTTCAAGCCCAGGTCCTCATCCCGATGGCAACCAGTCTTTGCTTTGGACTGGCGCTCGCGACAGCGCTGATCCTGATCTTGGTTCCCACGTTCTATTACGTTTATGTCCGCGTGATTCAGCGATTGACGCCCAAGCTGGATGAAGGAATCCCCGCGGACGCCGCGGTCCATTAGCCTGGACAATTCTTCAGCTAGCTACAAATCTCCTATGGCGGCGGCGAACGTGATTTGATATCGTCCACGCCTCATCCACTTCGTCCGTCTATTCTGAACGGCCGAGTGGTTCAAAAAGGGGTCAGGTATCTTTGTGCAAAGCACCCTGTGGGCCGTTCCGGCAAAGGTACCTGACCCCTTTTTGAACCATGCTCCTTTTCTCAACTTGTCCAATTCAACGCATGCGATTCGATGTCGCGCGGACTCAAGGTGTCCTCATGAAACATTTTCGAATACCGCTCCTCGTCTTTGCCTTGTCCGTCACTTTGCTGAGCCAACGCATGCTTTCGGCCGCTTCACCATTCAAATTTCCGCTGCCGTTCAAACGCGTGGATGCCGACCCCAAGAAGATTTATTGGTTGACGGACAGACAAGGTCCCTGGCTGATCTATGCCGCGTCTTTCCTCGGCGAGTCCGGCCAACGGCAGGCCCATCGGCTGGTGCTCGAGCTGCGCAGTAAGCACAAACTGAATGCCTACGTCTATAAACAAAAGTTCGATTACGGAAACACCGTCAACGGACTTGGCGTGGACCGCTACGGTAACCCGAAAAAAATGAAGTACATCCACAATTCACAGTTCGAGGAAACCGCCGTTCTGATTGGCGACTACGCCGCCTTCGATGACGCAACAGCGCGAAAGGTGTTGGAAAAAATCAAATACATGAAGCCCGAGACATTGAGCGCGACGGCCTCGAATCCCACGAGCCAACGCATGGTTGTGTGGCGCGAAATCCAGCGACGCATCTCGGGGAACGAAGAAATGAAAAAGAAGGGACCCATGCGGGCCGCGTTCGTGACGCGCAATCCCATGTTGCCCGAAGAGTATTTTCGCCCCAAAGGACCGGACAAACTGATCGTCGAGCTAAACAAAGGATTGGAATACAGCCTCTTGAATTGTCCCGGCAATTTCACAGTTCGCGTGGCGACTTTTCGAGGCGATACGACCTGGAACTTGAAGGAAATCGAAAAGGCGA
Organism: uncultured Pirellulaceae bacterium; assembly: GCA_964343305.1. Lineage (GTDB taxonomy): Bacteria > Planctomycetota > Planctomycetia > Pirellulales > Pirellulaceae > CAYFJO01. The sequence continues at coordinate 347 of CAYFJO010000273.1, read as the reverse complement.
CGAAGACCAGTATGTTTAGCGTGGGTGTCTCAGATAGCAAGCTGGCTCAAGGCGCCTTCAAAGCGCGGAAGCTGGTCACAGCATTGCGTAAGCGAGGCGTCGAGGCGTATCAATTCCACGACCGGCACGAGAGTATCGTCAGCGTGGGTTCATTCAAAACTGTTGGCAGCCGTCGGACGGATGGTCGCATCGAAATCAACCCCGATGTCCATCGCGTCATGAAGACATACGGCGCTCACCAACAGAATCTACCCGGCCTACCCGGCGCAATGAGCCCTCGTAAGCTGGATGGAATTCCTTTCGATCCACAGCCCATCCCGGTGCAAGTACCCAAGCAGTCCGTCGCC
>CAYFJO010000272.1:0-14764 GCA_964343305.1 uncultured Pirellulaceae bacterium | reverse complement strand
TTTCCCGCAACACATCGCAGTGACGGGAATTCGCAATGGTTCAACGCACAAAAAGTAAATTGCATCGCCTATGGGACGCAGGCGATCCGTGTCGAAGGCGAACTCGACCCGCGGAAAAACGATGGTACGGATTGGTGGACGCTGCTTGAGTACGACAAGGAGAAAGTCGAGCTGGTCACGCCCAAAGATTTAGACGTTCATTTTGATCCGCTATTTTTAGGGGAATCGGCTGCGCGGCTGCGCGTGCGATCAAAGAACGACGAACGAGTTTCATATTGGTTCGGACTCAAGCCAATCGAAAAGGCAACGGGAAAAATCAAAGTGCTGATGCAAGAGTCGCCGACAGTCGGCACGACAAGATTTCCATTTTAAGAAGATTGACAGAATGATGAATGGCAGAATGAAATACGCGATTGCGAAGCTCGGCTTCATTCTGCCATACATTATTCTGCCATGTTGTCTTGGCCAGGAACTGCTGGAAGGCGAATTCGGCGATATTAAACTGGGCCGCGAATTGATTTCTCCGTCGCGTTTTCCCACCGTCCAGGAAATGAGAAAGATGGTCGCCGAGCCAAAAATGACGACCACGTTGATGCTCCGCATGTATCGCGACGAAAACAACCATCATCTGCCCATGTGGTCGCCCGACGGCCAGCGACTGGCGTTTCAACGCACCAATGTCGAAGGAGCGACCGCCAGCAAGTTGCTGCTGTACAAAACCATGTCGCAGCCCAAGCCGACGCTCGTCACCGATCGCGAGGACACTTACGACTACATGTTCCGCTGGGGCATCAACAGCCCGCAAGGGTTTGTGTTTTCCAGAATCGACAAAGGTCGCCAGAGCACGAATATCTTTGTTTCGACCGACGGCGAGGAATTCCAGGAGCAAACCGCTGGCGCGGGGCAATTCATCTTTCCAACTCTGTATGAACGAACGGATGGGATCTGGCGATTGATCTACCAACGTGACTCGGATTTGGTTCACGACGCGTGGAGCGGCAAGGGGGCGGTTGGAGAACCGTCGGTGATCGCGCAAGGCACGGCACCGCGCTGGGCTCGCGATGGCCAGACCGTGTTGATGATGAGGCGGCGGTCCGCCACGGCGTCCTCGGGCGGGCATGACCTGGTCGTGCGAAACCTCCAAACCCAAACGGAATTTGTGTTGCCATCGCCGAGTCGAGGCACATTGCGCAGCCCCGTTTGGTCTCCGAACGAACGACAAGTTGCCTACTATGCGCGCGAGCCCGGCGAGGCATCACCCTGGCGAATTGAAGTGTGTAATGTCCAACGGGGCGGCGCGGCTCGTGTCGTGGGATCGGACATCGTGATGAACCAAGCGTTTCATTCCGAAGGGCCAAATTGGGAACCGAGTGGCCGACGTGTTTGGACTTTTTCGCATTCCAAGCGGAAGGACGCGTACTATCCATTGGTTGCATTTGACGTTGCAACCGGCGACGCAGCAACGGTTGATTACCCGACACGTTGCACGTCGCCCAGCGACCTGGCCGTGAACCCAGTGACTGGCGTTCCTGAGATCGCTTTTGTCGGACACGATGGCGTGACTCAGGATTTGTTTGTCGTTTTCCTGAACCACTATTGAAGTCGATGATTGACGTGAACTGCACTTGCGGGACGTTGTTCCGCCTGGAAGACCAATGGGCCGGCAAAAAAGCTCGCTGCCCACAGTGCCAGTCCGTCGTCGCGATTCCCATGCCTGTTCCATCCGCCGCGCCTTCGAAAGTCGCTCCGCCCGCGCCGCTGCCACAACAAAAGGCCGAGACAACAACAACTCCGCCGACTCGCACTCGCCGTCGAAAGGCACGCGGAGCCAGCCGCATGCCACGGTATGTCATTGCCGGGGCGAGTGGCGTTGGTTTGTTGATCGTCCTTTCGCTGGTGATCGTCTACGCCATGTCGCCGTCGAGCGAAAATCCAAGTAACGGCGTTGCCAACGTTGATCCAAACGACACGGATCAGTCGCCCGAAGACGACACCGACGATACGCAACCCTCCGATGACACGACCTCGGATAATTCAAACGTCACCGATGGCACGAATGACCAAGGCGGCGACGATGCTCTGCCAGACACTATTCACGATCATTCGTCGACAACCACGAATGTCGCGGGTGCGTCCAACAACAACACAACGTCAAACGAGAATTCGACGACGAACAATCAGATCACGACCACGCCGGCCGACAAGCCTGAAGTGAATGGCTCGCCTCCCAACGGGTCTGGGCTGACTGGTATGTCTCGACAATACGACGATCTACATTGCCGGCGAATCCAATTGCGACACGGCGTCAAGATTCCGCCATCGGCGACGATTCTCGAGGTCGACGGATACACGCTGCCGGTGGAGAACTTGAGCGACATCCAAAACAGCCGCATGCCAGTGTTGTATCTTCCGCGAGGTGTTCATGCCGTGCGGTTTCGACCGGACGAACGGGCCGTAGAAGTCACCATCGAAAAGGATTTCGTGGAAGAATATGGTCAAGCGAAGGGATTCTTCGCGGTGACCTCTTCGCCGAAAATGGACGACTTGATTAGTCGCGGAGCGCGAACACTGGATTATCATCGAGCGCCGTACCTGCTCAATTTCCTCGGTGCTGGCTACGCAGCGAAGCAACAGTGGGAATCCGCCGAACGCAAATTTCGGCGGGCCGTCCGCGTCAATCCCGCGTTTAGCCCGGCTCATTTGAATTACGCGTATTGTCTGGTTCGCCGCGGCCAGCTTGAAGTTGCGGCGCTCGAAATTATGCTGGCCGACGTCTTCAACGTGGGCAACGTGTTCGGGCTGGCGGCGACGATCTCTCAGTTTAGAATCGAACTGGGATTGAGCCACGAAACGAGTGGTGTCACGTATGACACAAAGAGGTATCTGCCCACCGACCAATTGACCGCTGAGGACCAGCGCATGGTGGCATTGATGCGAGGCATCAGTAAATACGCGGTGGACCAGATCGAGCAGGCCAAGATACTGAACAACCTGGGGGTTCATTTTGCTGATACAGGCCGAGCGGAAATCGCACTGGAACATTTTCGCAGCGCGCTGGAAACATTGAAGTTTGCCGGACCAGCGCGGTTCAAAATCTCCCGTCAGGTTTTGAAACACATGAGTGCCGCGTGTCAGGCTGCTGGGTTTGCCGAAGCCAAAGAATATGACCAGATGCAGTATTTAGTCGTCCAATAGGAGATTTCGACTTCCGTAGTTTTCTTAAGCTTCCGAAGTCTGAAAAGTGAGCAATTCCATGATTCGAACGATCATTCTGAGTGCCATTCTTCTGACGGCCATCGACCTTCCCACCGCAACCGCCGACGTGTGCAAGAGCCTGCTGGCCGTCAATGCAGTCATCATGCAAATCGCTGCGGCCGAAGAAGAGGAAGAAGAAGAGCCGTTACTGCCCAAGCCCGCGGGCAATGTTCCGCTCGAAGAAGAAGAGGAGGAACCGTTGCTCCCTAAACCCGCCGTGGGGGCGAAAGGTGGTGGGCTGCCCGAAGAGGAAGAAGAGGAGCCACTGTTGCCTGTTGTCCCAAAGGCAGGTGCCCCTGACCTGATCGGTGGTGGGCCAGTTGTTGGCCTTGGGCTGGAAGAACCAGCGATGAAGGAACCCGTGGTAGACGTCGTTCATGTCATTCGTTCAAAAGTCGAAAAGCCGCTGCCAAAGAACGTCGAATTGTTGCGCACCTATTGGAAAACACCTCTGCCGTTCGGCAAGAAGTATCGCGTCTATGTCACGAATCTTAAAGAAGGCGGTTACGAAACGGCGTACACCGGCCAACAGATCGATCGCATCGACTATTTCGAACAGCGAATGCTGGCCCACGCCGCCGAAAAAATGGGCATCACCGTCGATGAGTTGGTCCGCTTTCGAAACAGAATCGATCTTTCCACGCCGGAGTTGCAGGCCGACGCGATCACGGCAATGGCCATTCTGCAAAAAGGCGTCAACGAACATGATTCGGCCCGCCAGCGCGGACTGCGGCAAGGTGCCTATTGGCAGGAAGAGATTCGCGATCCGCTGATTCGTGCGATGTTCAACATTCAATATCGCACCGTGCAAGGCTCCTTTTCCGTTGAGAATTATGAGAAGGCCTTCCAGTCCTGCGACAAACTGCGCGACGACTTGCGAGTGGAAAACGCCGCGCTGCGAGGGCTGTACGAAGGAGTGTTTCGCATGGCATTCGACGCGGCATTCAAACGCGAAGATTTCAACGTCGCGCGCGGGCTGCTGCGGCAATTGGAAGATCGCGTGCTGCCCAAGCCGGGTGACGTCGCATCGGTTTATCGCAAGGGACTGATCGACAAGGCAACCGCTGAGATTGCGCGGTTGGAAGGCGTCACCGATAAGCGCCGCAGGCTGGAGATTCTAAGTCGTGCACACGACATCTGGCCCGGCATTCCCGAAGCAGAGCACGAGCTGCGTGAATTGATTGACAACTGGGTTGTGCTGAAGTGTGCTTATTCGCATTTACCGAAAAACCTGACGCCGCTTTCCGCACATGCTCCCGTCGAGCGGCACGCGGTTCGCCTGATGTACGAAAGTCTCGTTCACTGGGTCGAAGATCCGAAAACCGGTCCGCATTATGTTTCGCAACTTGCCGAGGGCCGGCCGCTGCCGTTGCCGAAAGGTCGATTGTTCCACTTGCCCAACTGCTCCTGGTCGGACGGCCACATTGGCGATGTTCGCAGACCGCTGACTTCGGAAGATGTCCGTTGGACCTTCAAAAAGCTGTTGTCCAGCGAACAGTACTCTCGTCACCTGTCGTATCGAAGTTGGAGCGAGTTTCTCAAGGTAGATTCTCCAGGACCGTTCGAAGTTGCCATCACGACCAAGAAAGACTTCTGGCAACCTCTGGCACTGATGGACTTTCCTGTGCTGCCCAAGCATCACTTCCCGCAGGGCGGCACGAAAGACGAACTGGCGGCATTCGAAAGAAACCCCGTCGGAACTGGGCCTTATGTGTTGTTGCCACTGGAAGAGCCTGACGAAATGCGATTCGTCGCCAACCCACATTACCGCAAAGTGCCGGGGCCAAGAATTCAGGAAATTGCGTTCAGCCGCCAGGAGTTGCTCGAAGCCGAGCGCGAATTCAACGCGGGCAACGTGCATTTGATTTACGGGCTCAACCGCGATATCGCCGATCGGCTCAGTCGACTGGGCAAACGCGTCGATAAGCTGACGACTCGAAGCGTGTTCTTTTTGGCACCGAATTATCGCCGCTCGCTGAAGAACAAGCACTTGCGTCTGGCGGTCGAGCACGCGATCGATCGCGAAAAGATCTTGGATGCAATCTTTCGGCCCGCCAAAGACTCCCCGGATCACTCGGCGCTGGCCGGGCCGTTTCCCACGAACAGTTGGGTTTATAAAGGCCGCGAGCGTGAGCTAAAACCGCTGTTCGATCAGCAACGTGCCATCACGTTCCTCGATTTGGCGCGACGCTCCGACGAATTCAAAGCAGGCATTCCCAAGTTGAGATTGGTTTATCCAACGCGCGACGCCGACGTCCAAAAGGCATGCGAAGAGATCAAAAACCAACTGAACCACGCGGACCTTGGCCTGAATGTTGAACTGAACGCGGTCGAACCAGAGATGTTTTACGACCGCGTGGTCAAACGCCATGACTTTGATCTGGTGTATTGGCGGCACGATTTCGAGGACGAAACCTATATGCTCTCTCCGCTGTTTGACCGCCAGAGCGACGAAGACGGATCGACCAACTTTATGGGTAGCGTTCCCGACGACCAACTGCAAGCCAGGTTTCTTGCCTTAAATCTGAACAAGCGATTCAATGACATTCAACGGCTGACCTATGAAATCCACGAGCACGTCACGAAAAATGCCCTGATCATCCCGCTCTGGCAACTCGATACGTACGTCGCCGTGCACGAGTCGCTGGAGACGACGAAATTGAACCCCATCACGCTGTTCGACGGCGTGGAAGATTGGAAGCTGCAAGTTGAGGAGTTGCCGAGCCGATGACGACGACGCTATTTATCGCATTGCTGTGCGGCGCAACAGTCGATTCGAAACAAGCCGGTGATTCGTACGATGTCACGGTTTGCCTGCGATTCGACGATGCGCCGCTGTTAACGCCCGCGTTTTGCGACAACGTCCAGCATCAAGTGGAGGACTATTTGACGAATTACTTTGGCCCCTTGGCGAATTTGAACGTGGTTCGTCGGGAGCACTGGGTATTCGACGAACTATCGAGTCGGGTTGGCAATGTGCCGTTGACACATGCAATCCTCGCGCGCCATCGGCAGTCGGGGCAGTTGATTGTGGTCGACATTTCGCACACGCGGCACGGCTATCGGCTCACCAGCCGCTATGCGAATAGTGAAACCAATTGGATTGGTTCGGCCAATTCGCAAACGACTCCCGACCGGCAGTGGCTGGCCAAGGCAGTGTGTTTAGCCGTCAAGGATGGGTTTTCGCCGGTCGCCACAGTGACCGCCACGTCGCCCAACTTGGTCTCGCTCCATTTTCGTGGTGCCGATTTCAACGATCAACTTGATCGCGTGTTGGGCAAGAGCTGCTTCTTGCAACCGGTTCAAGTTTTCCGTCAGGCCGACGGCAAATTCGTACAGGTGCCAATGAAGCAATCGATCCTGCAATATACCAAGGGCAAATATACGAATTCCGCGCGACTACATAGCGGCTTAGATGATCCGTGGAAAAAGTCCGCTCGCGTCGTTCGCATTGAGGCAGTCAAACTCAACACACAATCCGGCCGCATTCGCCTGAAAATCATCGACAACAAAAGTGGCAAGCCCGCCATCAAGTGCCTCGTCTATGCCAACGACAAAGGTTTTAAGGAGATCGGCCCGGCCGACAGCATCGGATCAGTTGGACCGGACGGCGTCGTGCAATCGCGGCGCATTTTCCAGGACGTTGCCTTCGTTCGCATCAAACAGGGCGACACAAAACTCGAACTGCCAGTGCCGATCACCTCGGACATTTGCGAGCAGAGAATAGAATTCAATCCGGATAAAGCTGCCGATGAGAAGTTCAACATCCTCCGAAAGCTGGGTTACCTGGTTCAAGACCTGCAAGCCTTGGACACGATTATCAACGTGTGCATTCGTGACTACAACAAGTTGAATGAGGAAAAAAAGTACGAAGACGCTCAAACGCGAGTCAACGATGCCATCGCCAGCGTTCAGCCGCTTTATCAGATTGCGGCCGGCGACTTCAACGATTTGAACCAGCTCGCCGAAAAACTCGGCATGTCCGGTGATCGTCGGTTGAAGTACAGCGCACAGGAGATCACACGACAACAAGATCGTATCAAGGAACTGCAAAACCTGTCTGCCGTGCTGAACCAAATGATTACCAAACTCGACGCCCAGAGCCGGGCGAACGAATTGATCAACCGCGCCGCCATGTTGGAAAGCGTGGGCGATATTGACGAAGCCATCACTTGTTACGAGGAAGCCCTCGAAGAACAGCCCGACCAGCCGCAACTGACCAAAAAGCTCGACGAGATCAAAAAGCTGTGGAACAATCCAAGTCCGGAAGTCGCGGCCGCTCGCAAGACGATCTACGAAGACTGGGCTTTGACGGCGATCAACAAGATCGCGGACAACCTGCCGGCCGCGAAAACCGCTTTCGAGACGCTCGAGGCGGAAGGGGACTATCTGGGAGCATTCAAGCTGCAAAACATCAACGGCGAGCATCTCAAAGAGTTGAGCACGTTCACGGAGATTCTAGCCGACCGAGGTGGAGCCGCGGACGACGAGCTTGATCAATACACTCAGTGGACGGATGACCTCGCTGCGTTCCAACAGGATGTCACGAGTTTTCTTCGTACGGCTGTTCACAAGAATGTCCCCGCCGCAAAACCGGCTGCTCCTGCTGCCGGAGCTAAGCCGCCTGATGAAGAAGAAGAGGAAGAACCGCTGCTCAAGTGACGGTTCCAAGTCTCTTTTAGCCATTGGGCCACACGTTGTTCCGTCTTAACTTGCCAAACTGCCGTCCTGCCACACGAGTTGGCAGGGGCGGGCATCCGTAAACACGAATTGGAGTAGCCGAACATGACATTCCTTCGTCAAGCATTTCTCATCGCGTTGATGATTCCGTATGTTCTTGCCGCGCATGTCTGGGGCGACGAAACCAATGGGCATCAATTGATCGAAGCTGCGCGAAGTGGTGATCTGGCCTTGGTCAAGCAACTCGTGGCGGATGGCGTCGACGTCAACGCTGTGACAAACTTCAGAATTACACCACTATGGCAAGCTTGTTCCAAAGGACATCGGGACATTGTTGAATTCTTGCTAGAAGCGGGGGCCAATCCAAATATCCGCGACAAAGTTTGGAAGGGTACACCCCTCGGACTGACAAACAATGCCGACATCGTAAGCTTGCTGGTCAAGCACGATGCCAAGGGGATCGAAGCCAAGTTGCGAGCCGCCGCGTTCAACGGATCGATGCCGCTCGTGACAGCAATTGTCAGCGCAAAGCCGCTCGACGACCAAGTGTTGGCGAGTGCAAAAGCACAGGCGCAATTACGATCGCACATAAAGATCGCCGAACTGTTTGATGAGGTCGCCGCCGGGGAACTTCCTGCTCCGTCGAAGATTCGTGAAGAAACTCTTAAGTCCTACGTTGGAAAATACTCCAGCGAGCGCCTGGAAGTCGTTGAAGTGAAGATTCGTGACAACCAACTCTTGTTCAACGATTTACCGTTGAGTCCGATTGATAAACATACGTTCGCCATGGCGCAATTCACTTTTACTTTTGCGACGGACCAAGGCAAAGTCGTGTCGTTGTCCCGGTCGACGGCTTCCAGCAAGCGAGTGTATTCCAGATCGTTTTCCCAGCCGGACGTGGCAGTCAATGTCGACACCCGACACAATTGGACACGAGACAACGGCATCGCCGCCAAGGATGCTTGGCCGTCATTTCGCGGTCGCGGTGCGAGGGGTATCGCGGTCGACCAGAATCTTCCCGATCAATGGGACGTGCCCAACGGTCAAAACGTCAGGTGGAAGACACCGATAGAAGGCTTGGCCAACTCGTGCCCGATTGTTTGGAAAGACAAAATCTTCGTCACAACGGCCGTTAGCAGCGAAGGCAACACAAAACTGCGCATCGGTCTCTACGGTGAAGGTGACGCGGCCGGAGATAAGTCCGAACACTCGTGGCGGCTGTGTTGTGTCGATCGTCAGTCGGGCAAGATCCTTTGGCAACGCGAGGCCGATAAAGGCGTTCCGCCCGTGAAACGACACTTGAAATCGAGCCAGGCGAATTCAACGCCGGCGACCGACGGGAAGCACGTCGTGGCGCTTTTCAATTCCGGCGGGCTGCATTGTTACGACGTTGATGGCAAGCCGCTTTGGAAACGAGAACTGGGCGTCCTCGATAGCGGCGCGTTCAATGACAAAGACTATCAATGGGGATTTGCCAGTTCGCCGATCATTTTCCAAGACACGGTCATTGTTCAGTGCGACATCCAGCAGGATTCGTTCCTGGCTTCGTTTGAAATTGCCAGCGGCGAAGAAGTCTGGCGCGTGCCGCGCGACGAGATTCCCTCCTGGGGAACGCCCACGGTTTACGAGACGCCTCAGTGTCCGTTGTTGATCACCAATGCGACGAATTACGTTCGTGGTTACGACGCGCGATCGGGAGTCGAACGATGGCGACTTACGCGCAACGCTGCGATTACCGTGCCCACACCGTTTGTGGCCCATGACCTGATCTTCGTGACCAGTGGTTATCGGCCCATCCAGCCAATCTACGCCATTAAACTGGATGCCACTGGTGACATTTCGCTGGGCGATGATGAAGAGTCGAACGAGCACATTGCTTGGAGCAACGACCGAGGCGGACCGTATCTTCCGACGCCGATTGTCTATGGCGACTATTTATATACGTGTGCCAACAACGGCATTGTGGGCTGTCATGAAGCAAAGACGGGCAAGCGAATTTATCGAGCGCGATGTGGCGAAGGTGCGGCGACCAGCTTTACAGGCTCGCTCGTCGCGGCGGATGGAAAGATCTTCGTAACAGCAGAAGCTGGCGTGACCTTTGTCATCAAATCGGGTCCCAAGTTCGAGGTCCTTGGCACGAACAAGCTGGGAGAATATTGCCTCTCGACCCCAGCCATCGCAGGCGGAGTGATGGTTTTTCGAACGCAGCAACATCTGGTTGCGATTGGCCTGACGCAAACGCCACAAGAGTAGTCGTTGACGTTTTTTGCACCGAGCAGCCGCTGGTGTTGCATTGCAAGCCGGTGTCTCGTTGCACAGTGTTGGCAATTTCACAGACGGCAAACCGAGATTCTGTTAAACTCACCTCCCGCCGGCCAACATTTGTACTCCAACCTTTTCAAACATCGAAAGCATTGCAATGGCGATTGACGAACAAGCCCGCGAACATCGAACAAGACGGATTGCTTTTTGCTTTGGTTGTGTGTTCGTCTTGTTGACATCCGTGTTGCTGAGTCGACTAGATGGGCAATTGGATGATAAAGCCGAAGGGCAGCGTGATGAGGACGACCGCTTTCGTCCAGTGCGCCTTTTGCGGCCCCAGCCGACGATCACCGAGTTTGCGACCATTTCGGCGGCTGAAGCCGATGAACGGATGAATGCGGCTGAATTGGTAATCGGAGTGACGGTTGGCAAAGAGTCGCGAGCCTATCCGATTAACATGCTGACCGGACCGTCACGTGAGATCCTCAACGACACACTCGGCGGCCGGCCGATCGCCGCAACTTGGTGACATCTTTGTCACAATGGCATCGTGTATGCCAGAAATGTCGACAAGCGGCGACTGACTTTGGGTGTTTCGGGCATGCTGTGGAACCGCAGCCTGGTTATGTATGACAAAGAGACCGGCAGTTTGTGGAGCCACATTCTTGGTGAATGTATGCAGGGAGAATTGAAGGGGACGCAACTGGAGCAAGTCGTATCAGTGATGACGGATTGGAAGACCTGGCGACGCGATTATCCTGGCACTACCGTTGTGTGGATCAGTTTTACAAGCAAAGACTATCGCCGCAATTTCTATCAGTGGCCAGAGCGGTTTGTGCTTGGGATTGCCGATGCGGGCAAGGCAAAGGCTTGGAGCTTCGATGCACTCATGAAAGCACCGGCAACGAACGACGAGTGGCAGGCAAACGCCGTGCTGGTAACGTTTGACGAGCCAAGCATGACGGCCCGACTTTTCAGTCGTAAGTTGAATGATCGCGTCCTCACATTTCGTTTTGTCGATGGCAGACTGATCGATGCTGGTACCAAGACGACGTGGAACCCGGTCACAGGCGTCGCAATCAATGGACGATTGGCTGGCGAGCAACTCAAACCGCTTCCCGCCATTGTTTCCTACAAGCGCACGTGGAAAACGTTTCACCCCAAGTCCGAATGAAGGCGCTCGCCTTGAGCGATCGCTGGGCAGACAACCACGGTTGCAAGCGACCGCGGTGCACGATTATGTTGATCGACTCCTGACCAACGTGATGACCTGCGATCGGAATCATGAGCAAGTGGCTGCAACTGAATCGAAAGATTGTTGATTGCGATCGATGTCCTCGCTTGCGCGAACATTGTGAACACGTGGCGGAAACCAAGCGCCGTGCTTACGCTGATTTCGAGTACTGGGGACAGCCAGTTCCTAACTTTGGAGATCCGAAAGCTCGCCTGTTGATCGTCGGGCTGGCACCGGGCGCGCACGGGGCGAACCGAACCGGCCGCATGTTTACCGGCGACCGAAGCGGTGATTGGCTGTTTCGAGCGCTGCACAAAGCGGGCTTTGCGAATCAGTCGGAATCCATCAACACCGAAGACGGATTGGAATTAGAAAACAGCGCAATCACCGCGATTTGCCATTGTGCACCGCCGCAAAACAAACCAACAACCGAGGAAGTGGAGCAATGCCGCGATTGGCTCGTTGAAACGTGTGATCAACTCCCGGTACAGGTCTATCTAGCGCTCGGCCAGATCGCGTGGAAGGGAATCCTGGACGAAATCTACCGACGCAAGTGGCTGGACGGTCGGCGGCCTAAGTTTTCGCACGGAGCCAAAGTTGCGTTGTCGGACAGTCGATGGTTGCTTGGAAGCTATCATCCAAGTCAACAGAACACTTTCACGGGCCGGCTCACGGAAGCGATGCTGGACTGCGTTTTCGAAACCGCCAAACAACTCGCAGAGCGCCCTTAGCTTTCCTTGAGTTTCCGTCCCTCAGCTTCGAGCGACGCAATCTCTTCCTCGAGCCGTTGCACCTCACCCGGCTCGTCGTCCTGGCTCTTTGCACCGGACAGTTGCAATCGCAATTGCTGAAGCTTCTTGTTGATGACTTCGAGTTTCTTTTTGGCTTTTTTGTCCATCGCTTACAAGCTCGCGTCCATTAGATGTGTCACGGCGGTGGTTTGTGTGTCCCTCTGCTTCGGTTCGTACTTCTGCATCTTCATGTATCCCGCGATGCAGACGAGGATCACAGACGTCAGAGCGGTTACGTTGAGCCAGAATGATTCTCTTTCGCGTAACTTTTGAGCCATTCCGCTCTTTCCAGACAGGGCACTTGCGAAGAAGAAAATCGCCAAAGCGAGCACGATCTTTACCAGCAACAGGCCTCGATACACCATGTCCAATTGGTGGTATATTTCCTTTTGCCCGACACTGAACAGTCCACTCAGTAATAGCAGGCCGATCGAAATGTTCACGACGGTCGACCATCGCGCACGAATCTGATCCGCAAGTTCGTCATTGGATTGATCACCGCCGGCGCTCAGCGACGGAACCAGCGCCATGCGCATGAAGATCGTTCCGCCAACCAGGGTAATGGCGGGCAAAATATGGAGCCATCGTGACACAATCGCCGCGTATTCCACTCGAGTTCACCCTTTGCTTAATCTCGGAAATGTAGCGGATTTCAGCGTCGATCCTATGTGCCCACTCGCCGGTTGTCTATCCCACACTTGTCGGTCTGTCGTTGCTAATCGGCCGTCGTTGTCGAATCCCAAAGGGACCTGGCATACTCGATTGCCCCATCCTTGTCGTTGATGAATCCGTTTAACTGTGCGTCACGCGTATCGTGCAACAATCGTTTGTAGGCGGGACCAGGTGGAATGCCAATTCGTTTTAGATCCTCACCGTCGATTAATGCGTCAGGATTCAACTCTGCCGGCGGCAGCCGTAGCTTCTCACGGCAAAAATGTATCTCACCCTGGCCTTCATTCAACACGTGAGCAACGGCATCCGCATAATCAAGTAATGGCCCAATTCGATCGGCAATCAAAACGCGCTGCAAGTCAGGCCACGGGATCTTACTCGCCTGTCGCACGGTGCCTTCATATTTCAGCAACCACATCGTACTTTTTGTTTCTTCATTGGAAAGTTTCCAACGATGCAGTACGCCTACTACAAGCTCGGAATTCTCGCCCTGTGACTTGAGATAGACCTCCCGCAGCAGAATTGCCAGTGCCTGTTCAAAAACGACGTTTCCGCAATGCTCCAGGATGGACAACGTACGCTGCCACGGTGCATCTCTTCCGACGGTGCCAAAGACCGATTCCGATTCTGGCAGAATTTGTTGAAGCAAATTCGTCTCGCGCAACAAGGTAACGGCTTGACGACGATTCTTGTGAACGAGCATTCGACGCAACTCAGCCGCGATCCGCTCAGCACTGACCACGATAATTTCGCCGGCCTGTTGCTGGACCGCCTTCAGCGTGGCGTCATCAATCGCGAAGTCAAATGTGGCGGCAAATCGCACCGCCCGCAACATACGCAGTTTGTCTTCGGCAATTCGTGCGTAAGGGTCTCCGATCGCTCGTATCGCCTCGCGCTCTAAATCCTGTTGGCCGCCAACGTAGTCAATGACTTTTTCATCCAACGGATCGTAAAACAGTCCATTGATCGTAAAGTCGCGCCGCTGGGCATCTTCTTCAGCGGTGCTGAACGTGACGCTGTCCGGATGTCGCCCGTCGCTGTACTCGGCGTCTTGTCGAAACGTGGCGACTTCGATCTGTCCCGCCGATTTGGGCCCGAGGACGGTGATCACACCAAATGCCGCGCCGATCGGCAACGTGCGGCGGCGTCCAAAAACCCGCCGGATGTCATCTGGCCGGGCATTTGTAGCGACGTCATAATCCTTCGGCGTTCGCTGCAAGAGTTGATCTCGAACACATCCGCCGGCCCAGAGTGCTTCATAGCCGGCTTCGCGCAACGTTCGCACGACGTCGACAGCAAATTCTCGGGGCGTTTGGTTCGAAGGTTGCGCCATGTCAGGCGATGCCGTCCATCTGGTGCGTGTGATACAATCCTGCTGGTCAAGACAAGCGGCAGACGAAAAATCTCCGTAGCTGAATTCGTGAGAATTCAGAGCAGCGAATAAAACCGAATTCTTACGAATCCGGCTACAAATTCTAGTCTGCCGATCGCCTAAGACAATGACCAGTGCCGGTGGTTCGTGATGCACGCCATTGTGGCCAATCCCACGAACTGCCGCCATCCACCTCAACAGAATTTGAAACGGATGAACGACCCAGGAAACCAAACGCCCATTGAAATCGACGTGCATTCTGTCAAGTCGCTGCTTGACGCGGAGGGAGACTTTCTGCTGCTCGATTGTCGTGAAGTTGACGAGCATAGTCATGTTCACATCGAGCAGGCAATGCATATCCCAATGGGAGAGATCACCGCGCGCGTGGGCGAATTGGAAGCCTATCGAAACAAACAAATTGTCGTCCACTGCCATCATGGCGGGCGAAGTTTGCAAGTCACGCATTGGCTGAGGCAACAAGGCTTCAACGATGCGCAA
>CAYFJO010000271.1:0-14773 GCA_964343305.1 uncultured Pirellulaceae bacterium | reverse complement strand
GTCCCACAGAAGAAAGTCACTGCAAGCGAGGAACAAATATGTCAGAACAAAATGCAACACGACGACAAGTTCTTAAGACCGGTTCGGCAGCACTCGCCGTTGCGATGGCACAAATGTCGCTGCCCGATTTCGTTTTTCCGGGCCAGTCGGACGATGAAGAACTCGTCCCGTTTACGAATGCCTCGCCGGCCCGAGAAAACCGACTCGATTGGGAGATGCTACACGATTGGATCACGCCGCAAGATCAAGTCTTCAGCGTTCAACACTACGGCATCCCCGAATTCGACGCCCAGAAGTTCAAACTCGAAATCACGGGGCTTGTCGAGCGGCCAAAAACGCTGACGATGGACGAGCTAAAATCGCTACCGGCGACGGACCAACTGATGACATTGGAATGTTCGGGCAACGGTGCGTCGAATGGTTTTATGGATGCCATCTACAACAGCAAATGGACCGGCACGCCGCTCGCGCCGATCTTGAAAGACTGCGGCGTCAAATCCGACGCCAAGGAAGTCGTCTTCATCGGCGTCGACCGCAAAGAGGAAACGCTCCGCAAAGGCACGTCGCGCGAAGTGACATTCGAAGTCCCCTTCGGCCGCAGCATGTCACTCACCGACGCCATGAACCTGAACCCTTTGTTGGCGTACGAGCGCAACGGCAAGCCACTGGAAACACGGAACGGCGCCCCGCTGCGACTGATCGTACCCGGCTGGTACGGCATCGCCAACGTCAAATGGCTCACGCGAATCGAGCTGCGCAGCACGCGCTACATGGGCCGTTTCATGGGGCGCGACTACGTCACACTGCGCGGCGAACGTCGCGGCGAAGAGGTCGTCTACGCGGAAACGTCCGTCAACCGCATGAACCTAAAGTCCATCATCGCTCGCATCATGCGTCGACCGACGGCGGGCGGCTTGATTCCCGCGAAAACCTACGGCGCGGTCTGGAGCGACGGCACGGAGATCAAACGTGTCGAAGTCAAAACGGACGATGGCAAGTGGAAAGAAGCCACGCTCGACAAGGAGCCGCGAGCGAAACATTGCTGGACGTTTTTCTCCATCGACCTGGGCAACTTGAAACCCGGCAAGCACACCGTCGTGTCGCGCGCCATCGACGTCAACGGCCGCGTGCAACCGTCCGCCGAAGATGACGAAATCGCTCTGAAGAAAACCTACTGGGAAGCCTACCAGCAGTGGCCGCGCGAGATTGAATTGACGGCGTAGTCGCTGGTGTGTTCCAATCCATCGACAAATCTTGAGTTACTCCGCAGCGCCTGAACTAATGCTCCAAAACGCGTTGGGATGCGCCTGTGAGATTTCGGTGATTCTAGACTCGAGGACTTCCATCGCTTCCAAGTCTGTATAGTAAAGCGCCGCAGGATCAATTCCTCGTCGATCTAAGTGATCGATTTGCGTCTGGACAGACGGCCACGAGCCAATCCACGGTAGAACCAGCGTCCAAACAATCAAGATTGCTGAAGCGCTGAGGTACAGCGACAACCATCCCTTCGCGTTGCGGCAGTTCATCCGTCCGGGCTCCTATTTCTCCAGCACTTCCAACGCGTGTGGGAACACGATCTCGAACATTAGCCACACCATCAGCAGTGTCAAGCACAAATTGAACGACTGACCAACGACGTACAACACCAGCGTCTTGCCGCCCTTGAAGTACTTCGCCAGCTCGCGAAAGTTCGTCTCCAAGCCGATGCTGACAAACGCCAGGCAGAAGAACCAGCCTCGCAAGGTTTTTGTGCTGCCCTTAATCACCGCGTCGACGATTTTCGGGCCGTTGTCCAGCGTCGCGTACATCACGGAAAACACGATCGACGCGGCCACAAAGCCAAGAATGAACTTTGGGAACCGCCGCCAAATTTCCATCACACTCGGCTTCGTTTGACCTTCCTGTTGGTCGACCCGCAGTACCCAAAATACGGCCACGAAAAATGCCACGACGCCGATGAGGATGTTCTGGATCATCTTCACTGTGGCGGCCACTAGTTCGGCGTCCTTGCCGAGCATCGAGCCAGCGGCCGCAACCGCTCCCGTCGCGTCGATCGTACCGCCCATCCACGCGCCGCCAAGTACGTTGCTCATGCCCATTGCTTGAATTGCCATCGGCATCGCGACCATCATGATGACCGTGAACGACATCGACAAACCGATCGCTAAAGTCAGCTCTTCTTTCTTCGCCTTGCAAGCCGCCGCGGTTGCGATTGCCGCCGACACACCACACACGGACATGTCCGCGGCAATCACCATCGTTAACGAGGGCGACTCAATCTTCAGGATCTTCTGGCCGAACCAGAAAGTTGTTATCAAGACGATCGGCGTTACTATCCAGGCGACGAAGATGCCGGGCACACCCAACACCAACAGCCGGCTGAAAAGCACTTCCGCACCAAGTAATACCAGGCCGGTTTTGATGAACAACTCTGTGCGGATTGCCGGCCGCGCCCAGTCAGGTGTCCCAATCGTGTTGCTGATCAACAAACCGATCGCCAACGCCCACAAGGCGTATCCCAAGTTGTAATGCTTGACGACCTCTTGACCGGCCAAAACATAGGCGATCGTCCCCAACGCGAACACCAAACAGAATCCGCAGGCAAACGAAGTAAACCGTTTGCCCATCACAGCCGTGGCGACTCCGAACGCCACCAGCGTCAGCACAAATACTCCCGCCAGTCCCGGCAGCACGTTCGTCTTGCCAGAAACAAAAAACGCGGCGAGCGGACTGGCTGACCACGATCCAGGCTTGGCAAGCCAGTTCTTTAGAGGACTCACAAACGATCCGTCCGTGCCCACACCGCTGGCGATCACTGCAATCAGGCACACCAGAAGCAGGACGCCGCCAATCCATATCGCCCACCAGTCTTCGGATTGATAGAGTTGCCGCCAGCCGCCGTCCGACGCGCCGCAGGCATCCACAGGTTCGCTGCCGTCTTGCCGCGAGTCGCTCATGCTTTGATACTTCAAACGAGTTCCAAAACGACTCCACTGGGTCCACGGACCATGCCAGTCAAACCACTTTGGACGACCCGAATCTGTCAGTCCTTTGTGACGGGAATTGAAATTACCAGCCCGGCAAAACGCTTAGTTTTGCCACTCGCACCAAACCCCAAATGGCAAATGAGACAACCTCGGTTCATCAAAGAAATACCTTCGGCGCGTCGGTAGACGCCTTTCTCCACAAGTTCATACTCTCCCTTACCCGCCGCAATTGCCTTGGCGGCTTGTTTTTCGAACTCGTCCTTAGGCTCGTGATTGACGCTCATGGCCCTCGCGTTCACTGCAATCCACCTTGCTTGGATGTTTTCCTCACGAGCAACCTCAACAAATACATCTTCCAAGGCGCGCGCGGGAACAGATGCCCTGTCATTGCGGAAGTAGCGATGATGGATCACGTCCAACGTCGCCACATAAATGTTGTGTGAAAGTTTTGCCCGCTCGCGAGCGACCTCGACAGAGACACGCTTCTCGTCGTCCGACTTCTCCGTGGAACTTGGATTCTCTTTCGTGTCCGATTTTGGCGCCGTTCCAAACGGATCGGCAAATAAAACGGCGGTAACACACAAAGTGCCTGCCAACGCAATGATCGAACGAAAAACGGTCCACATGGTTGAGCGCATTTGGTAGCTCCTGTGTGTCTTATCGCGGGCGGCAGCAAGCTTTAACGAAAGACGTTGTGTTGATGTGTGTTGGCGGGATGGCGAAGGCAGGACATAATTGGATCTTGATGTCCATTTTAGGAGCGACGTCTTCCCGGTGTCAACCTCGGCGAGATTCGACGCAGCCTGGCTCTCCCAGCCGGGCATTTTTCGCCGGAGTGAAATGTGGGTAAGGACAAACTTAGCCAACTACGATAATTCGTCCAATTCGGCGCGCAAGCGATGCAACAGACGTGAGCGCACCTTGTAATAGACAGTCCATACTTTCACTTCCAGGGCCTGGGCGACTTCTTCGGGCGATTGTCCGTCGAGAATCGTGCGTTGAAAAATCTGCCGGTGAAGCGGTTTGCAGTTGTCTTTCAAAACCTTCGCCGCCCGTTGACGCAGCCAATCAACTTCGTCTGATGTTTCCTCGTCACAAAATACGTCCGCCACCAGGGCTTGGATGCGCAGGTTTGCCGTCGTTCCGCCGGACACCAACGGCTGTGAATTCATTTTGCTCACGTGTTTTTTGATTTTGCGAGAAACAATCGTCCGCAGCCAGCGACGAAAACTGTGAGCGTTTCCGTCGGCCTGAAACAACTCAACTCCCTTTGCCAAATCCGCGAACACGTCGCCCACGATGTCTTCGGCGTCGCTGCCTTGCAGTCCCGACCTGCCCGACCGGCAATAGACGAGTGGTCCGTAGATTCTTACGAGCCGACGCCAAGCATCTTCGTCATGCGACTTGACCTGTCGCAATAGGCCTGTTGATGCAGTGTCCGTTCGGCTGGGTTCAGCAGGCATTTCGGTTCTCATTCGACATCCACAACTGGTCGATGGCATTGCCCTGCTCGGTGAGCCCCACGCGCTTCAATCAAGTGGTGTTCTTTACAAGTGTAAATCTACCAAGCATAAAATGGATGTCAAACTCCATATATCCATAAATAGACTGCGCCACCTGCGTCGCACCTGCAAGCCGCGTTGCACCGCAAAAAACTTCCGGTGGACGAATGTTCCTGTCACGCACGGCGTTTTTCTGTTGCGGGTTGCCGAGTATCTGAAGCATCGGCGCGGCGTGGATCCGTACCTTCCTCGTCATCTTGCGGCGGGTCAACCAGATGGTCGAAGTGCATCCAGACGACGCGCGAATAGCGAAAGATGATCGGCGACAAGACGGCAAGTTGAGCCAACAACACCACGCCGATCCAATCAACGTGGAAATCATTCAGAAACATGATGATCGCCACGGGGACGGTCAAGACAACGCCCAAACCGTAGCTGAAGTACATTGCGCCGAAGAAATAGCCCTCACCGCGAGCATATTGAAAGTCGCAATTCGGGCAAGTTTCGTGCATCCGCCAAAACGACCTGAACACTTCGCCCCGGAAGCAGCGAGGGCATCGCAGCCGCAGCATGGCGAGCAAACGCATGTCAGCTTTGTTCCTTTTCCAACTCGCGATGCTCGATCGTTTGGTGCTCGTCGATAATCGTTCTGGCAATCTGCAAGATGTTGAGGTCTTTCTCGGCCGCCAGTTGTTGCATGCGGCGAAATGCGGCCGGTTCGGTGAGCCGCTTTTTCATCATCAACATTCCTTTGGCACTGTCTAGTACCTTGCGATCGCGAATCGCTTGCCGGCGATCTCCGTGAATGTCGAGCAATGCTTGAAACTCCGCGAACCGCTGAATTGCCCGCGCAATCGCATCTTGCAATTCGGCCTTCTTGAATGGCTTGGTCAGATACGCGAGGACAGTTTCTCGAAGCGCGTCGCGAATGTGGTCCGGCGCATTCAGGCCAGTCACCAGCACCACGGGCAACGGCGCGTCGCGCCAGATTTCGACAATCGCTTCGATCCCGTCTTGATCCGGCATGCAAATGTCGCTGATCACCAGATCCGGTTGGTGTGTGCGACATTGCTCGACGAGTTGCTCTCCGTTGTCCGTCTCGGCAACGACCTGATGTCCGAACATGGCGAGGATGCGGCGAAAATAATCGAGCATGTCCGGCTCATCGTCGGCCACAATGATTCGAAGTGATGCCGTCATGCTGACTACTGATTCATGTTCGCGAAAATGTCGTAGCGTGAGACTCCAGAGACCGAACTCTCACGAGTCCGGCTACATGACATGGAAGGGGTCGACCAACCACAAATCAATTTTCGCGCGTTGCATTCTTGACAAATGAGAGTGTAGGCGACATATTGTGGATGTCAAGGTCCTGATATCTCAATATGCCGAACCCTTGCACCAACCGCTGGTCGAAGAAGATTCCCCACTTGATCAGCAGATCATCCCGCCACAAAGGAGCTTTGATGATGTTAGCCACACGTCAGTTCTTCGATTTTTCCCTTTCCGTAGGACGGTTTTTCAAGCCGTCCCGAACGGATTGGAAATCCGTCCTGCTGATCATGGCTGCCTCTGCGCTTGTGCAACCACTCTGTGCCGCCGACGAACCGGTCAGCTATTACGAGCAAATTCGGCCGATCTTTCAGGCCAACTGTCAAGGTTGCCATCAGCCGGCCAAGCCCAAAGGCGAGTATGTGATGACGGCATTCGACAAGCTGCTGGGGGCCGGCGAGTCGGGCGATGCGGCGATCGTGCCGGGAAAGCCTGACGAAAGTTATCTTGTCGAACTGATCATGCCGGTGGATGGCGAGGCGGAAATGCCGAAAGAGAAGGCGCCGCTCGCCGCGACGGATGTGGCGCTGATTCGCCGTTGGATCGAACAAGGCGCGAAAGACGACACGCCGGCGAGTGCGATTGTCAGGTACGACGCGGACAACCCGCCTGTTTACACACTGCCGCCCGTGATCACCTCGCTTGATTACTCGCCGGACGGAAAGCTGTTGGCGGCGACTGGTTTTCACGAGGTGTTGCTGTACAGCGCGGATGGTTCGAATCTCGTCGCGCGTCTGGTCGGCATGTCCGCACGGATTCAATCGGTGAAATTCTCGCCAGATGGAAAGTGGCTGGCGGTTACCGGCGGCTTGCAAGCCCGCATGGGCGAAGTCCAAGTTTGGAACGTGGAGAAACGCGAGCTGGCGTTGTCCGTGCCGGTGACTTACGACACCGTGTACGGAGCAAACTGGTCACCCGACGGAAGACTGATTTCGTTCGGCTGCGGCGACAACACGGTCCGCGCGATCGAAGCCAAAACGGGCAAGCAAGTGCTGTATCAAGGGGCACACAACGGCTGGCCGCTGGACACGGTCTTCTCGGCGAAGGGCACGCATTTGATCTCGGTCGGCGAAGACCGCACGGCCAAGCTGACCGAAGTCGAAACGCAGCGGTTCATCGACAACATCACTTCGATCACGCCCGGTGCTTTAGTCGGCGGCGTGAACGGCGTCGATCGGCATCCTACGAAAGACGAAATCCTGGTTGGCGGTGCTGATGGCACGCCAAAACTTTATCGTGTCTTCCGCCAGTCGAAACGTGTGATCGGCGACGACGCGAATTTGATCCGCAAGTTCCCGCCGCTCAAAGGACGCATCTTCGACGTTGCGATCAGCCGCGACGGCAAGCGGATCGCGGCGGGCAGCAGTCTCGATGGCAGCGGCGAAGTGCGCATCTACGCCTACGAGTTCGACACGAAAATCCCCGGTGACTTGCTGGGCATCATGCGCAAACGTTCGTACCAACGAAGCGCCGAGGAAAAAGAAAAACTCGCCAACTACCGCAAGCAGGGCGTAAAGATGCTCGCCGAAACGGCCATCGATGACGCCGGTATCTACGCGGTCGCGTTCAGCACCGACGGCAAGAGGCTCGCAGCGGCTGGGTCCGACGGCATGGTGCGGCTGATCAACTCGGACACTGGTTCGGTCGAGCGGGCGTTTTCGCCGATACCACCGGAATCGATGACAGACATGGCGGCCATGAACGCTGGCAAGGCGCGAAAGGATCAACCTTGGCGAGCAACGGCCGAAACCGAGCGACAGACGTTGCCCAAGGAACACAAGATCGCCGCCATCGAAGTCCAGCCGACCGAAGCCACGATCAACTCGAAGTACGACGTGATCCAGTTTTTGGTCACGGCCCAGCTCGAATCCGGTGACTTGCTCGACGTGACACGAATGGCCGACGCGTCGGTCTCGTCTGGCGTTGTCGAGATTTCGTCACGTGGCTTGGCTCGCGCCATTGCTGATGGTCGCGACGAAGTGACCTTCACACTCGCCGGAAGGTCGGCCAAGGCGATCGTCGACGTGACGGACACCGAAGGCGAATTTCATCCGTACTTCATCCACGATGTGATGCCGGCGATTTCCAAGATCGGCTGCAACACCGGCACGTGTCACGGAGCGAATAAAGGCAAAGGCAGCTTGAGGCTTTCCCTGCGCGGCAACGATCCGATTTACGATGCCCGCACGTTCAGCGATGATCTGGCGTCCCGCCGAGTGAATCGTTCTTCGCCTGACAACAGCCTGATGTTGCTCAAGGCCGTCGCCGGTGTGCCTCACGAAGCCGGCCAGGTGATGCGGCCTGGCGAGCCGTACTATGAAATCATTCGCAAGTGGATCGGCGACGGGGCCAAGATCGATCTCGATTCGCCGCGCGTCACGTCGATTGACATCTCGCCCAAGAACCCGATCGCCCAGCGGATCGGCGACAAACAACAATTCCGCGTGTTGGCGACGTACACCGACGGTTCGATTCGCGACGTGACACAGGAAGCGAACATCCAAAGCGGCAACACAGAAGCCGCCGAGATCGATTCGGTGGGACTGGTCACAACGGTCCGCCGCGGCGAAAGCCCAATGCTGGCGCGCTTCGAAGGCAAGTACGCCGCCACGACGTTGACCGTCATGGGCGATCGCACAGGTTTCGCTTGGAAGCAATTGCCGGTGAACAATTTCATCGACGAACTTGTCGACGCAAAACTGCAACGGACCAAAACGCTGCCGTCCGACCTGTGCAGTGACGCCGAGTTTATCCGGCGGGTCTATCTCGACTTGATTGGTCTGCCGCCAACAGTTGACGAGATTCGCAAGTTTCTGGCCGACGACCGCGACGCGCGCATCAAGCGGGACGCGGTGATCGATCGGCTGGTCGGCAGCGACGACTACATTGAACATTGGACCAACAAGTGGGCAGACTTGCTGCAGGTCAACCGCAAGTTCCTCGGCGTGGAAGGTTCGGTCGCGTTTCGCAAATGGATTCGCGACGAGATCGCGGCCAACACGCCGTACGACCAGTTCGTTCACAAGATCCTGGCGGCAACCGGCTCGAACAAAGCGAATCCGCCGGCTTCGTACTTCAAAATCCTTCGCACGCCGACCGACACGATGGAAAACACGACACATCTGTTCCTGGGTGTACGGTTCAGTTGCAACAAGTGTCACGACCATCCGTTCGAGCGTTGGTCTCAAGACCAGTATTACGAAACGGCAGCCTACTTCGCTCAATATGAACTCAAAAAAGATCCTGCCAGCGGCAAACGCACGGTCGCCGGAACGGCCGTCGAAGGTGCCAAGCCGCTGTTCGAAATCGTGGCCGACAAAAACCAAGGCGAAGTCACGCACGATCGAACTGGTGCTATCACTGCGCCGAAATTGCCTTTCGTCGCCAAGTACGACGCGTCGAAAAACGCACCGCGACGCGAACACATCGCCCGTTGGATCACGTCGCCAGACAACGGGTATTTTGCCAAGAGCTACGTCAACCGAATGTGGGGCTACTTGCTCGGTCTCGGCTTGATCGAACCGCTGGACGACATCCGGGCCGGCAATCCGCCCACGAATGCCGCGTTGCTCGATCGATTGACGACTGAGTTCATCGACAGCAAGTTCGACGTGCGACGCCTGGTGCGCACCATCTGCAAGTCGCGGACGTACCAGTTGTCGATCGCCACCAACCAATGGAACGAAGACGACAAAATCAACTACTCGCACGCCAACGCGCGACGGCTACCGGCCGAAGTGTTGTACGACACGATCCACCGCGTGACAGGTTCACAAACCAAGCTGCCTGGTGTTCCAGCCGGAACGCGAGCGGCCGAGTTGCCCGACGCTGGCGCGAAACTGCCGGACGGTTTCCTGGCCACGTTTGGCCGCCCGCCGCGTGAAAGTGCCTGCGAATGCGAGCGAAGCAGCGGCATGCTGTTCGGTCCTGTGATGGCGCTGGTCAGCGGCCCGACGTTAGACAACGCGATCAACGATCGCAACAACGAACTCGCCAAACTCGCTGCGTCCGAGATAGACGACGAGCGGCTGGTGGACGAGTTGTTCATTCGAATCTTAGGCCGCCCCGCAATGCAAAGAGAAACGGAAGTGGGCCTGTCGTTGATCCGCGAACTGCCTGGCGATCATGAAAAACTGGTCGCCGCGCTGAAGGCGCATGAAGTGAGTCTCCAACCCATCATCGCCGAGCAAGAGCAGAAACGTCAGGCAAACATCGAACTCGCGAAAGCCGAATTAGCGGCCTACGAAAAGGAAATCGCGCCGCGCGAAGCGGAACTCGATCGAAAACGTCAGCAGCAAATTGCCGGCGCGGACGCAGCATTGAAAAACTACGAAGCTACCTCGGCGGAAAGACTAGCCGCGTGGGAAGCCAAGAAAGACAAAGGCATGGTTTGGACGCCGCTTGATCCAGCAGAGATTTCGTCAACCAGCGCTGCCACACTCACCAAACAAAAAGACCTTTCGATCTTAGCCACCAGCTCAAACGGCCTGGGCGCGTACAAAGTTGTCGCTCACACCGAACTGAGCGGGATCACCGCGGTGAAGCTTGACGTACTGACCGATGACAAACTTCCCAAGAGAGGCCCCGGCCGGGCCCCGACCGACGGAAACTTTGTGCTGACGGAATTCGAACTTTCGGCAGCCCCCAAGTCCGATCCAGGCAAAGCCACCAAGATCGGTTTGGAAAACGCCCAAGCTGACTTCAGCCAAAACGGTTACCACGTAAAAACCGCGATCGACGGCAAGGTGGCCGCCAGCGCAAACGGCTGGGCGATCGCTCCGAAGTTCGGCGTCGACCACCGCGCCTGTTTCGAGACGAAGCAAGGCGTCGGCCACGAAGGCGGAACGATTCTCACCTTCACACTCAAACAACAGTTTCAAAGCGGCCAACATTCCATCGGTCGATTTCGCCTGTCTGTCACAACGTCGCCAGATCCGATTTTGCTCGACGGCTTGCCCAAGAACATCACCGACATCCTGGCCGTCGCCGCCGATCAGCGCAACGATAAGCAACGGGCCGAATTGATGAAATACTACCGCGGCATCGATGGCCAATTGAAGAAACTGCAGACGGAATTGGCCAGCGCACGAAAACCGCGACCGGTCGATCCGAAGCTGAAGACACTGCGCGACAAACTGGCTGAAGCCAGCAAGCCGCTGCCTGTCGACTCGCAACTGGCACAACTGCGGGGCGATGTCGAGTTGAGCAAGAAGCAACTGGCGAACACACGGCTTACCGCGGCACAAGATATCGCGTGGGCGCTAATGAACAGCCCCGCGTTTTTGTTCAATCGTTAAACCAAGATGTAGGGAACGGCCTCTGTGCCGTTCGGCGACTCGATAACGGTTACACAACAACATGAAATACGGAACGGCACAGAGGCCGTTCCCTACAACCGAATAACGCTTCAAACGAGGGAGAACAAACATGCTCGTCATCCCCGGACAATCTGACAAAGACGTTTCGCGCCGCGACTTGTTGCGAGTCGGTGGCTCAGCGATGTTGGGCCTCGGCCTTGGCTCGATGCTCCAGTTGCGTGACACCGCGGCGAAAGAGGGAACATCCGGCGGTCCCGGCTGGAACAAAGCCAAGAGCATCATCTTGTGTTACCTGCAGGGCGGCCCGAGTCATCTCGACCTGTGGGACCCCAAGGAAAACTTGCCCGACGACGTTCGCGGGCCGTTCAAGAACATTCCGACCAAATTAATGGAGGTGCAGTTCACCGAGTTGCTGCCAAAGCTCGCGCAAGTGAACGACAAGTTCTCGCTGATCCGTTCGATGAGCTACACGCCGAAAGGCCTGTTCAATCACACAGCGGCGATCTACCAGATGATGACCGGCTATACGACCGATCGCGTCAGCCCATCTGGCCAACTCGAACCGCCGAGCCCAAAAGATTTCCCCAACTTTGGCTCAAACCTGATTCGCCTCAAGCCGATCGACATCCCGATGTTGCCGTTCGTCATGTTGCCGCGGCCGTTGCAGGAGAGCAACGTCATTGGCAAGGCAGGAACGGCCGGGTTCCTTGGTCGCGGTTACGACCCGTACTATCTATACCCGTCCGGCGGCGACATGGACATGAACAAGATGGACAACGTCAAGATCGACGATCTGCAGCTTCGCCCCGAAGTCTACAGCGAACGACTCAAGCGACGCGCTCGCTTGCGCACGCTGGTCAACGAAGGCATGCCCGACGTCGAAAAAGCGGTCGCCGAACACAAACTGAACGAGTACTACGACCGCGCCTTGCAGCTCGTAGTTTCCGGCCGCGCGCGGGATGCTTTCGCGTTGAAGCAGGAGTCAGATGAAACCCGCGACCGTTACGGCCGCAACACTTTCGGGCAGAGCTGTCTGCTCGCCCGACGCTTGGTCGAAGCGGGCACGAAAGTTGTCGAGGTGGTCTGGCCCAAAGTCGCCAATTCGGACAACCACTCGTGGGACGTCCACAAAGGTCTTACAAATCGCATGAAGAATCAGTCGGCCCCAATGTTGGACACCGGCCTGTCGGCGTTAGTCTCCGACCTGGACGAGCGCGGCATGCTGGACGAAACGCTGCTGATCGCTGTCGGCGAATTCGGCCGCAGCCCACAGCGCGGCGTCAGCACATCCGGCAACGACAACAGCTCCGACGGCCGCGACCACTGGCCGTATTGCTACACTGCCTTCATCGCCGGAGCAGGAATCCGTCGCGGCTTCGTCTACGGCAAGTCCGACAAAACCGGCTCTGGCCCTGTGGAAAACCCGGTGCACCCGCGCGACTTGTTGGCCACAATCTTCCACGCCTTCGGCATCAATCCCGCGACACTGATGTACAACCATCTGAATCAACCGCGTGAACTCGTAAAGGGCGAACCCGTAACAGGATTGTTCGGCTAAGTCGTAGCTTGACCTCTCCGAGTCCAGCATCCTTGCCTGTTGTGAGTTCATGGCGAGATTGGCTGACTTCCATGGTCAGCAACCTAACCCGGATTATTCATGAAAGAGTAGGGTGTGTGTAGCAAGCCTTTATGTTTCGGTGTGTCGCGCACGGCAACGGTTCACCAGATGGAAACGTGTTGCTTTGGGTAAGATCGGCTTGCGGAACACACCGCAGTGCACTTCACCGTGCTCACACCCTCAACCGCGAATACTGTCCGGCTCGTCTTACCACCAATCGGCGGTGAGTTCCACTCTGGTATCTTTTTTGTGAAACCTCGGCTAATAATTAAGATGTGTTTGATGCCGCGACTTCGAGATTACAATGGGAGAGATGAGATGAAACCGGTCCTCTGTGCGTCGTCAGCCTTGAGCATCGGCGTCGCCGCAGCCCTGCTGCTCACGCCATGGAATCCGACGCTGGCGTTGGCGAACAAACCCTCTAAAGCTCGCGTGAGCTTTCGCATCCTCGACGTGACCAACGGCAGACCGACGCCGGCGATGATCTGCTTGCGCAGCAAGGACGACGATACCGTCCGACTGCCTCCCGACGGACGCGTGATGCGCGAAGTCGGCAAGACCAAGGCCTTCTACGACGGCATCGCCTATGACGCGAAGGATCCGGGCTGGATCGGACCCGTCCGAATGATGAACGGCAAGGGTGACAATTCGGATCGTAGCTACGTCTACGAGGACCTGCCATCCGTGCCCCATTGGCGCGAGCCGATCGCTCATCAGGCGAAGTCGCGTTTCAGTGTTGAACTCGAACCGGGAGACTACCGCCTATCGGTCAGCCGAGGCATGGAGTTTATCCCGATCCACAAGGACTTCACCGTCGAGTCAGGAAAATCGGCCGAGTACACGATTCGCTTGGAACGCTGGACCGATCTTCCGAAGCTGGGATGGTACTCCGGTGACGTTCATGTGCACCATCCGACACGCCAAAAATCGCATCGCGAGTTCCTACTCAGTTACGCCGAAGCGGAGGATCTGAACGTTGTCAATGTCCTTGAGATGGGCCATCACCAGGGAACCGAATTCAAACAACTCGGCTTTGGCAAGGAGTTTCGTGAGATCCGAGGAAACTACTGTTTGGTCTCGGGCCAAGAAGAGCCGCGTAGTACGTTCGGCCACATCATCGGCCTCAACACGACCAAGCTTGTTAGAGATTTGTCGACCTACGACTTTTACGACCTGGCTTTCAATCGGATCCACGCCCAGAAGGGCGCATTGGTCGGTTTTGCCCACTTCTCCTGGAACGGCTGCAATCTTCCACGCGGCTTTCCGTGGTACGTATCGACCGAGGCGCTCGACTTCATCGAGTTGCTGCAGTTCGCCAAGATCAATCGCCCCGGCTACTACGACTACCTCAACCTCGGCTTTCGTCTGACCGCGGCCGCCGGCAGCGACGTTCCCTGGGGATCGACGATTGGAGAGTGCCGCACGTATGTCTTCACCGGAGGGAAGAAGCTCGACATCGACGCCTGGTTCGACGGCCTGCGGCAGGGACACACCTTCGTCAGCAACGGCCCCGCGTTGTTTCTCACGGTCGACGCTAAGCTTCCGGGCAGCGCGTTGAAACCTCATGTGGGTGATCGGCTGAAAGTCCACGCACGAGCGTCCGGCCACCCAACAATCGGTTTGCCCGACCGGCTGGAGATCATCTCGGGCGAAGGTGTTGTCAAAAGCGTAACGCGGGACAAGACAACGAAAGGCGATCTGACGCTCGACTTTGAAATCAAGGCCGAAACCAGCGGCTGGATCACCGCGAACACCATCTGCAAGAACGGAGCCATCGCTCACACGACTCCCGTTTACATTGTCGTTGATGGCCGACCGACTTGGTCTCCGACCAAGGGACCGGCGCTGATTGAAAAGCAATTGGCCGCGATTGTACGAATCGAGGAGGAATTCTCGCTAAAACAATCCCTGCGTGCCGACGGCGTCCGCGAACGCTTGGCCCGCGCAAGAGCCTACTATTCACAACTGTTGACGGCGATGCGAAGTTCCGCTCCCTGAGCGGCGCGATCTCCGATT
>CAYFJO010000270.1:0-14783 GCA_964343305.1 uncultured Pirellulaceae bacterium | reverse complement strand
GAGGGCGAAAATGTGAAATCATGAATCTCGAAATCGTCGCTGCGGTATTTGATTCGCGGGATTCCACGTTCAATTCGATAAATTGATGATTGCACGCCGGCGGAGTTTCCTCTTAGCGTGCTGATGTAGAGACGATAGTTGTGGAAGGCAAACGTTCCCCAGTAAGGCTCTTTTAGATCCCGCTGTCGAACGGTATAGGCTAGGTTAAGACGCCCTGACCGTTCATTCAACGAGTAGATTCGGCAGTCATCCAACCGGCGTCCATTTTGCGGCGTGTCTAGGGAGCTAAAAAACAGAGTGCCCGTGTCGTTGAACGCAATATCGCGAATCTGCCGACTGTGTTCGTAGACGAGCTGCTCGCGCCCAAAACGGAGGCGGTAGATTCGACCGTCCAGTCCGCTGGCGAAATAGATCTCGTTATCTGCGGAGATGGCGACTGCCTTCAGTGCTGGTTCAAAGAGTCGACGGGAGGATGGCATCTCTCGTTCATGCACGAGCCTGACACTTTCGTCACGGAACATGCGCAGCATGCTGTGGGGAAACCCCTCGGTACGATCCAGTACGAGAAACTCCCTAGCCAACGTGGAGCTCGACGTGAGAACAGACGTGCTCGTAATCGCGGCCAGCAAGGTCAGAACGTGAAATGGTTTTGTTGAGTTGGATCCGACACCGACAGAAGTTATGGCTTTGGCTCGAACGATGACGAAGCAATAATCGGTAACTGGGACGGTGTGCCTGGCGACGAAATCGGCGTGAAGCGTGGCAATGTCTTTTACCTTGATAGCAATGGGAACGGCAGATGGGACGGCATTGGTGATGCCAAAGATACCAAAATCTACTTCGGCTTAGAGAGCGGTGACGTGGGAATCAGTGGCGACTGGAACAACGACGGAACCGATGAGATTGGCATTAAACGTGGCGAACGATTCTATCTGGACTTCAACGGTGATGGACGTTGGAACGGCCCGTCAATTGATCGTCGGTATGTCTTTGGAAACAGTGTGGGCGATGAACCTGTGATCGGACGTTGGGAAGCCGGAGGCGGGGATCGCATTGGCATCAAAAGAGGCAGTCGATTCTATCTTGATCGAAATGGTGATGGACGATGGAGTGGGATTGGCGAAGGCAACGATGTCATGTACTCATTCGGTGCGATAAACGACACTGGCATTGCTGGCAACTGGCGAGAACCATCGCTTTTACAGGCTACTCAAACGTCTGCTGAGCGGCCCAACGTTGCGACTTCAACTGAGCCCGAATTGTCACCTATTGTCTCGGCATCGACGAGCAATTCTCTGCATGCACCGTCGTCAATGAATGAAGTCACCGAAATTGACGTACAACGTGACGTTGCTGTATCCAACGTTGAGCTATTTTTCCAAACAAGTCCATCAGCCGGAGCGTCGCGCGGTGACTCTGTCGAGTATGCAGACTCGCCTCAATCAAACGATCCGACTAGGCAGGTAGACGACCTGTATTTTGCGATCGGCGATGCAATGGCCTCAGATCAGTTGGACCTGCTCGCTCTTGTCGTGGATGATCTTTCATTCCTAGCCGACTGATTCGAGCAGAGCAAGCGGCATGTTGCTTCTGGCTTCTGACCACTGACGGTTCGACCTCGGTCACTTCGGCAGATTGGGCGAATGACTCATGAGTTGTCGACCTGTGCAGGTTCGGGCACATGCGGATCCCAGTGCGCCTGCCGACTTGATGCGCCATCATCTTGATCCACGACGCCGGCATAGGCTCAGCCGAAACTGCCGTCGGTGAATCCCACCGCTGTAGTTAGCGACAATTCCTTGAAGCAGGCGGGCGATGCATCCGACGCGCCGAAGAAATCTAGCCAAGTCACCGAAGTGTGTTACTCCTCAGCGACTTGGCGACTGCTGCTATCTACAGAGGTCATTAAGACCGACGCGACTTCATCCCCCTTTTTTTTTTGGACACCGAAGTTGATGCGACTTGAGCGGGTTTCTGGTGAGCTTAATCGACATTGGTGAAATCCACTTCCGATGTTCGCGGTTCGGCTTCGTGCTGGAGGTTGGCCGAAGTGCGTACGCGTTCTGTTCAAACGACCCGTCGCCCCTGTAAACTTGGGGATGACCGTGTGATGGAAATGGCTGTGACCGACCATTTGGCACAGAGGCGTCTACTGAAGTGCCTGCGATGTAAATCCTCCGTCCAATTGGTAATTACAGCGAACCGAGTTGGCACAAGGTGTGTCGTCACGGTTATCTTGAGGCCATTCAAACACAGTTTCGTTCCAACAGAGTCGAAAATGAATACACTTGAGAATGCAAAGTCCCTAAATGAGGCAATGTTGTCAGGCAAAGACTATTGGCAAATGTACTCCGAAGACGCGGTACGGCGAATCCCGGGCTCAGAAGATCTGGTCGGTCTGCAAGCGTGTCAACGGCAGGTACAAGAATTCGTAAACGGTCTTACCGCCCCCAATCGTTTCGAACTCAGGTCGTTGGCCGCTGACGAAGCGAGTGAGGTTAGTTTTGCTGAGTACTTCAACGAGTTCAATCACCAGCAGTTTGGCCATATTCGCCAAACGCAGGTGCATGTTCAGCGTTGGAAGGATGGGAAGGTCTACGAGGAAGACATTTATGTCATCCACCTAGGCAAGGAGGCGATTTCGTCCTGAGACGAGTCGTCTGGGCATTGCCGCTTTGATTTCAGGTTGGTTCTGGCGGCCCTAAACACATCGGCATCCCACTCGGCGACGGAGGCGACGAAGACTTCAACTGGGCCTCAGCGGCGTGCGGTTCGTCTCTAACTTCAGAGATGTGCGTACGCAGATGACACCTCCTGCACTTCAGCCTATTCCAAGTTCGCTGAAGTCACATCATCCTCTATCATTTGGCCCGAGTTTGAATCTGCTGAAGATGGACAACCCAGCGCGAGTTCGCTGTAAGGCGCATCTACAGCGGTGTCCCAATCGAAATAACACCGCCGCGAGTTAGCAGAATCTCTTCGAGCAGGCGGCCGATGCAACTTCAGCGAGTTTTAGCGAGGCCGAATTGACAGCGGTGGGAACACCTCAGCAGGTTGCGACCCGTTTCACGAGCCGAAAAAGGGACGTTGGTCGGTAAGTCCGACGAGACTGTTGATTTGATGAAAAGTGTTTGTGTGCCCCGATTGCCCGCACGCCATGGTTGATGT
This sequence comes from uncultured Pirellulaceae bacterium, assembly GCA_964343305.1. GTDB lineage: Bacteria > Planctomycetota > Planctomycetia > Pirellulales > Pirellulaceae > CAYFJO01. The sequence continues at coordinate 11,615 of CAYFJO010000270.1, read as the reverse complement.
TGGCCGGTGACGGGTCTATTCGGTTAGTTCTTCATCTACGACCCAACAAGCTACTCGGTGATTGCCGCCCAGTTCCACGAGTGGCGGCATGTCCTGCGAACATCGGTCTTCCTTTACGGGACAACGGGTCACAAATGGACAACCTTCCGGTGGATCGTAGGGGCTGGGTACGTCGCCTTCGAGTGGCGTCAGTTTGTGCCGCTCGTCGGGATCGTTTACTGGGTTGGCCGCCAGCAATGCTTTTGTGTAGGGGTGTCGTGCCTGGTCGTCGATGTCGTCGCAATCGAGTTCTTCGACGATGTGGCCCAAGTACATGACCAGCATGCGGTCACAAAAATGTTCGATCACCTTGAGGTCGTGTGAGACGAACATCAACGTCAATTTGAATTCGTCTTTCAGATCCATCAACAGATTCAATACCTGCGCCTGGATGGAAACATCTAGTGCTGAAACGGGTTCGTCGGCGACGATGAACTCGGGATCGACAGCGAGAGCCCGCGCGATGCCAATTCGTTGCCGCTGGCCCCCCGAGAATTCGTGCGGGTATTTGTCTTTGTCGTCGCCGTGAAGACCCACTTTGGAAATCAAGGTATCGATGTAATCGTCCATTTCAACGGGCGCGACGATCTGATGAAAGCGGATGATCTCACGAAGCATCCCGCCAACGGTTTGGCGCGGATTCAATGACGCGTTGGGATCTTGAAAGATGATCTGCATCCGCTTGCGATATGGCATCAACTCGCGATAGCTGAGATTCGAGATTTCTTCGCCGTCGAATGTCACGGAACCGGACGTCAAATCCAACAGCCGGATCATCGATTTTCCCAAAGTCGACTTGCCACACCCCGATTCGCCGACGACACCAAGCGTTTCGCCCCGCTGGATTTCGAAACTCACTCCGTTGACCGCGTGGACCTTGGCAATCACGCCATTGAAAAAACCACCGCGCTTGGGAAAGTGTTTGACCAAGTTGTCTACCTCGATCAACGCCATTTAATCTTCCTCGCTTTGATTTGTCTGTCCTGCGTTGGTCAGTGGGGCGTGGCATCGAACTAGACGATCGGCGGCGGTTCGTTCCAGCTTCGGTTCTTCCTCGACGCATCGATCTTCGCAGTACTCGCAACGATCGTGAAACCGACAGCCAATTGGCAACTCGTGCAAGCTGGGTACAATGCCTTCGATTGCGGGCAGGTGCTTACCGTGTCGCTGGTCTTTCTTGGGGATCGATTCGAGCAGTGCCTTGGTGTATGGATGCTGCGGGTGGTGAAAGATTTCGCGAATCGGAGCCTGTTCGATGATGCGACCGGCATACATCACAATCACCCGGTCGCACGTTTGAGCAACGACTCCCAGATCATGCGTGATAAGCATGATTGCGGCACCGGTCTTTTGCTTCAGGTCTTCCATCAGACGCAAAATCTGCGCTTGAATCGTGACGTCCAGCGCGGTAGTCGGTTCGTCGGCGATCAAGATGTCCGGCTCGCAACAAAGCGCGATCGCGATCAGCACTCGCTGCCGCATGCCGCCCGACAACTGATGAGGGTATTCGCGCAATCGCCGCTGGGGATTTGGCATCTCGACAAGCTTCAACATCTCGATCGCACGTTGTCGACGTTCCTGGCGAGCGAGCTTGGTGTGGTACTTCAGCGCTTCGTCCAACTGCCAGCCAATCGTGAATACTGGATTCAGCGCGGTCTGCGGTTCCTGAAAGATCATCGCAATCTTGTTGCCGCGTACGTCACGCATTGTTCCTTCGTCGGCGGTGGCGAGGTTTGTGTCTTCGAATTGGATGTCGCTCTCGTCTTTGAAGAAACTGAGATGCTCTGGCAGCAGCCGCATGATTGATTTTGCGGTGACCGTCTTTCCGCAACCGCTCTCGCCGACGATGCCCAGAGTCTCGCCTGGGCAGAGATCAAATGACATTTCGTCGACCGCTGTGACCACACCTTGATCCGTCTTGAAGCAGGTGCTCAAGTTGCGAACACTCAGGATTGGCTCTGTTGCGTTCATCTCGATGTCTTGTTCGCCTTACACGTGCTTTGGATCAAACGCGTCCTGCAACGCGTCGGACAGGATGTTAAACGCCAGTACCAGGACGAACATCAGAAACGTCGCCGTACCTATCTGCCAAAAGAACCCGTTAATCACTTCCGGTCGCGAGTGGTCGATCATGATGCCCCAACTCGTGCCATTTTTGATGCCCAGTCCGAGGAACGTCAGGATCACCTCGCCCTTAACCGCTGCGATAAAGAGCAAGGAAAAATTGATCAGCATCAAGTGTGCGGCGTTGGGCAGAATGTGTCGGATCATGATGTACAACCGGCTGAATCCGACGGCGGTGGCGGCTTGGACGTACTCGAGTTCTTTGAGCTTCAACGTTTCGCCGCGAATCACACGGCAAGGACCGATCCAGTAGGTTGCCGAAAACGCGATGTACATGGGAACGAGCGTGCCTTCAAACACGCTGTCGGTGAACATGTACGCCAGCAAGACCAGCAGAACCAAACTCGGGATTGAGGAAAATGTCGTGAATAACCACGTCACCAGGTAATCCACCCAACCACCAAAGTACGCGGCGGCAGCACCCATGAGACTGCCCACCGCTACCGAAATCGTCGCAACCACGACACCAAGTTTGAATGCGACTTCAATCGAGTAAACGGCGCGTACAGTAATCGATCGGCCTTGCATGTCTGTGCCGAGGAACATTTCAAGACCGCGCGAGAGCGCACTAAACCCCGTTGGCGCTGGAAACAGTTTTGCCGCGGTAGCTTCCAACTGTTCGATTTGCGGAAGGACTTCTGGGGCGGCATTAAGATCTTCAGTCTCGACTAGCTCGTCATAGATTTCCCAGCCGGACTCGACAATCGCTTCAAGTTCGCTCGGCGGCAAGTCGGCGACATCGAGTTGTCCGTATCGCAGATCGGCGAGCGCTGTTTGTGGATCGCCGCGACTCAATGCCTGGTCGACCTTTTCCAAGTAGAAGTAACAATCCTCAACGCGTTTCTCCGGCAACTGTGTACGAAAGAACCCGGAAATACTTTTGGGACCGACGCGCTCGAACGTATCCTCCAGTTGAATGAAGCCGAACACGCCCGTCGACACAGCAATGAGCAAAAAGACGCACACGATCGCCAACGCCCCGATCGCCAGCCGATTGCGCAGGAACTTGCGAGCTGATCTTTGTTTCAGCGTTCTCTTCAGCCAATCGGCCATTATGAAAGCCTCACTCGTGGATCGACCAGCGCGTAAAGCACATCGGTTAGGATGATCGTCAAGATGTAAATCGCCGAGAAAATCGCCGTGAACGATTGCACGATCGGGAAGTCCTTTTCACGCACAGCCGCGATCAACGTCCGCCCCATTCCTGGAATGCCAAAAAAGACTTCCAGCAGAATCGAACCCATGATCAAGAACGGCAACGAAATGACCACGCGTGTGATGATGGGGATCATGGCATTCTTGAGCATATGCACGAACATGATTTTGGCTTTGCTCGCGCCTTTGGCTTGTGCGGTGATGATATAGTCGCGTTGCGATTCTTCGACCATCACGGCTCGATAAAATCGCGTGTCGTAACCCATCGCGACAATCACGCTGATCAAGACCGGCAACAAGCAAAAGTGCGCCCATATGGTCGGATCAAAGCGAGCTGGATTCAATCCAATCCAGTTTTCGTATCCGCTGATCGCAAACCATTCGATGTCCAACTCTCGTGCCATCAGATAAGCGCCGAAATACTGACCCAAAATGATGTAGACGAGAAAACTGACGCTCATGCCCAACACCGCGACCAGCACCAACGATCGATCGACAGTTCGACCGCGGAAATACGACGCGATGATGCCGACGCAGATGGAAAGAAAACTAGTCAGGACTAGCGCGGGAAGTGTCAGCGACAGGCTGGGGACGACCGCCTTGCTCAGGATTTCACCGACCGTTCGTCCTGGTTGGACGACCCAACTGCGCGTGCCAAGATCAAACGTGCCAAGAAACGTGACGTATTGCTGGACGAACGGTTTATCCAGTCCGACGTCTTCGCGTTTCTTTATGACATCTTCCGGTCGCGCGTTTTTTCCGAGCAGGGCGTACACGGGATCGTGAACGCGCAGCGCAAGCATGACGAACAACACGATGCCCAGAAAGACCGGAATGTTGTAGGCAACTCGGCGGAATACGTACGCCCACATTGACGATCACTTTTTCTCTGCGGAGTCATCAACATCGAGATACTTGACCCAATTGTAGAAATTCTCCGTCGGTTTGAAGTTCTTAAGTCGCGGGTTCACCAAATAGGATCGCGTACGTGCCATGGAACCCATGAATGCGCAGTCCTTTATGACCATGTCGCGCATCTTTTCATAGATTTCCGTCCGCTCGACCGATGGTGGCATCAAACGAATCTTTTCATAGAGACGATCAAACTCGTCGTTTTTGTAGTTGAAGGAATTCGAGCCGGGTGCGCCATTCGGACCGTAAAACAATTGCAAGTTGTTTTCACCGTCGGGATAATCTGATCCCCAAGCAAGCGAAAACATGGGGGCTCTTTTGTTGTCAAGCGTCTCGGTAAGCGGTGCAAAGTCGACTAATCGCGGGTTGATGTTAATGCCGATCTTTTTCAACTGCCGGGCCGTCATTTCGGCTTGTTGCTGCGAGTTGGCACCGCGTCCGGTGTAGTAGTTGATCGTTGGCAAGCCCTCGCCATTGGGATAGCCAGCCTTCGCCAATAACTCTTTGGCGCGTTGCAGATCGGGTCCGCGATAACTGACCGGCGTTTGACCATCTTCAGGATATCCGGCCAAACCTGGTGGAATCATACCATCGTAGATGACGCAGGTGCTGTTATAGAACGCGTCGTTTCGCTCTTCCCAATCCAACGCCAAGCTGATCGCCTGCCTTAGATACTTCTTTTCGTCACTGTATCCACCCAACAATTCGTCTTCCATGTTGAAGCCGTAATAGATGAAATCCAGCAACGGCACGTGATGACCCGTGATGCCCTCTTTGCGAAATTCAGGTGTTAGCTTTTTGGTGCGCTTGTTAAACGCTGTGGCGTAGTTTTCGGCGGGCACGGTCGTATAGTCCAAATTGCCGCTGCGGAATTGCAGCCACATCGGTTGGCTGTCGACAAAGAAGGTAATCTCAACTCGATCGATGATGGGTAATCGCGTTCCGGCTGGCTTATCGAGTCCCGCTTCGTTGTCTTCCGGCGTACACTCGTCCGGATAGAAGCATTCGTGATAGTTTGGGTTTCTCGCAAATACAATACTTTTGCCGTTGACCCAATCTTCTTCCGCCATGAGATACGGACCAGTGCCAACGGGATGGTTGAGAAACCTCTCTTTGTTGCCGTACTTCTCCACAGCTTCGCGCGGGACAACTGAAAACTGAAACATTGCCAGCGTCCATAAGAATCGCTGCACCGGATTTTTCAACACAACTTCGAACTCATAGTCATTGAGAATCTTGAATCCTTCGACATCCGCCTCGTAATCAAACGATTCGGCTGCGTTCTGTTTTTCACGGTACTCGTCGAATCCCTCGACAGTTTCTTCCATCAGCCACCAGTTTTTTGATGATACGTCGTTGTCGGCAATCCGCTTCCACGAGTAGATGACATCCGACGCAACCATCTCGCGCCCTTTGCCACCTTTGAAACACGGATCGTCGTGGAAGTGCACACCTTTCTTTAGTTTGAATTTGTACGTGAGCCGATCTTCACTCACTTCAGGCATCTCTTCGAGCAAGAGTGGCTCAAGAGTTGGCGGACGAACGAGGTATTTGTATTGCAGCAGTGTCTCGTAGACCATGCAGCAACAACGGTTGTCATAAACACTCGACCCATCCGCAGGGTCAAGCGACTTTGGCCCGGACGTTGCCATTGGAATCCGCACAACTTTGTCGCCACCGGACGAACTAGACGACCCGTCGTTGGGTCCGTTGTTCCCGTTGCCGTTCGGGCTCGCGTCTGGCTTACTTCCACATCCAATGAAAATGAGAAGTGCAAGTGTCAACATCACCGGCGTTACCGAGGTCCACCGCGACATTTTATGTCTCCTTGATTATTTCGTGCGTTCGAAAATTGCTTTCGGTCGTAGCCCTTATATGATAACGGCCTATTTCACTCCGACCGAGTACCTTGGGCACGTCATTCGCCCAGCCTTTCTGCCGACCGATCTTCTATTGCGGGCTTTGCCTTCCCATCAATCGTTCAATTGTTGCTGGTGAATCGCCAGTTCCATAGGTCTCGCAAGGGTTGCGGGCTTTGTACCGAATTGCCGTCTCGTAGTTCAGAATCCCGAAAAGCAGTCGGAGTTCGGAGTCAAGGTATTTGAGACACCGGTAAATCCCGCGATACTGCCGAAGGAGTTTTGGGGGACACAGCTGCCGGACACCCTCGCTTGCTTCGGCGAGAACCGAATCAACGATGGCACATCGACAAGTGCGGCGGTCACATGGACCGAGTGCAATTAGTCGCGATTCGAAATGTCTGAAGTTGGACAAGCCGACGCGGTGAAGCGTCTAGCTTAACTCGCTTCGGTGCCGAACACCTCTTGCGCGAATCAAATCGATTCAACGAACTCCTGAAATCTGGATTTTGCATCCAGCGCGCAGTCAGAATTGAGACTGCCGTTGATTTCCGTGCGCGCTCAGGACCTGAGTCACGAACAGAAATCGCCGAAATGACCAAGGTGGGCGTGACATGAGCACGCAAACGGACTTCGGAATTTGCCGATGTAACCGGTTCGCCGGACGCGTACCGCAACTGATGCGAACAGAGTGGAGACAAGAGCGACTTGCGAGGGGAGATTGAGATCAGCCACTTGCCTAGATTACCAGTGGAAAATCCCGGCGCAAATTCCGAGTTGTAGACTTGAGTCCCTGAGGACTTGGGACGAGGGGTGTGGATAAGTTTTCCGGGAAGGTCCGGACCGACCGCTACGACCGTTGTTGCGAAACTCTCGCAATGCGGTTCTACCATTCATCCTGACGCCATCTGACTTTGTACGGCGCCGGATCATCAACCACCGACACTCAATCAACACTCAACACGTCCGCTATCTTGCTCGATGTCCACCTACAAAATGAAAGACACAGAGCCACAAATTCTCGGTGAAATCGTAGCTCTGCGTCGTGTAGCGTAGAGTACCCGTAAGACTTTTAATCCGTAGGTCCAGGGTTCAAGTCCCTGCGCCCTCACTTCTCTAAAGTCGATTGCTGTAACAACTTACGGTACTCTTCGAGAGTAGATTCTCGTGTCTAGTGTGGCGACACTCAATTTGCCTTTCGTTTTAACACTTCCGGCACGTGCAAATCTTCGAGCTTTCGATTGAGTTGTCGAGCGATGTTAATGTGTCGCCGCTGCGTGCGAGTATCTTTGGACATGCCACGATTCTCGTGATCAGTGATCAGGGCGATGTCAGAGTGTCGACAACTTGGACAGAACCGATCAGAATGTCATGACTAACAGCACGGCAGGCGTTCACGCTTTGGAGCGCGTGTGTGGGGGTGAAGTAGAAGATCTGGTAGTCCGGAAAATTCAACAGGAACTTCGTCGTGCGGCGCAGCAATATGATCCGAACACCACCTAAAACAAACTGCTGTCCTGTCTACTCATGGGTTTTGTGACACGCTTCGAAAAACCCAGCGACCGTAGTTCGTGGTTGCCTCGACTGTTGACAGTCATTCGGTGAATCGTTGAAAATGTACCGTGATCACCGGCTTGACGATACGCTTTAGAGCAGCGAAAGGACACTCGGATGAACCTGATGCAGCGGCGGGAATGGTTGAAGAGAGCGACGGTCGGCGGAACCGCGGCATTAACAGGTGTTTCTTTCGGCGGACAATCCGACCAGAAACCCAAGAGAGAAAAGCTGCCGGTCGCGGCGGTAATCACCGAGTACCGTACGAATTCTCATGCCGACGTTATCGTGGGTAAGATTCTGGAAGGGTTCAAACAAGACGGCGGACCCGGGCCGGATTTACAAGTCATTTCGATGTACACCGATCAGGTTCCCGAACGTGACTTAAGCCGCGACTTGGCCAAAAAATACGGCTTTCGACTCACCGAAACGATTGAAGAAGCCGTGACGGCAGACAAACGGATTGCCGGCGTGCTGAGTATCGGTGAACACGGCAACTATCCCTACACTCGCGATACGAATCAACACATGTACCCGCGACGAAGGTTCTTCGACCAAATCACGGCCGCGTTTCAGAAGTCCGGCCGAGTGGTCCCCGTCTTCAACGACAAACACCTGGCGTACAATTGGCGAGATGCCAAACACATGTACGACGCGGGCAAAAAGATGAAAATACCCTTCATGGCCGGATCATCGTTGCCGGTCACCTGGCGGGTCCCCGCGCTGGCATTGCCGATGGGTTGCGAGATCGAAGAAGCCCTGGCGATTGGATACGGCGGCCTGGAATCGTACGGCTTTCATGCACTCGAAACGTTCCAGTGCATGGTCGAACGACGCCACGGTGGGGAATCCGGAGTGAAAGCCGTGCAGGCCGTTCAAGGCGAAGAGATCTGGAAAACGGAACAACAAGGCCGCTGGACGCGTTCGCTGTTTGACGCCGCCCTGCGGACGATGCCGAATGTTCCCGAGGGGAATCCTAAAGACAGACTCTCGAAAGGTGCCGCATTTTATCTGATCGAGTATGCGGACGGAATGAAAGCCACCGTGGCGATGGCCAACGGGATCGCACGGCACTTCGCCTTTGCCGCCAAGTTGCGCGGCCGACGCGAACCCGTCGCCACCTGGTTCAAATTAGAAGATGACAAACCATTCGGTCACTTTGCGTATCTGGTCAAAGCCATCGAGAACATGATCCACACCGGCCGCCCGTCCTATCCGGTCGAACGGACGTTGCTGACCACCGGAATCTTGGACAACGTAATGCACAGCCTGTTCCAAAAAGGCAAACGGATTGAAACTCCGCAATTGGCCCTATCGTACAAAGCAGTCGACTGGCCGTTTGCAGGGCAAGGCGAAAGCTGACGCGCCCGGTCGCGAAATTGCTCAGATAATCGTCCTGTTGTCCTCAGGATCGAGACGAGTTTTTCGGCGTGCACAAACTCGTGATCAACGAGGCTTGAGCAGATGCTCGACAACATCCGCCAGTTCCTGGCCACTGAGCCCAAGGTTGTCGATCTTCGGCATGAGCGACACTTTCATCTTTTCGCGAATGTCGATGTCGTCGGCCGCGATTGTGATCCGGTTTCCGTTTTGGTCCTTGAGTATCAGCGGGTCACCTTCGCTGAGGATCAATCCGGAGAAGACCTTGCCATTCGTCGTGATGACCTGGACACCCTCGAAGCCTTGCGCAATAGATGCCGAAGGATCGATGATGTTTTTCAGCAGCGCTTCACGGGTCTTGTGGACCTTGCTGACTTCGCTTAGGTCAGGGCCGATGTCCTCGCCTCGACCGCGGAGTTTGTGGCACTTGGAACATTGCGCCCTGCCGGAAAACAGCGTGTCTCCACGACCAGCGTCCCCCTGAATCGCGAGAATATCACTCAGTGGCGGTAGTGGCGGAATATTGGACTTCGGAGTAGTCCAGTCTTGTGCGAGCTTCTTCGGGTCCAATACCCCCTGCGGCAATCGCGATTTGATGTTGAAGCTGCTCCAGAACTGTTCGTGCCGATTAGAAATCCACCAGGCGGCTATAGACGTCAGATCCTGCGGCCCGCTGTTGGCGATTTCGAGCATCGCCTCGGCCGCTGACCTGTTTTGGATGAACGCCAGTGTATCCATGGCCTGTTTTCTTGTTGGTTTGGAAAGGGTGCTTTCCAAAGCCCGCTGCCTTAATGCCGCGACGGCCTCGGGCGGATGCAAACGCCAGACAAGATCGGCCATTGGAGCGGTCCAGGCCAATGCATCGCTGCCAGCCGACTCGAGCAGGTGTCGATACATGACCGACTCTTTGCCGCTACAGCCCGTTCCCCAGGCCTCGAGATACCAGCGGTCGCTACCGTCGTACCCTCGGGCGATCGCCGAGAGAATGGGTTTACAGTCTTGCCAGTCAACGTCGCGCATCGCCAGAGCGACTTCGCGTCGTACCGCGGGTGACTTGTCCTTGGCCAAGTGAGTCGCCGCATCGAGCAGCGTTAGCCCGGCGGCGCGCATCGCCCTGAAAGCTGCCACACGCATCTGCGCATCTGGATGCCCCAGCAGCTTCTGTAATTCCACACGGCCTAGTTCGCTGTGAGCAAAGAGCCAGACTGCACGCACGCGGACGTAAGGGTTTTCGTGTTCCAGTAACCCCTTCAGCGCTGGCACTGCCTGATCGCCGGCTTCCTTAAGCTTGGCAAAGCCTTGGTAGCGAACGTTGACTGCGGGGTTCTTCAGCGCCTCGATCTGACCGGCGATTGTCTCGAGCTCCAATTCCGGAACGGCCAGCGTCGCCCCTTTGGGAGCAATACGGTAGATGGTGCCGCGGGCGCCTCTGTCATTCCAACGATGGCCGCCCACGCGACTGTCGAACCAATCGGCGACGTAGATCGCGCCATCGGGGCCAACCGCCACGTCCGACGGACGAAAAAAGGAGCGGATGAGCTCCGTTTTGCGAATCTTCGTTCCGCTCGTCCCCACGAAATCGGAGTTCACGAATTCATGCGTGAGATTCGGTGTCAGGAAATCGAAACGATCCATCGTGAAGCCAGCATCCTTCGGTTGGGGAAGATAGCCGAACACAATATTCCGACCGGCTTCGCAACTGAGGACCATGCCTCGGTATTTCGCACCCAGCGCTCCGTTCTCGTAGAACGCGATATCCACAGGCGCGCCGCCGCCATACACATCGCCTGCGGGAATGATGCCGGGGTCGTCCTGTCGCCAATGTGCGATCTGAGAGGTCTGGCCCGGTCGCCAGTCCGCCCGCCAACTTCGGCGGCCATCGTTGGACGAAAAACCCAGATTGCCGTGCTCCATTAGCCAGGTTGTGCGGCAGTTGGGTGGATCGTCGTTGTCATTGTTGAACATGTCGCCGAACGAAGAGATCGTCAGCCCCACCGGGTTGCGCATGTTGTGGCCGACGACCGCCAGGTTCTTGCCATCGGGATCGACTCGGTACGCGACACCCCCGACATAGACGTGACCATCGTCGCTTTTCTGTCCCATTACGTCAGCGAACTGTTCCGCGAAGTAGTGACTGCCGATGCGAAACACACGTCCCGAGCGGTCCGTGATCGCGCCGGCGGTGTAGTTGCCCGCCGAGAAATAGAATTTGCCGTCCGGGCCGGCAACGTTTGCGTACAACCCATGTCCGTGATCGTGGCCACGAAAGCCGGTAATGAACTCTTCGCGACGATCGACTTTCGGATCGAATTTAGCATTGCCGTCTACGTCGGTAAACACGAGCATCGCCGGGGGCTGTGAAACAAAAATGCGATTACCAATGACCGCCAGCCCCATCGTCGTCTGGAAAGACGGCTCCTGGACGAACATGTGGCTGTGATCGGCTTTTCCGTCCTTGTCGGTGTCCTCAATCACCATCACGCGGTCGCCCTCGGGCCGCTGGCGAGCCGTTGGTGAATAGTTCATCCCCTCGATCAACCACAGTCGTCCCTGCGCATCGAAATCCATGTTGACCGGATTGTAGAACAGCGG
>CAYFJO010000269.1:13770-14864 GCA_964343305.1 uncultured Pirellulaceae bacterium | reverse complement strand
CGGCGGGCGTGTGCCTGGTGTTGTTCTATGCGTTTCTTATCCGCCTAAGACGCTGGCATTTGCCAAGAGAATCGCGGCTGGCTTAAAGTAGTCACTCAACATGTCGAAGCGGCGCAAGTGAAAGACCAGTCAATTCCAATCCATGCCCACGTCTAAGCAAGGCGCGGAATGGGTCAGTGCGCCGACGCTAATTCGGTCGATGCCCGTTTCGGCGATCGCGGCGACGGTCGACAAGTTGATTCCGCCGGATGCTTCTAACTCGGTGTCTGGATTCGATCCGTTACGCATTTCGACCGCCCGGCGAAGTTCGTCCGGTGTCATGTTGTCCAGCAGCACGATGTCAGGGGTGGCGGCGAGCACATCGCGAAGTTGATCCAAGGTGTCGACTTCGACTTCGATAATCATGGGTTCGGCGTGATTCGAATCTTCGGCAAGTTGCTGAGCGAATTCTCGTGCCTGTTCGACGGACTGTGCGGGACCGAGTTGTTGGTCGCCTGCCACAGCTAAGTGGTTGTCTTTGATTAGGATCGCGTCGAACAGACCCGTGCGGTGATTGGTTCCGCCACCGCAGCGGACGGCGTATTTCTCCAAACGCCGCCAACCTGGTGTGGTCTTGCGCGTGTCGTAGATTTTGGTTTTTGTATTTGCCACAGTGGATGTATATTCTTGCGTCAGCGTGGCGATGCCGGATAGGTGGCCGATGAAGTTGAGGAGCGACCGCTCGGACGTCAGCAAATCGCGTGCGTTGCCACTTAGTTGGGCCACGACTGTGTCTTTGGCGACGTCGGTGGCGTCGTCAACGAGCGACGTCCAGTCCGCCTTGATGTTCATTTCGTCCAAGACGATCTGCGCGGCGGGAAGACCCGCAATGACACCTGATTCTCGGACGACGACCGCGACTTGGGCTGTTTGGTCTGCGGACAGGAGCGACAACGTAGTCCAGTCGTGACCGCGATCCAAATCCTCGCGCACGGCCAGTCGCGCCAGTTGACGGCAGTCGTCCGCTAATTGTTCGTCCCACTGGATTTGCGTGAATTCGCGTGACATGCGTTCATCGTAACGAAATTCTCCCCGGCGTTTAACCGCAGTGCCGG
>CAYFJO010000269.1:9103-13670 GCA_964343305.1 uncultured Pirellulaceae bacterium | reverse complement strand
ATAATGGGTCGCTGCAAACCACAAGCGAAGGTTGCTCCCAGTGAACAACGATTCTTTTAACTCTGCCGCTTCGGGACCCGACCCTCGTCGTTCACACCCGTTGCTTTATCGCATCGACCAAGCCGGTGCCGGCGTGGTGATCGCCGTCTCACTCTGCTTGATTGGGGCATATGGTTGGTATAACATCGGCTATCGCCGTGGAGAGATTGAGGTCGAGCCCGGGGAAATTGAATTCCAAATCGATCTGAACTCCGCCGATTGGCCCGAGTTAATGATTCTTCCAGATTTGGGGGAGACGCGAGCCAGGCAAATCGTCCAATGGCGGCAGCAGCACGGCCCGTTTCACGTTCACGAAGATTTACTGAACATACGAGGGATTGGGCCACGTACGTTAGAGAAGATTCGGCCACACTTAAGGCCGATCCTGCAAGCGACTGAAAAGGCTGGTACTTGATGAGTCGGATTGGCACGGTGGTTGTGACTCAAGTTAACGGGAGATGTGGAATGTCGATTTCGTTGTTGGGCCAGATGAAGTGGAAACGTGCATGTCGGATTGCGGCTCTGCTGCTTGCCGGCCACCTGACCGCAAGCTTGAACTGCCGCGTTGCTTTCGCGGTGGATCTTGAGCCAGTTTCCGATTATCCAAGCCGCACTTGGACGGACAACACAGGCCGGTATCGCGTGCAAGGAAGGCTGATTGCAGTGGGCAGGGATCACATACGGATCTTTAAGGCGAACAACAGGAATTCCACGGTCCCCGTTGAGCGGCTGAGTCCATTGGATCGGCGATACATCGCGGACATCCAACGACGGCTTGCCGAAGCGGCCGACACATCGAACTATGTCGACGTCATTCATTTGCGGATCGCCAAAGAACTCTTTCAGCGGATCGCTCGTCGACGTCATCGAAGCGAGTATCCAGTCAACGAAACGATCAACGGCGTTCCGCTGGTTGGTACATCGCGTTCACTGGCGCGGACAGATATTCGTTTGGTTCCGAATGAGAGGCAGGCGATGTTGGAGATTCCAATTCAAGGGATTGCCAAGTCGCGTACGATTAGCAATGTCGGCGTGGCTCGGATCAGCGGCCAGGGAACGACTTATTTTGAAAAAGTCATACGCGTCTCGTTTGACGACTCGGACTTCAACATTTCGTCGGGGCGGCTGCGATCTTCCAGCAACAGCATCATGACCGGCATCACGACGTCGTTTAACCGGCTGCTGGATGCGATCGTGAGAAGGCTCGTCGCACGAAGAGCCGGTGCTGGGAAAGCAAGTTTCGACCGAGAATCGGAGCGTCGTGAACGGGCTCGCATCAATTCGACGATTCAGGAGCGAATCGACGCCGCGGCTGGCTTGATCGATCGATTCATTGACATGTCCGTGGACGCGATCGACAAGGTGCGAAATGAGTTTCAGGTGAAGGCACGGACTTGGACGTCCAAGGAATTCTTGTTCGTCGTGTTGGCTCAATCGGATGAAATTGCAACCGCATCGGTTTCACCGCCGCCCGAGATCGCCAGCGACGTGCCGTTTGCTGCCCAAGTTCACCGTTCGGTGATTCCGCAAGCAATCACGGAAATGGACCTTGCCGAATCTCTCAAACCGGTTTTGCAAGATTTTATTGCCAAGCATGGCGGCAAGTTTGGCAACTTTGAAGAGCGAATCCGCAGCGGACGTCTGATACCTTCGGTCAGCGACGATGGTCAATGGATCATCGTCTTCTGGTACCCACCAGAAGCACCAACGGCAAGTACCGCGCAGCGCCAGCCGCAGTCGACGCAACTCATTCATCTTGGATCGTCGAAGGATGACCGACGAGAAAATCGTTAAGCCGGATGCCCCCGATATCCTGGGAGATTGCCCGCATTGTGGTGCGGTGATTCCGAGACCGATGATGCACTGCTGGCTGTGCGGAACAAAACTCAGCCGTGCAGCGCTCGTCAAACCTGGAAATCGTCCGATTGCCCATGCGGATGGACGTTACCAGTTCAAATTGTCGACGCTGATGTTGGGCATCACGTTGACAGCCGTTTGTTTTGGCGTGATGGCCATTGCTCCCGGTTTGGGATTTCTGCTTTTGATCGTTTTGCTGCCCGCGTTTGTGCGCACGGCGATGTATGTCCGATATCGTGAAGCGGGTGGATTGCCGCTGAATCCCGATGAGCGCATGATCGATTTTTTGACTTCCGTGGGTGTCACATTAGTTGCCGTCTTTGCAGCGTCGCTGGCTGCCTCGCTCGCGACGTTCGCCTCGCTCTTTGCCGTGTGTTTTGTCGCTTTGGGGATGGAACAAGCGGGTTGGTCCGATCCCTTCGTCGCCTTGGTTTTGATAGGCATCCCGGGCGTTGTTGGTTTGTTGTCGGGCGCCCTCGTGTGCTTCTACACTTGGCGACGCAGCACGTGGTAAGGAATCACGCCATTCTCTATCCTGTGGTAGGACGGATTGCCAATTCGTCCTTCTTCATTGCAAAAACCGTTCAAGGATCATACGTTGCAGTTCGAACTTCAGGCCCCCTACGAACCTGCCGGCGACCAGCCAAAAGCGATCAAAGCGCTGTCGGAAGTGATTGCCGCCGGCCGCGGGCGGCAAGTGTTGATGGGCGTCACTGGCTCCGGCAAGACGTTCACGATGGCCAACGTCATCCAACAGATCCAAAGACCAACACTCGTCATCTCGCACAACAAGACGCTTGCCGCCCAGCTCTACTCCGAATTCAAAGAGTTTTTCCCCAACAACGCAGTCCACTATTTTGTCAGCTACTACGACTATTACCAGCCCGAAGCCTACATCCCGCAGCGTGACATCTACATCGAAAAAGACGCGTCGATCAATGACGAAATCGACCGTCTACGATTGGCATCGACCAGCAGCCTGGTCAGCCGTCGCGATGTGATCATCGTCGCCAGTGTGTCGAGCATCTACGGCATCGGCTCACCGGCGGATTACAAAAAGATGATGGTATCGCTTCAGAAGGGCGACACGGTCGATCGCGACGAGATGTTGATGAAGTTGGTCGACATTCTGTACCAACGCAACGACGTCACGTTCGAACGCAGCAAATTCCGCGTCCGTGGCGACTGTGTCGAAATCTGGCCGGCCTACGAAGAGTTCGCGTACCGCATCGAGTTGTGGGGAGATGAGGTCGAACAGTTGTCGTTGATCAATCCAACCAGCGGCGAGACCATCAGCCGCGAAGAGCAACTGTTTATCTATCCTGCGAAACACTTCGTCATGCCGGAAGACCGTGTGGCGGAGGCCGTCGATCGCATTAAGGAGGAACTTGAAGTTCAACTGGAAAAGTTCCGCGAACAAGGCAAGCTCTTGGAAGCTCAACGGTTGAGTGCGCGAACGCGGTTTGACATCGAAATGCTGACCGAGGTTGGCCATTGTCCGGGCATCGAGAATTACAGCCGGCCTTTGTCAGGACGTGAGGAAGGCGAAGCACCCGAGACGTTGTACAGCTATTTCCCGAAGGATTTCCTTCTGTTCATTGACGAATCGCACGTTACCGTGCCGCAAATTCGGGCCATGTATCACGGCGATCGCAATCGAAAACTGACGCTGGTCGAGCACGGTTTTCGCTTGCCCAGCGCGTTGGACAATCGCCCGCTGCAGTTTGACGAATGGGAAAAGGGGTTGAATCAAGTTGTCTTTGTCTCGGCGACACCGAACGACTATGAACTGGATCAGACGGACGGCGAAGTGGTGGAGCAAATCATTCGTCCGACCGGTTTGCTCGATCCGGTGGTCGAAGTTTGTTCGGCGCGCGGACAAGTGCCGCATTTGCTGGAACAGATTCGCGAGCGGGCATCCGCGGGCGAGCGTGTGCTGGTGACGACGCTGACCAAGCGGCTGGCCGAAGATCTTGCGTCTTACTTCAACGAACAAAACGTTCGTTGCCGCTGGTTGCACAGTGAACTGGATGCGTTCGAGCGGGTTGAGTTGTTGCGCGAATTGCGCGAAGGCCAATTCGATGTGCTGGTCGGCGTCAACTTACTGCGTGAAGGTCTCGACCTGCCGGAAGTTTCGCTGGTCGCGATTCTGGATGCCGACAAGGAAGGTTTTTTGCGCAGCGAAACGTCGTTGATCCAAACGATTGGCCGCTCGGCCCGCAACGTCAACGCCAAGGTCATCCTGTACGCCGACAAAATCACGGACTCGATGCAACGAGCGATCGACGAAACGCTTCGCCGCCGCAAGGTCCAGGAGGAATACAACGCGAAACACGGCATCACGCCCGAGACGATCCGCAAAAACATTCGCACCGGGATCGAAGCCGAAGCAGCGGCCCATCGCGACGCAAACGCCGCAGTCGGGCGCACGGACGAATCGGAATACATCACCGAGGAGTACATCAGCGAGTTGGAAGCGGAAATGATGACAGCCGCCGACGCGTTAGAATTCGAACGCGCCGCGGCGATTCGCGACCGCATCACACAACTGCGCGAAGCGATCGGTAAGAAAGTCACCGAAGTGAAGGTCGAGTCATACGAGCCACAAAAGAGCCGGGCACGAAAGAAGAAACGCGGTGGTGCGAAGATTCCGCGGCCGAAGAAGCGTTAG
>CAYFJO010000269.1:0-9003 GCA_964343305.1 uncultured Pirellulaceae bacterium | reverse complement strand
TCGAGCAAGCCGGCGGTGCTGACGTGCGTGTAGATTTGCGTTGTGACCAGGCTCTTGTGGCCGAGTAACTCTTGGACGCTTCGAATGTCGGCGCCTCGATCCAGCAAGTGCGTGGCGAAACTGTGTCGCAACGTGTGTGGAGTTGTTCGCAAATCAAGTCCGGCGAGCTTTAAATGTTTCTCTAACATCCGAGCCACGCTGCGGGTCGTGATGCGGCGGCCGAATTTGTTGAGAAAGATGGGAGCCTCAAGCCCTTCCAGTTCCTTGGACGAGAGCTTGCGAACTTTGAGCCATCGATTGATCGCTCGGGTCGCGAACGATCCAAGGGGTGCGAGCCGTTCGCGCCGGCCTTTGCCGCGGACTCGCACGAATCCGTTTTCCAAATCGAGATCGCCTTCGTTGATGTCCACCGTTTCACTGACACGCAAACCGGCCGAGTACATCGTTTCCAAAATCGCGCGATCGCGCAGTCCCATGTCTTGTGTCGCCGGAGGTGCATCGAGTAGCTTGCCGATTTCTTCGGTGGATAGAAAGTGTGGCAGTTTGCGTTCCGGACGTGGGTTGCGGAGCGGCTTTGCGGGGTTGTTGTCCGTCAGGCCTTCGCGCTGAGCAAAGCGAAAAAAGCTGCGCAGCGATGCCAGGCGGCGCGAGACCGACGAACGTGCATAGCCTGCTTCGTGAAGGGCCGCGATGTAGCCGCGCAAATCCAGTGGAGTGATCTGGGATGGCACAGGCATTTGGCCGTGGCTCTCTTCCAGATACTCATTCAAGCTGGTGAGATCTTCACGATACGACTTGACGGTCAGTTCCGACGCATTGCGCTCGATGTGCATGAATCGGAGAAAGCGTGGAACGGCCGTCTGCATGGGAACGCCGCGGGGAGACTATAGAATCTCGTCGAAGTTATCCGTCGCTTGTGGTAGCGTAAAACGGGGCGTGGAAGTCGATGCGGGTTCCGGTTCAGGCTGCATCGCTTTGCGAATCTTTTGGCTGAGCACCGCGGCGTCGTACCACGTGAAACTCAACTCCGGATTCGATGCATATCGCCCCAGCATCCGCAACGTTTCCGCTCGGTTTTCGTCGTCGTAAAGAAAAACGTATCGCTCCTCGCCTTTGACGAGTGCCAGCACATTGATGTCCTGTGACACGCGGGATACTCCTTGAAATCTTGGGTCGTGCCGCAGCCGGAATTCTTGACGGGATTGTTACGAGTGGTACCGTCCGCAGCATCTCAATTACTGGCATGGTTGAAAAAGGGGGCCCTTTTTGACCATGCCCAAGTCTGGGCCTCATGCCCTATTGGTCATATCGGCCATCTTTTGTTCTCAACACCACTCGCGTTTCGCTTGCACCACCTCGTGCGGCCAACATTTCGGTGATGTGCAGATGACAGCAGAACTGAATAAAGTCGTCTTTGCGTTGAAGATAAGAGCGCCAGCCCCCAGCCCGATCGTCGTTGCGAAAGGAGTAATAATTTCTGAGTTGCTCGGTGAATTTTGTGTCGTTCCCATGATACTGTCGCACCAGCTCAATGATCGGACCTTGATGAGGATGACATTTGGGACGAACAGGTTGTGGTTGCGGCGGGACAAACCCGCGCGGGTCCGGCCAGTCGGGTGGAAGGTTCGGGTTAGACAAGGTCGACGGATCGTTGGAAACCTCCGACGCGTCGAAGCCGTCTTGAATTACCATCGACTGCACACTCGAATGGGCGTCACTCGAATCCGCTAGCGACGAAGTCTGCTCGACTTCCGGCAACGGCTCCGCTTCATTTGGCCGCAACAGATTGTCACTGGGCATCAAACGGACATCCGCTTTGGGTGGAATCGGTGTTTGCGTTTTCATTTGCTCGCGAGCCAATGCGAACTCTGCTTCTAACACCAGCGAACCTGGAATGAATTCTTCCTCGGCCGTTCCCCAAGGCAACCCATAACCTGGTGGAATCGGATGAAAGCATGGATTGGCAGCATACCAGTTGACGGCCAGTCCCATCCGCGGCGGATAGTACTCAGAGAAATCTGTGATCGATCCAACAATGACCGCGTCGACATTCAATTGTTTTGCAAGTTGTTGGAAGTCGATGGGATGTTCTAATTTGATGTTGTTGCCGACGAGGATTTGATGAACCACGCCGATCGGCATCACTTCAAAACCAGGGATCTGCTGCAGCTCGTTACGATAGGCGTTGGCGACGCCCAGACCGTTCAACGTCGATTCGCCGCTTTGATTGAAAAACGGCAGCACTGCGACGCGGCCAAGTTGCGGAAACGGATTGTGATACTGCGGCTGGTGCAGCTTTTCTGGCCAACCAGCACACCCCGGCGCGAGAAGGCAAACACACACCGCTAGCAAAAATTGACGCATGTCGAATGAACGTTCGTTGAAAAGAGTTCAAGACAAGAACGTCGTTATTATCGGTAGAGTTGCCCTAGATTCTCAAATCTTGATTGCCCAGAAGGTTGGAAATTTGAGAGGAGCCTGGCCGCCGCATTAATAGCGAGATGACGGAACGGTCGGTTTCGCCCAGCGTGTTTCGCCAGGCATGACCGTGGTGCGACTGTTGACGTTTTGCTGGAGACGAGCGATTTTGGTCGCCACGTCTGGTTGGAAGCCGTTCAATTGATAAGAACGCTGGTAATTAGCCAGGGCTTGCCCGATATCTCCCTGTTCTTCCCGCAAATGAGCCAATGCCCGCCAAGCTCGCGAGTTGCGTTGGTCCAATTGAACTGCGTGCTCAAGATACTGGCGCGAAGTTTCCACTTTGCCGTCTTCGTGAAACAGGCGAGCCAATTCGACGGCGGCATCCGCGTTGGATGGGTTTGCCGTGGCCCAGTTCTTCAGCAACGTGTAGGCACGATCCTTGCGGTTGGTTTCAATCAGCAGCACAGCCAGACCGCGATAGCAATCGATGTGATTCGAGTCGAGATTCAGGCATTGATTGTAGAGGTCTTCGGCCTGGGTATAGTATGGCGATTTGGCATCGCCGGTGGACGTTCCCATGCGATGATAAGTTGACGCCATGTTGTAATAGGCGTCTGGATTACTTGGATCGGTGGATGCGGCGTGTTGGAATTTTTGCAGCGCCGCGCCGTATTGACCTTGTTCAAACAGCCGCTTGCCATCCAAGTTGTGCCCGGTCGCTGAAAAACCACAGCCGATGCATGTGCAAAGTGTGTAGGGAATGATCCATACAAGAAGGGCAAAACGAGATCGTCCGGTTGACGACGAATTGAATGTAGACACGATAGTCAGGCCTCAAAAAGCGATGACTGGGACGAACGTCCAGGTCAAAAAGGGGTGAGATACCTTTGTGCCAAGCACCCTGTGGGCCGTTCCGGCAAAGATACCTGACCCCTTTTTGAATCAAACTGCTAGCCTGTTCGACGAGATTGGCGGGTAGATTAGTGACAAACGATTTTCGTCACAAGAGCAAAAACACAAAAAACCGCATGATTCAAAAAGGGGGGCAGGTACTTTTGTGCCAAGCACCCATTGGGCCGTTCCGGCAAAAGTACCTGCCCCCTTTTTGAATCATGAAAAAAAACAGAGGAGACGAATGACGTCGTCTCCTCTGTTGGTCGTCGACAATTCGCCCTTGTTTAATTCTTTGGCGATGTCGACTTGTGTTTCGTGATGGAGAGGGTCAGACTTCCTCAACCAATTCGACGTCTTCTTTCACGGCGTCTTCGTCCGTGCCGAACGTCTCGCCTTGCACGTCGCTCACTACCTCGACGAAACCATCTTCGTCGACGCGACAGTAACCCAGGTCGCGGATCACTTCCAAGATCTCGCTACACGTTGGAAACATGCGGCCATTGCGGCGCTTGTATTCGTCCAGTGCTTGCATGAACTCGATTTCGTCGTTCGTATAATCGCGTTCACAGGTTGTCGGATCGATCTGACGGCGACGTTGCACCTTGCGGCGACTCTCGCTGCGGCGCTCCCCTGCCACAGGTTGATCGCTTTGCCGACGATCCTCGTCGCGTCGGTCATTATCACGGCGATCCATCTGTACTTCGGCTTCATTCTTCTTGGCCACGGAGCAATCCCCTTAATCAAACTTTGGAACCCACTTTGTGCTGAACGTTTGCGGCGACAAAATGAGTCATCGACCTGCTTGGATGAAAAAATTCAACAATCAGGCAAAATAGGGGGTTTTGCTGGAGGTTGCAGATGTGCGCGATATTAGCGTTGAGAGAAAAGATATGGTCGTAAGCTGCATCGACCACATCACAGCGAATGGTCGTGCTGGTTGCGCCGGTAGAATGGGGGGGATTTGTCCTGTGAAAATCGCTTGGGACAATGGTCCCAAGCTACTTTTACCGCCTTATGTCAGGTTGGTGACGTTGAATTGGAGCACGCCGGCCTGCGGCTTGTCTGGCTCTCCATCACGACCACCCGGTAATGCGCGACGCAGCAGACCCAGCACCACGCCGAATGAAGATCGTATGGGACGCACTCCAGGAATGCGGTTGGAGTGTTCCGACATGTCACGGAACGAAGGAAACTCGGGCAACGCTAATCCACCAGCAAGTGGTACCATCGATCGATTATTCATCGGCCGTTGAGCAATGCTATCGCCTGAATCGTGGTCGGGCATCGGGTCCAACAAGTCATCGTCAGACGATTCGTTTTTTGGCGAAGCATCGTTTTCGACGAGCGAGGGTTTGTCGTTCTCTGTGCTCAGATTTGGCGAGTCTTGCGAATCGGTGTCCGTTGCAATCGGGTCCACCGGCTTGAGCAAGTTCTGGGCGACGGGAATGATGGCAACGAGCAGCAACGCAGCAATCACGGCGATTGCTGAAATCACCAGCGTAGCGCGGGAAGTCGTGGGCGAGGATTGCGACATGCTTGCCGCCACAACCTTCTTAGAGAATTCCGCGGACGGATCGGGGACTTCGAACAAGTCGACGCCTTCTTGTAACACCACCGCGGCGGCCAGTGTTTCACGGCAAGACTGGCATTTCGATGCATGCGCGTCTAGTTGCTGGTCCTGTTTCAAACAAGCTCGTTCGTCCAACAAATCTTGTAATTGTGTTTCAAACGCGTCGCATTTCATGATTTGCCTCCTGTACAACACCGCGCCGCTTGAGATGATCGATCAACTCGCGACGAGCCCGGTGCACCCAGGTTTTTACCGTACCCAAAGGACAGTCTAGTATTTCCGCAATCTCAGCGTAACCGAGTTCCTGGTCGTGGAACAACACGAACGCCTCGCGATACTCGTCACGTAACTTGCCCAAACCTAGCCTCACTTCTTCGGCCAGATTCTGGGCCGCTTGCATATCCGGCGTGCGATCGGCAATCGGTTCAGCGATGGTTTGCATGGCGGGCTTTCGTTTGCGTTTGGCGAGTGCCGTGCGGCAGCGATTGCCGGCAATGGCCAGCAACCATGGTTCGAACGCCCGGGAAGAATCCCAAGTCATCAGGCTCCTTAGCACGCGTACGAACGTTTCCTGCGCGGCGTCCTCGGCGTCTTCGCGTTGGCCCAGCATGCGATAACACAAGCCGAACACTTGTCCACGAAAACGGTCGACTAGCTGGACCATCGCATCCTGCTGGCCGTCAAGGCAACGACTGATCAATTCACGAAGTTGGTCGGACAACAGGACATCCTCGGTGCGCCGCAATGGCACCTCAATAGAAGAATACTCACAAAATTTGCCGTCGGTTTCATGTTGGTGATGGTCGATGACGACTGTTGGGGAGGGAATTCAACAACCATTCTAGGTGAAACCCTGGCATCTTGGACAATTACCGCGAAATTCTTCAAATTACAACAAAAAAGTCCGACCTCAACTGGCCGGACTTTTGATCGTTTAGAAGTCTCTTGCGTAAGCGATCTAGCGACGGTTAAAAAAGTCCCGCAGCACTTGGGCGGCCGCGTCGCACGAATCTTTGGATTGGGGGCCTTCCGCCTTTGGCAGTTTGCCGAATTCCTTTTTCTTCTTCTTTTCAATCTTTGTGTCGTCCGTTGTGTCCGCGTCCCCACCGCTGATCGTATCCGCCGAAGGCACCTCTGGTGCCTCTAATTCTTCCTGTTCTTCTTTCGTGAGCGGCCGATCCATCGTGACTCGTTCCGTCTCACCAAGCTTATATTGCCGTGTGTCAGGATCGGTCATCCGTTGTTCACGGTCAATCTCGTCGGCTTCCTCTAACCAACTGCTGATGTCGCTTTCTTGTTTTTCGCCTGGCTTCTTTTGTGCAACCCGTGCGACCGCTTCTTTGACGTCCTTGACGACGGGCTTCTTGTTGCCACCTAAGCCATGGTCGATCAGAACTTCAAACTCAATCTTGCCAACCTTGAGGCGATCACCAAGCGTCAGTTCAATTTCACCTTCAAGCCGTTCGCCGTTTACAAAAGTTCCGTTACGACTCTTCAGGTCGCGCACCTTCACGACCGATTCGCTGATTTCAATGACACAGTGCTTGCGGCTGATCAAATCACTTCGAGGACGTAAATGACATCCTTCTTTGCGACCGATGACAAATTCCGCTACCGGAACTTTGACTTCACGACCGGCGTTTGAACCGTGCAATACCTTGAGTTTGACTTTCATCTGTCAGTCCTAAGGTGATCGATAAGACCGAAATGTTTGACGATAAAAGGGGGAATAGCGACGGAATTGCCGTGTTACGTGATTTTCCCCCATCGGGAAATCCACCATACAGTTGAGTTGGTCTGTTATCCTCGAAAACACATTTGATGTAAAGCTATAGCATAATAAAAGATAGCCATTCGTCAAAAATACCCTCTATTGAGTGGCTGCCCTCTACTTCCTTTTGTTCCAGGTCTGATGGCCATATTTCTCACGTGCAAGTTGCTGGGCGGAGGTCAATTCACTTGGCCGAATTGCCGTCACGACAAATGACAAATCCAATCGACAACTTAGAAGCGGCAATAAGTCAGTGATGAACTCGATCACATCAATTTTTGTTGTTGCGATTTCTTCAATGCCACTCAATTCAGGTGCCGCAATGGACCGGCGCAACAAGATGCTTCCATGTTGGAGAATTGTTCGTCTTTTTCGGCGTTGGGCGCTCCCAATCACTTTCTTTTCGCCAATCAACACATCGCCGTGACTACGACGCATAAAACAAAGAAACGTATTGCGGTCGTGACTCTGAGTCTGCCCACAGGTTTCCGCGTGTACGCCTCGGCTGAGCAACACAGCTATCAGCGACTCGTGAAAGTGTGAATACAACCGGCAATGATCGCTTGGGATGCGGTTTACCGCAGGTGTACAAAAACTGTACGTCAATTCCTGGTCGTGAATGATTGCCCCACCGCCTGTTGATCGACGGACGATCGGACAACTGAGACTGGGCGTATGATGGACGCGATCGGCATATTGTTGAAAGTATCCCAAAGAGATGGTGGGCTCTTGCCAACGATAGAATCTTAAGATCGATTCGCCGCTCTCGGCCGTAGACTGCATCAGCACCTCGTCGACGGCCATGTTCCAAGCACCTTTGGCGGGCTCATCGATGATCAATCTTCCGCGGTCCACTTTGTCACCGGTCTGCGAGCCGCTCGGACTTCATCGGGACGGCTGACTTTTGTCGACAGCGGCGCGTCGTGAAGTTGTTCGGGTGTTTCTTCCGTGATGCGAAACAACGCTTCGGCAAACGCGTCCAGCGTTTCCTTGCTTTCCGTTTCCGTGGGCTCGACCATCATGGCTTCCGGCACGGTCAGCGGAAAGTAAACCGTCGGCGCGTGGAACCCATAGTCCAGTAGCCGTTTGGCCAAATCCATCGCGGTGATTCCTTTTTCCTTTTTCAGCGACGCCGCCGAAGCTACGAATTCGTGCATGCAACGGTCGCCATGCGGCACGGGCAAGATGTGCTTGACGCGGCTGAGCAGATAATTCGCGTTGAGCACGGCGTTCTCGCTGACTCGCCGCAGTCCTTCGGCACCATGAGTCCGGATGTAGCAATAGGCGCGAACCAGCACGCCAACGTTGCCAAAAAAGCTCCGCACCCGACCGATCGATTTCGGCAAATCATACGCGAGCCCAAATCTCTCGCCAACTCGCGCGACCACGGGCGCTGGCAGATAAGGTCGCAACTTTTCAATCATACAGATGGGCCCCGCGCCGGGACCGCCGCCGCCGTGTGGTCCGCTGAACGTTTTGTGTGGATTGAAGTGCATCATGTCGGCGCCAAAATCGCCTGGACGCGTCATGCCAAGCACGGCATTCATATTGGCACCGTCCAGGTAAATCAGCCCGCCGCGTGCATGAACCAGATCCGCGATCTCCGACACTTGTTGATCGAACAGACCCAGTGTATTCGGGTTGGTAATCATGAACACGGCGACTTTGTCATCGAGCTTTGACTTCAAATCCTCCATGTCGACGAAGCCGCCGGCCGTGCTCTTGACGGTGACAAAATCAAATCCCGCCATTCTTGCACTAGCTGGATTTGTACCATGAGCGCTGTCGGGGGCGAGGACGGTAGTCCTCTCTTCGCCCAGCTCGCGAAAGTGCGCCGCGGCGACGAACAACGCCGTCAATTCGCCATGTGCACCCGCGGCAGGTTGAAGTGAAACGGCAGGCAAGCCTGAAATCTCTCCCAACATGTCTTGCAACACATACAGCAATTCAAGCAGACCTTGCAGCGTCTCTTCCGGCTGGTAAGGATGCAGATCGGCCATTCCCGGCAGTGCAGCGATGCGTTCGTTCCGCTTTGAATTGTATTTCATTGTGCACGAACCGAGCGGATAGAAGTGCGTGTCGACCGACATGTTCAGCGTCGACAGATTCGTGAAATGTCGTACCACTTCGGGCTCGGCCAACTCAGGCAAAGGCGGCGGCTCCGAAGCGACCGCGCTGGACGGGATCAACTCGCCAACGTCCACACGGCCTACATCGCTGCCGGGCAGTCGCGCCGCACGGCGGCCGGGTTTCGAAAGTTCAAATAACAGTTGAGTCGATTGTCGATTACGCATGGATGGGGGTTTTCGCTTCTGTATGGGAATTGGCAATGCACTTTGCGAACGCG
>CAYFJO010000268.1:0-14910 GCA_964343305.1 uncultured Pirellulaceae bacterium | reverse complement strand
GCGATGGTGATCGCCCGTCAAACCGCGCTGTAACAAGGGTCGCGAGATGGCAGAGACGATCAGAAAAATGGCCAGCATGCGCAACGCCAGTAGCAGTCGATCCTGCCGGCGGATCTTTTTCTGCTGTCGGCTATCGAGCAGAAATCGAATCGTCGGCAACTCCGTCCGCCGCTTCCGCCGACGAAACAGCCACTCAATAATCGGCGGCAACAATACCGCCGCCAGAGCTGGTAAGATCCAATCGTTAATGAAAAAAGAATTCATCGTGGATTTCATAGCACAGGCTGCCAGCCTGTATTTTTGTTTACCGAACAGGCTGGCAGCCTGTGCTACGGCAACCTCTTCATCGGTCCAATGTAATTCTTAGCAATTACAACGTTGTCGATGAAACAATGCTGGTCGTAAGGCGACGGCTTGGTGCCGCCGTGGTAGACGTTCATCCAAATCTGTTCGATCTTCAGCTTGTCGACGTGGCGAAAGCGGATGTCAGTCTTTTCGAAAGCAGGCCGGCCGTCGACCCACGCTCGCAGGATGCCGTCCTTTTTGCCGGACGTGTTCATCTTCAAATACTGTTCGATCGAATACCAACGGTTGTTTTCCAGAAAGCCGCGATAACCGATGTGCCAACCCCAGCCGTCGCCGTAAAAACCTCTCATGTCGGCGTGATAGCAATACGTACCGATCGGGTGGAGTCCGCCCAACGGATTCTCGGCGGGGATCGAAAGTCCGAACGAGCCGCGCGCCGACCAACCGTTGGTCCCGTTCACTTTGCGCCCGCCCCATCCGGCAATGCCATACGTTCCGCTGATCCCAGGCATCTTGCCACCTTGCAGCGTTTGGTTCCAGTTGTCTCCCAGCCGCAAGTAGTAGCGAAAGTAAATCTCTTCGGGCTCGCTTCCGGTTTCCTTCATGAACTTGTACAGCGTGTTCAGCGCGCCGGTCGAGCCTTTGGCGATTTTCACACGCAGTGCTTTTTCCTGGAACGGTTTGAATTTCCGCCCGGCGTCTTCTTCGACCGTATCGATCACTTCCATCTTGCCGGCGTACGTCCATTCGTCGTTCCATTTGTCGGACTCGAAACGCGTCGTGAAGATTACGTCGGGGTCGTTGGCGATGCCCTCGTCGTTTGGATAACGAGACGCGAGGCCAGGAATCGGGTCGGTGGGCGAGACGTCGTGACCTTGCTGGCAGCGAAAAACGCCGACTTCGGCTGTGCCGTATTGCCTCGTCGTGAACATTCGCAATGTCGCTTTGGTGAATTCCCCCAGTTGGGCTGCATCGGCCAAACCAAATCGAATCAGCACGTTGTCAGGTGAGCCCGAAACTCGTAACTCCTGCGTTGTGCCCTGGCTTCGATACGTCGACTTGGTGAGGTACGTGTCGGCTTGAGGACTCAATGGCTTCGTTCCGCGCTCACCGGCAAGAACCAGTTGTGGGCACCCGTCCGCTTCGGGATGTTCGCGGCTGCGAAAGACGATCGTGCCGCCCTTGCCAAGCGTCCGCAAAAAGAAGCCCTGGTTTTGATGCTTGTCGGCCAGCCAATCGCGGACCAGATTCGTAACGTCCCACTCGACGAATCGGCTCGTGTCGTTGTCTTCGACCGTCGTGACTGCGTAGGCCGCGTTGCCTTGGGCGACGTCCTTTGCATCATGCCAATCGCCCATGAAGTTGTTCCAGGGGAGTTTAGCGGCGGAGTTGTAGTAATCGCGGCTGGCTCCGGTTGATCGGCCTGCCGTGCCTTCGGCCCAATCATTTTTCGCGGCAAACGTTGAGTTGGTGGCGAGGACGATAAATGTTGCGAGGATGAGGCGATTCATTGCAATTCCTGACGTAGCATAGGCTGCCAGCCTGTCTTTTGGTGAGGTAGCTCGCGCGCGGAACAGGCTGGCAGCCTGTGCTACGGCTTGAGTGGGACTCGCTTTTCGGTGTGGTAATCAAGTTTGACCGAAACAATGCGCTGATTGCCCAGGTCGCTGATGAAAATTCGTCGGTCAGTATGTGTACCGACAAAGCAGGCATGCATTAAGGAAACTTCATCGCCGCCAATGCTGCGAGTGGTCGGCGGGCCATCGTCCGCGATCAGCGGTTTGCCATCTTCGATATTGCCATACTTGCCGATTCGCAAAATCAAATTACCGGCCGAATCAACAACCGCCACGCGAAACTGATACGGCTCGGGCGCGATCGACCGGGCGAAGTAATCCAGTTGAAATCGTGAGAACCAACAAGCGCATCCGCCGCCGTGGCCGATCATGTTGAACCCGGCGAAGCCCACGCCACCATACATCCAATCGGCATCCTGCACCCACGCTTTGCCGTGACGAGTCGATTGCAAATCGGGCGTGCGCTTCGGCCGATCTCCGTCGCCAAGATCGAGCGGCGAACCCTTCGACGAAATCACTTTGCCGCGGCCTTGTCCCGGTCGAACTTTCATCAACGTTTGTGACATGTTGTTGAAATACCGCTCGCCGTTGTAAACGCGCGTCGGTGCGTGCATCACGTAAATATCCCCGTTGCTATCGATGCCGACACCGTCACATTGGCCGACGCCAGGAATGGCATCTTCGACTTTCAACTGGCCATGCTTGTCCCAGATGTGGATGCACGGCGAAGTGGAATTGACAACGCGGCCGGGAAAAACGGGCGGTTTGTAAACCTGCCGCTCGTGGATGTCTTTGCCTCGCAACCGGCCGGAGCTGATGCCGACATATCGATACGCGCAACTGGCGATCACGTCGCCCTTCGGAGATACATGAAAGCCGCCTTGGTGATAACAGACCGGGCTGGTTGCCGGCATTTTCAACGCGCTCTTCACGGCCGACGAGCGACCGAGGATGCCGCCATCGTTCCCCAGCTTGTCGAACTCCTCGCCATAGTCCCACGGCACTTCGCGAAAACTGGGAAACTCGTAACGGGCGATTGTGTCGGTCGTGCGCAGGTAGACTTGCCCGTCGAGATCAAACAAACCTTCCATCGCGTTAAACGGCAGTTCGACAATCTTGATGCTCTTGTCGCCTACGACCGGGTCGATTTCCAGCCACTCTCTCGACGCCTTGATCGTCGGTCCGCTGTCGGCTTCGGCAACGTAGAGCAGCCCGGTCGCCGGGTTGACCATCAATCGCTGAATGTTATGTCGTGGTGGCGACGGGCGGAGTACCTTCTGGGCCGTGTCTTCGCCGAACGAACGGACGACTTGCCACTTGCCCTCGACTCGCCGCTGAATGCGTACGCCCGACTTCCAAAGCTCAGCGTTGGAATCGTTCTTGTTGTACTGCCCGCTGAATTGAAACTCCGGCCCGCGCGGATTATGCCGCCGGCCAACAACCCACACCGTTGGCTCGTCGGCCCAGCTATCCAGTTCCACTCGATAAAGATGCCCTGTGTATTCGAATCCCAACGGATCGGCATGGCCCAACGGAAACGGCTCGCGAGAGATCTGCTTCGCTTCCGGCAGCGCGGAAAACCTGGTCATTGTGTGTTCTATTTTTGTGGGGTCGTAACGCTCTTGCTGATGGATTTCGTATGGGATGCCGAGCACGGGATAGGAGAACACCCAGATCTCGCCCGTCTTCTGATGCACGCAGACCTTGGCCGGCGAGTCGGCGTTGATCGTCTTTAGATGTTTGCCCGCTGCATCGTAGACTTGAATTCGATTGTTGAAGAAATCGGAGACATACACGCGACCGCTTGAATCGGTCGCCACCGACGTTGGCACGCGAAAGTGCTCGTTGTCCGAACCGTGTTCCGTTTGATGGCCCTTGAAAACGGTCGGCGGGTCATTCTTTTCGTAATCGATCTTGAAAACAACATGAAAACAGCCCGGGACCTTTCGCCAGCTTCCCGTTCGCCACAGATACGCCGTTGCGTAAAGCGTCTTGCCATCCGCGCTCAGCGCGATGCTGCTCGGACCGACGCTGACTTCGGTTTTGTTGTCGGCCACGCTGCTCACCTTGTGGCCAACGACCGGTCCCGCCAGCTTCAAGCCGCCCGTCGTACCATCAGTGCAAAGCCGGTTGATCTGCACACCCGCCAACGTCAACCGATCGCCGCGCAAGCACATCGAACTGGCCGCCGTGCCGTTACGGCCCACGCCGTGATTGCCCGAATGATAATTCTCGCCCGAAGTCAGCAGCGTGAGTTGATACAGCCCGCCCTTGAGCGGCAAGCGATAGCCTTGCGGAAAGTCGTGCCACTTCAGCCCATCGACCTGTTTGATCTTATCGCGCGGAAACGGATACAAGCTGCGGACATACTGACCTTCATGATCGTACAGCCGCAAAAAATCAACTCCGCGGCCATCGTATACGTAAACACCGTCAGGCCCCGCTGCCAGCAACGGCATCCCGCCAAACCGCCGATGCGGACTCCATAACAACGTTCGTTCGAGCCGCGGTTTTAGCCCCAGCGAAACGCGAACCGTCACGTCATCAATCCGCTTGACATATTCGCCCTGGTCATTCTTCCCGTCCCAAACAACGACCTGCTTCAACGAGTTCTTTTGAAACGGCAGAGGTGCATTTTTCCCAAGCACTCCTGAAGCAAGGTGCCGAATGATTCGCCCCTCGCCATTTTCGATCGCAATCGTCGCATCACAAAAATCCTTCGAAGCAAATCGAATCGTCACCCGATCGCCATCCCGCGTCACGGTTGGCTGTTCAGCGAATTCAAAAACTTCCTTCCGCTGAACACGAAGACTGTCGTAATCGTCCGCAGCGACGCACTGCCAAATGCCGATTACGACCAGTGACGCGATTAGACTTCGATAGAAACCCATCCTTCCTTCCTTTTCAAGTGCGTGCCTAAATATGATAACCGACTTGTCGTCTCGTGACCGCACCTAGTTGTCTCCGGTAAGCGCAATCTCTGTGCGATCGTATTCGCTCACAGGACTTCAATCAATTACAATCCCAAGGGTGCTAAGGCGTGGAATGTGCTGTTTCGGGAAGAGAACTGCGACCATAGCAAGGACTGGAACTACTGACATTGGACAAAATCATGATCTGGCGAGTAATCACCCCGCGAAGGTCACAGAACTCACGGAGCAGTTCAGGACAATCCGCAACCAGGCAGGAAAGAGTGAGTGAAATGATTGTGACATCCATGAGACTCTTGTTCGTGATGTTTTGCCTGCCTCTTGTCGGGACGGCAGCGGGACAGCAGGCGACCAGCCCCAACGTGATTCTGATGATGGCCGACGATCTGGGCTGGTCCGACGTCGGTTTCAACGGCGGCAAGACCATCAAGACACCACAGCTCGACGCGATGACGAAGCACGGCATGGTGTTCGAACGCTTCTATGCCGCGGCGCCGGTGTGCAGCCCGACACGAGGATCGATGTTGACGGGCAGGCATCCTTATCGCCTGGGCATTCCGTACGCGAATACCGGTTTCCTCAAACCACAGGAACTGACCCTGGCGGAAATGCTTAAAGCGAAAGGCTATCGAACCGGCCACTTCGGCAAATGGCATCTGGGAACGATGACGAGAACCGAAAAGGACGCCAACCGCGGCGACCCAAAGAACGCGCGGTTCTATTCACCGCCGCAGGACAACGGTTTCGACGTTTGTCTCTCGACCGAATCCAAGGTACCCACATGGGATCCGGGTCTGATTCCCCAGGATCAGAACGGCCTCAAGTCATGGAATGCGATGAAGAATCCGCTGACCGAAGGCAAACCATTTGGCACGTCCTTCTGGGATGAGACGGGCACGAAGGTGACCGACAATCTGCTCGGCTGCGCATCGCGTGTGATCGTCGATCGGGCAGAGCCATTTATTCGTCAATCGGTCGCGGCAAACAAGCCGTTCTTCGCCGTCGTCTGGTTTCATGCACCACACCTTCCGGTTGTTGCCGGACCGAAATACTTCGCCATGTACTCCGACGCGCAAACCGATTACCACCGCAACTATTACGGGTGCGTCACAGCGTTGGACGAGCAGGTGGGCCGGATTCGAAAAGTCCTGCGCGAATTGAATGTGGCGGACAACACACTCATCGCGTTCTGTTCCGACAACGGCCCGGAAGGCAAAGGTCCTGGACCCGGCGTCGCCAAACCCTTCATCGGAAGAAAGCGAAGCGTGCGCGAAGGCGGCGTGCGCGTGCCGGGCGTGATCGAATGGCCCGCCATGATCAAAGCCGGATCCCGCACAAAACTCGCCGCGGTCACGAGCGACTTCGTTCCCACCCTGGCCGAACTGGTGGGCGTGGAGTTGACTGTGAAGCCAGTGGACGGGATGAGCCTGGTGCCCGTCTTCGAAGGTAAACTGAGAGAGCGAGCAAAACCGATCGGATTCGTCAGCCGCGGCGGCGCGGCGTGGCATGAGGGCAAATACAAGATCTACCGCGGTGGCAAGAAGCCGTGGACGCTTCACGACCTGGACGCTGACCCATCCGAATCGAAAGACCTGAGCGCCGAGATGCCGGACAGGGTGAAACAGATGGTGGCGCGATACGAGAAGTGGTACGCGGCCTTACGCAACTAACGAAAAGTAGAACACATGCCAGAAAAGAATACCAATTTCATAAGCTCGTTCTTCATCTTGGCCGCGCTGGTTCTCGCGGTTGCCAGTTCCACGCTGGCCGCCGGGCAGCAACCGAATGTGATCCTGATCATGACTGATGACCAGGGCTACGGCGATCTCGCCTGTCATGGCAACCCCGTTATCCAAACACCGAACCTTAACAAGTTGTACGCCCAGTCCGTTCGGCTCACGAATTTTCACGTCGATCCGACTTGTTCTCCAACGCGCGGTGCACTGATGTCAGGCAAATACGCTCACCGCGCCAAGGTGTGGCACACCATTGCCGGCGGTAACCATCTGCGAGCTGGCGAGATGACCATGGCTGACGCATTCAAGGCATCCGGATACCGCACCGGAATGTTCGGCAAGTGGCACCTTGGCTCGAACTACCCTTACCGTCCCATGGATCGCGGTTTTGACGAATGGCTGGGGCAGGGTGATGGAGGCACGGGCACGACGGACGACTATTTCACGAACGATCGCGTGAATGACTACTATCTGCATAACGGTGATCGCGAATTCCGGAAAGGATATGCCCCGGACGTCTTCTTCAATGCCGCCATCGACTTCATCAAGGATCGACGAAGCAACAATCCTCTCTTCGTTTACCTCTGCACGTATGTTCCCCATGGGCCACACACGTTGGCGGACCGTGCATGGACAGAGAAATACGAGACAAAGCTCGACAGGAAGGTCGCCTATTTCTTTGCCGGCATCGAGCGCATCGACCGGAACATCGGCTTGCTTCGCCAGACATTGGCCGATGAAAGTCTGGCCGACAATACGATCGTGATCTTCATGACTGACAACGGCGGAACGGCTGGTGTGAGGTTTTTCAATGCTGGAATGAAGGGCGGCAAGGGATCGGCATACGAGGGCGGACATCGCGTGCCCTTTTTCATTCACTGGCCGGCTGGGCAGCTCGAACACGGCTCGGACGTCGCTGACTTGAATGCTCATTTCGATGTCTTGCCAACCCTGATTGATCTTTGCGGGCTCACGCCGCCCCGCCAGGTCGACTTCGACGGCCGCAGTTTCAGGAAGCAACTTTTCGAGCCGGAGGCGAAGCTTCCGCGGCGGACCCTGTTCGTCGAGAAACAGCGCACCTTTCGTGGGGAGAAATGGGCAACGGCGGTCGCGATGACCAAGCGTTGGCGCCTGGTTGACGGCAGGGAGTTGCACGACATCGTGGCAGATCCCGGCCAGAAGAGGAACGTGATCCGCGATCACCCAGAAGTCGCCATGCAATTGAAGCAGGCATTCGACGATTACTGGAAGCGGGTGACACCGCATGACCGCGATCGCGTCAAGTTCATCGTGGGTCATCCCGACGACCCAGAGGTCTTCCTTCAGTCGATGGACTGGTACGCGCCCCAAGTGCCGTGGAACCATTTCCAGACTTCGCAGGGGGCAAAGCTGTCGGGAACGTGGATCATCACGGCTGCGGAAAAAGGGACCTATCGATTTGAAATCAGACGCTGGCCCAGTGAAGTCGATTCCCCGATCGCCGGGATACCTGCGCTGGACAAGACCGTTGATGCCTGGGATGCGACAGGAGGAAAAATCCATCTGATCTATTCTGGCCAACGATCCGCCTTCAAAGCTCTGCCCGTTGCCTATGTTCGCCTCAAAGTCGGAGATTGGGAGGGCGTAAAAGAGGTGACCAGCAGTGACACCAAGATCACTTTCGACGTACCGCTCGAACAGGCAGATTACACCGTCAGGGCGGATTTGCTGAACGCACAGCGAAAGGTCGTCGCCGGCGCCTACTACGTTTACTGCACGAAACAGAATGACGGGTAACCTCGATCGCCGCCCCATGACAGCCATGATCATGAGTAGAGTTGCAGCCGTGTTGCTTCTCGCGTGCGCGACCGCTCATGACGGGCCGTCGCCTTGGGTCGTATCGGTCACGATCAGGTATGACACTCCGAATGCACGAAGCGAAATCCAGGATGTGTCATCGTCACTGCGCACAGCGAATGAATTCTGGCCACCACATGAATCAGATTGTTAGCTGCTTTGGCGTGCCAATCCGACGCGTCTTAGGATGGCAGCCGAGTGGAGGGATTCGCGACCACGATCGCTACTGCACTAAGACAATCTCGTCGAGTCCGAGCTTTATCGTGAACTGGACCGCCTTGTTGTAACCATCGGCTTTGAAACGTTCGGCCGCCGGAACGATCTTGAATTCCACCGGGATCATTGATGAGGCCATGCGCACCGAACGAACTGGTTTTCGCACAGGCAGGATCACCTCTAACCGATCGACAGGTTCGTAGGTGAAATTGGCCAGCACCACGGCGATCCCTTTGGGTGCTTCATAAACGCCTGCTTCGACCACAGAATGCGAGAGCAACAACGCTCGGTTCGCGCCGCTTCGGTCGGCCAGGTGATTGATGAAGTTGCGGTGCGCGTCTGGCCACTTTTCGGCCAACTCCCGGGCCGCGAACTTGGCGTCCTTGATGTAGCTGATTCCGGGCGTCGTGGCGACAAAAATTGACCGACCCTTGCCGAACTCATTGGAAACGACTGCGGGGGAGCCATCCTGGAATTGGCCAACGGCGTCGCCGCCCTTGGTTTGTGCGGCGACCTTCAGACCGATGACGTCGAAGCCTGCTGACGGCATCGAGTCAGCGGAGCGCAACTTGATCTGATCGAGGTGAGGAATCTTGTTCAAGTGGCCGCGCGTCCGGTAGTTGCCCGGTTGTGGTGTTGCTTTCGGATTGGCCTGGATGCCGAAGACCTGGGCGAGCCCGTCCACGGGCTCATTGAATTCGTTTCGGGATCCGGCGGTGCCTGAACCGTAGAGATGACCGCCGCCACGAACCCAGCGGCTGATGGCCGCGGTCGCCGCCACCGAGATGCACGGATCGGTCGCATAGAGCGCCTTGTACTGCTTAAGTCGCCCGGCTTCGATGTCCTCCTCGGTGAGCATGTCGACGGTGTACTGATCGTGGACCAACGACAAGTAAGTACCGCGTCGCTCGAGCATGTGACGATAGTTGTACGGTTGCCACAGATCCGAACTGATCGAATAAAGCAGTGCCACGCGCGTCTGTCGCAACTCGCCCGGGTGAATCAGGTGTTCGGCTGCGGCAAGCTGTTTCGTGACGCGTGCAATGCCGTCGTACGAGCCGCGCAGGTCGGACCAGTAGTTTTCGGTGCTTGTTGCGGTTGGCCCGTAGGTCCAATAGAAGAAATGCTTCGCGCCCTGGGCGAGTGACGAAAACGACTTCAGACGCAGGTTCGTCTCGTCGCTCGGCGTGATCCAGCAGATGATCGGCGTTTGGCTGCGGCCGCCCGACCGCATCATCGATGCCTGAAAACCCATCAACTGAAAACCTTCCCAAGTGTAGTTCGGGCCGTACATGTACTGCAGTCCCATCCAGTCTTCGATTCCGATCAGGTCTACCGCTTGGGCTCGTGCCAGGTCGAACCAGTTCAAAGCAAGCGTCCAGTTTCCCCAGGCGGAGTCCGCTTGATGGAATCCCATGCCGAGGCCAGTGCCTCCGAAGTAGGGGTGATCCGCGACGAGCGTGGAGGTGATTGGTCCCTTGGGAAAGTGCCTGTGAAACGATTCCGTGTGCCAGCGGATTCGCTGTGTTCCGGCGTGCTGCCGAAAGCGGCTGGTGTAATAGAAGACCCGTCGGGCCGCAGGCGCGTTTAGCTTTGCTGCCTCTTTGAAGGCCGCAGGCGTTTCCAGCGGAACGACGTCGCTCAGTTTCGCAACGCCTAGATTCTTGGGAGCGATCTTTTTGGCCGCCAGCCATGCATGAAAGTGCTCGCGGGCCTGTGCGCTTTCGCCGATGAGGGGACGCGCAGCGATTTCGTCTGCAAAACCGTAAGGTACCCCTGCCTCAAGCACGGCTTTCTGCTTGACTGCGTGTTGTTGGATGAGTTTGTCGATGGATGTTTGCGTGGCCGCCGGGCCGAACTGAACATGATGTGTGTGGCCTGGCACGCGGAGGGCCTTTGGATATGCGTCGCGAACTTCCTGTCGCTGGCCGCCGACCACGTTGAAACCGAGCAACCACAGTACCTTGGCCTCCTGGACGTTCAGTTCCGGGCGCTGCGGACTCCAAAATGAAGTCTGGATAATATGATGTTTGGGGCTGATGCGCCGGCCGCCGGTCGCTTCGACAGCCCATCGAAGGCGCCGTGCCGTCATCTGTGCGGCGGTCTCCAGATCCTCGGCATCGTTCTTTAGGTCGGGAGAGACGAGAAAACTGGTCAAATCACCGTTGAGTGTCTCCTCGAACTTCTTAATCACCGACGCCTCGTTGGGCGCAGTGGCAAGTTCAATCACAAGCCGCAGGCGCTTGGCACTTGGCTGCGTGATGATCTGTGCCGTGACATTCGGAAACTCCGCTACGCCTCCAGCACGATTCAGCCGACCATGCAGAGCGCGGCCACAATGCTCTTTCAGATCAAACCAATCGGTCGAAATGCCGCTCTTGAGTCGCTTGGTTTTGTCTTTGTCGGCGCCGGCAGGAAGCACCGCGCGCGGTAAATACCAGTTGGGCTTATGGATGTAGCCGCCAAGGCGAATGTGGTATTGGACCTCGGTCGGTTCGGTGAGTTTGAAACGAACAAAGACACCGGCATCCTGGGCGTCAGCGGAGACCGGCCAAATGGCCGCTCCAAGCACGGACGCAGCCCAAAGGACCAACTCCTTTCGATTCGGAAGCTGACTAGCGGAGGCGAGGGACATCGGAAGTGATTATACTCCACTGGTCAATCAAGATTCATTCGTAACGCACGGTTTAAGGTGCGCAACCGAAAAAGGGTGTTACACCTGGCGAGTTCGCTAGGCACTGAATCGTTTCCCCGCAGACGCCGCAGTGCCGTTCGACGGCTATCGTGGCACAATGAAAGAAGTCCGAATGAACAAACGCATTTCCCTTTTCGCTCTGTTTCTTGCCGGTTCGCTCAACTTGTTCGCCACCCACGCACAAGCCGAGAAGCCGAACATCGTCCTGATCCTGGCCGACGATGTCAGCGCGGACATGTTCTCATGCTATGGCCAGCCAGGCACTGCCAAGACACCGAACATTGATCGGATTGCCGACGAGGGAGTTCGGTTCCGTACCTGTTTCGCACCGGCGATCTGTGGGCCGTCGCGAGCGCTATTGATGACCGGTGTCTACGGCAACCGCACCGGCGCGTTCCGCAACGACATGTGGGCGTTCGATTCCCGTGGCACACTGTTCACCGCTCAACACAGTTGGGCGAAGCTGATGCGAGCCGGTGGGTACAAGATGGCCGTCGCCGGCAAATGGCATTGCGGCGCTAAAGAACCGTGGGACGAGCACGTTGGGTTTGACGAATACTGCATGTACGAAGGCCCCGATAAGATCAAGAGCCACTTTGGCATCGACGTGATTGCCAACGGTCAGCGCAAAGACTTCGAGCTGCCGGATGTCCGTTACTGGTATTCCTCGATGATCCAGAACGGCAAGTATGTCGAAGTCGCCGAGAACGATTTTGGCCCCGATCAGCGCTGCGATTTCCTCATGGATTTCATGCAGCGCAGGGCCAAGACGAAGCAGCCGTTCGTCGCGTACTGGCCAACCGTCATTCCTCACGGACCTTACTCCACCACGCCTGACGCGGGCGCGGTGATGGACATCGAATTGAAGAAGCCGGATACGAGCGGCATGAGCAAAGAGGAAAAGACGAAAGCACTCGCGGATTACAGCAGGAAGCAAAAAGAACGCTTCGTCAATCTGATTCAGCACATGGACAAGTTGATCGGCAAACTGATCGTCAAAACGGAAGAGCTGGGCATTTACGAGAATACGTACTTCATCTTCTGTGCCGACAACGGAACGGCGGTCACCGCGAAAGATCGCGGCGTCGAGCGCGGCGTTCACGTTCCGTATGTCATGAAAGGTCCAGGTGTGAAGCGGCGCGCCGTCACCGACGAGCTAACCGACTTCGCAGACATCGCGCCGACTCTGCTCGACATCGCGGGAATCAAACACCCGTCAGACGTTGCCTTTGACGGCAAAAGCCAGCTACCCTTTCTGAAGGGCAAGACCGACACTCACCGCGAGTGGATCTACGCCTACACCGGCCCTGTCCAGGTACTGCGAACACAACGTTACCTCCTGGAAGCACGCTCGCCGTTTTATGGCAAACCGCACGGCCGATTCTATTTGACCGGCGACAGTCGGTTTGGGAAAGACTACGAGCGCGTGGATCAGTACCCAGAACATCAGGCGAAGCGTGAAAAGTTCGAGACCATCATCCAGAGACTGCCATCGCATCTTGAGGCAGATCACCCGTTCTGGACATCAAAGCACGGAAAGAAATGGCTCGCCAAGAACTCAGACATCGCTGAACTGGCAAACAAACAGTTGTACAACCATCCGGACTATCGCTTCTACGACGAGACAGACTGACACCCGAATCAACCTGGGGAAACGGAATGCTCGCTGACCACTTCGAGGAGCATGACCTTGCTTTGCAAGCCGACCAGCAAAAAGTGGCCAATTACTACCGGTCGGGTGAGTATGGTGTCGCGTCAATGTGTGTTGTTTTGCCGGTGATCATCTCCGTAATCAGTCTTCCCGTGGACGGCGCGAAGCTCAGACCAAGCATGTTGTGGCCCGTGGCCAGGTACGTGTTTTTTGCGCCGGAAGCGGACCAATGATTGGTAGGCTCTCCCATGTCATTGGGCGCCATCCGTACCGGGTTTCCTGAGCCGGACCATCGACTTGAGCTACGAGGAATGGCCGATCGGATTCTCGCAATTGTTGGATTCGTTGATCTGGTATCGACGTGTCGTAACCTGCAAACTCCATCATTGAACCAAGTCGGAATCCATCATCAAACGGTGAGACACCGACCTTGTGCTCTGGAAATAGCATAGGATATCGTGGGCAAGATTCCGGCTTCGACATTGTAATCGAGTAACCTTTGCCTGGCTGGATCGGGATGCGACATTCAAGCTCCTTCGACCATTGCGTGGTCCACGCTCCCATGGCAAAAATGAAGTAGTCGGCTTGCATGTCTCCGTGAGACGTTTTCAATTCGGTAACACGTCCTGCCGACTTGTGGATCGTCTGCAACTCACATTGATCTATGAATTTGACGCCGTCCGCGCGAATTCGCTCGGACCACTCTTGATTCAATAAATCAGGTCGAACGGATGCGTCGTCTGGATAGTGGAACGCTCCTGCTAATCCCGATTTCAATCCAGGATCAAACGCAGGCAGCTCCTTGCCATCGATTGGACGAGCCGTGACTCCGAAGTTTTCAGTCAACATCCGGTCCGTTTCAGCGAAGCTTTCCATTCCACGTTAGGTTTGTAGCACATCAAGCAGGCCATCTTCCTTCCACTCGCAGTTGAGTGACAACCTGGGAATCAAGTCGCGATACTCGTCGATGGATGCGTCGAGAATCGACTGAAGATGTTTGCCCGCAATGAGTACCTGCCGATGAGTGCAGCGTCGTGCAAACTGCCACATCCATTTCCACAAGGCAGGGTTGAGGCTGGGCTTCACACGAAACGGCGCGCGCGGATTGAGAAGTGACCGCAAGGCCATCTTGATAGCGCCAGGTTCGGTCAAAGGCGGTACGTGACTTGGACAGATATAACCGCAGTTGCCGTGCGAGCAGGCGCCGGCAATTTTCCCTTGATCGATCACAGAGACCTGCAATCCTGCTTTCGATAGATAATGCGCGCAGGCAATACCTACAATTCCGGCACCGACGACGATCGCACTTTCGGCGCGAGTAGGTGACGTCATGCCGTGCTCCCGCTGATGCCGTGCTTATATGGGTCACCGAGTTGCTGGATCATCGTCCCTTCGCTACACACAAAAGCGCGACCGAAAATTGTCGGGATGATTCGTCCCGAATCAGCTTGCCGGTAACTCGCTGAGAAGCGACTTCCAATGACGCTTTCCTGAATCCACACATCGCCCGGCCGTAGTTTCCCATCGGCCGCCAGGCACGCGAGCTTGGCGCTCGTGCCCGTTCCGCAAGAGGAACGGGCATAAGCACCACCAGGGCAATACACAAAGTTGCGGCTGTTGGCATCGGGCAAAATCGGTGGACCGAAGAATTCGATGTGATCGATTTCCGCTCCGCCTTCACCGGTGATTTCCTGTCGATCTAATTCAACTTCGTAAACCACCAGCTCTGCTGGTGAGTACTCACTAGGCTCCGCCGTTCCCGCGTTATTGAAAACGGTTAGGCGCGTTGTGTTGATTTATAGTAACTACCTGCTCATCGCGAAGCGATCTTGGGCCTTGCGATCCAGGCCGTCGTCGCATGCTTCGCGGATAAGTGGCGACACACGGAAGAACGTCCATCCGATTCATCGGCCCCTTTTAGGGGCAGTCTTTTGAAGCTGTCAGTGCTGTTACGTTTTTGCGG
>CAYFJO010000267.1:9424-14930 GCA_964343305.1 uncultured Pirellulaceae bacterium | reverse complement strand
AGTTTATTCGCTGCTTTCCTCTTTCTTCTCCTCTTCCGAATCGGTCGATTCCTCTGCCGCAGCTTCTTCCGCCTTGGGCTCTTCGGCCGCCGGTGCTTCCGCTTCGGCCGCCGGTGCTTCCGCTTCGGCTGCCGGTGCTTCTGCCTCGGCAGCGGGTGCTTCGTCTGCGGGGGCTTCTGCTTCAGCAGGTGCTTCCGCGGCGGGCTCTTCTTTCGGTTTTGGCTTGGGCACGGACGCTGGAGTGAACTTCGCCTTTTGGCTCAGCTTTTCCAACGCTTCCCTTTGTTGCTCCAGGTGCGTTCCATCGGTGCCGTATTTCTTGATTAACGTGCTAACTTTGCGCGACGGCTCCGCGCCAACGCTGATCCAATAGTCGATTCGCTCGGCATTCAAAATCGCACGGGCATCGGTATCGGGGCACATCGGATCGTAATGACCCAACTCTTCAATGACTCTGCCGTCACGCGGAGCACGACGATCGATCGCACAAATTCGGAAAAAAGGCTGATGCCTCTTCCCCATCTTTTTCATTCGAATTCTAACGGACACTAAACTCTCCTCATTAAGCGGGAACTGGATTTGCTTGAACGTCGACGTCCTTACGCTTTTCCTTTTCGCTCGCGACGACGGCGACGCTCTTCTTTTTCACGTTGTTTTTTCATCTTCGCACGTTCTTTTGGCGACAGCCGTTTGCCCGTGCTTTGTTTCACTTTTTTCGCTCGGCTGCCGGGGTCCAGCAAGCCGCTGTTTTGCAGATCGTTCATCATCTGCATGCGTTCGTTCATATTCTTGCCGGCCATGCCCGTGACCAACGGCTTCATCATCTCGTATTGCTTGACGAGTTCGTTGACTTGTTGCGGCTGGCAGCCAGCTCCGTTGGCGATGCGAATCCGGCGGCTCTGGTCGATGACTTTTG
The DNA here is from genome assembly GCA_964343305.1 of uncultured Pirellulaceae bacterium. Classification (GTDB taxonomy): domain Bacteria; phylum Planctomycetota; class Planctomycetia; order Pirellulales; family Pirellulaceae; genus CAYFJO01. Next base: position 14,014 of record CAYFJO010000267.1, on the reverse strand, counting down.
GATTTCGACGCTCTTCGGGAGTCATCGAGTCGATCAGGCCGACGAGCCGTTTGGTGTCGCCCTCGGCATCGACTGCACCCATGGCTTCCTTCATTTGGCCCATTCCCGGCAACAGGCCCATCATCTTCATCATCAAGCCGGGCTTCATCAGCTTTTCGATTTGGACCTTAAAGTCGTCCAGCGTGAATTCACCTTTGAGAAGCTGCTCTTCGAGGCGTTGCTGCTCCTTTTCGTCGACGATGTCTTGTGCCTGGCGAGCCAACTCGACAATGTCACCCATGCCAAGGATTCGACCAGCCATTCCGTCCGCACGAAACGGCTCCAGTGAATCGAGATGTTCGCCCGTGCCGATAAACTTCACGGGAACGTCTGCGACTTGCCGAACCGACAACAACGCACCGCCGCGAGCATCGCCGTCCAGCTTGGTCATGATCACGCCGTTAAGCGTCAGCGCTTCATTAAACGCCTTGGCACTGTTAACCGCGTCCTGGCCCGTCATGCCATCGACCACCAGCATGGCCTGATCCGGACCGACTTTTTCGTCAATCCGCCTCAGCTCATTCATCAACTCTTCGTCGATCGCCAACCGACCGGCCGTGTCGAGAATAACAACCTGAATGTCTTCTGCACGAGCCTTCTTGACTGCGTCTTGACAAACTTTGACTGGATCTTTTGTGCCCTTGTCTGAATAAACGGAAATCTTGAGTTGTTCGCCGAGAACGTGCAGTTGATCGATCGCGGCCGGACGCTGCAGGTCGGCGGCCACCAGCATCGTTTTCAGATTCTGCTGTTCGAGCAAACGGGCAAGCTTGCCGCATGTGGTTGTTTTGCCCGACCCTTGCAGGCCGCAGAGCATCAAGACATTGAAATCTTGTCGCAGATTCAATCCCGCATCTTCCGCCCCCAATGTTTCGATCAATTCGTCATGGACGATCTTGACCAGGTGCTGGCTGGGATCGAGGGCCAGGAGTACTTTTTCGCCAAGTGCCTTTTCACTGACTTGGGCCATGAAGTTTTTGACCACTTCATAGCTGACGTCCGCTTCGAGCAACGAATCCTCGACCATGCGCAGCGTATCGCGCATGTTGGCTTCGGACAGCTTGCCTTTGCCACGCAGCGTCTTGAAAGCACCTTGTAGTTGCTCTTGCAGGCTTTCAAACATGGTTCACCTGATAGAACTTCCCGGTGGGAATAATGCGGGAAATGTCACACCCCCAGCACAGGGGAGCAAAAATCAAACTCGCATTGTAGCGAACGCCTTCAGACCTTGTAAATGCTTACTGCCAAGGGAGAACGGTTTTTTTCGCATGAAAAACGGTTATCATCAACAGCTACGAATCAACGCCTCCCCGAAAGGAAAAGTTATGGGTTACGTCATCGTGGGAATCTTGGTCGCGGTTTTTGGGGGCATCGCGGCGTATTTCGTGATGAGGATGCTCAAGGGCAACATCAAACTGGAACTGGCACAGACTTCCATCCCGGCAGATGAGCCAGTTCGTGGCTCCTTTGTCGTCACCGCCAAGAAGGCTATTGAAGGCAACCGACTATTCGTCGCCCTCATCGCTCAGGAGACCAAAAAATGGAAGGAAGGTGACGAAACAAAAACTGAGAAACACGAGATTTATCGTGACGAGAAACAGATCGAAGGTCCCAGACAATACCCAGCCGGTGAAGTGACAACACACCAATTCGAACTCGTCCGGCCAGCCAGCGAAGAAGAAAGCCAACCTCAAGGCACCGCAGGCAAGGCCCTGGCCTTCGGCATGAGCATGCTGTCCAACAAAACAACGCAAGTCAACTGGTATGTCGAAGTCCGCCTCGATGCCAAGGGAATCGACTTGTACACAAGCCAACAAGTCTTTTTCTAGGCCATCCATCGTGCGCCAACGAGCGAAACGAGACAGCACAATTAGAATAAGGCGGTTCATTTGGTCAACTCGTTCATGTTCTCGCGTTTCACTTCGAACACATACAAGGTATGACCAATCACTGCTTTCGGCTTCAAGTCACGATACGCTCGATAATGATCTCGGTCGGGCCAAAAGGACGTGCCGCCCACGAAGTACATTCGTCCCCACAGCAAGTTTGCGCTGATAACGACGTGCCGGCCGGCCGGTTCATCAATCAGCGGGCGGTACTGAATTCCATACACATCCGGCGGCACACGACCGAAGTAGGCCAGGTCGACGGATTCTATCCGCTGCGACTCCATGTACTCTCGCAACAAGATCAAATCTTGCCCCCAGTCTAGATTTGAATCCAAGAGATACTCATGTCCGCGGGTCGGTCCGCCGCTGGGCCAATTGAAATAGGCGAGATAATGTGGCCAGGCGAGCAGTGACGAAACCAACAAACTCGCGCAGCAAACGCCAGCGAGTCCTTTGATCTTCCAATGATGCTGGACCGAGGTCCAAAACGAAGAGACCGTCAGCCGGCCGATAAAAATCGAAAAAAATGGAATCAGAAACAAGAGATAGCGGAGGCCGATATTCTTGTGTCCCACGAACGACAGAAATGCAAACAAGCCTATGCTCACGACCAGGATGGGCACTTCACGGTGCAGAACCGCCCGCTTGCAAACGAATGCGGCTAAAACCAGCAGTTGCAACGCGACCGGTGTCTTCACCAGGAAGGCAATGAAGTAATAGTTCCAAAAACCGTTGAGGCTGAACTGTCCCATCAGATACGAGTCGTACTCGGCGTCGGCCAACTGTGAGTCCATTCCTTGGACAAAGTAGTACGGCAACGGCACAGGCAGCCAGCCAGGTACGAGTTGTTGCACGAAAACAAACGGTGTCGTTTGAAATTCAAATCGATCGAGCCTCGAAAGCGAGCCGTCGAAGAAGTACCCCGCGTTGATGGTAAGAATCGCGATCCCAAGTGCCGCGAATCCACAATAGAGCGTGCGTCGCTGAATAGGCAAGTCGTCGTCGTGTTGGCCAATTCCAAGGCGCCGCAGGACCAGGATGCAGATTAATGCGATAGGCAGCAAGAAAAACAAAAACAGGCCGGTGAATTTGCAAAGTGTCGTCGCACCGACTGCGACACCAAGCAAACACGTTCGCCTCACATTTGGACTTCGCAGAAAAAGGTCGAAAGCCCACAGGCTCAGCACCATCCCGGCGGTGAAGTAAATGTCTGTCGTTGCAAGCCGGCCATGTGCGATCATGTTCGGAGACAACGCAGTGCACGTGGCAGCCAGGCCGCCGGCTGTTGGACCGTAAAGATTAGAAGCGAACGCATAAACCAGCAAACTCGTGGCCAACAGAGCGATGATCGACACGATACGAGCGAGCATGAAAGAACGGTGATAGGCATTCTCGTTCTCCTCCAAATAGCGTCGGCCAAATCGCCAAGACGCCTCGTCATGAACATTCGCGAGGTCGCAATGTATTTCACTGCGAATGACCACCGGCAGTGCCATCAACATCTTTGGCAACGGCGTCGTTCCCGAATCCATGTGAAACGCCCCAGCCTTCCATATCGCATATCCATTTGGCAAGTAACTGAATTCATCCACCGTGACGGACTTCTGCCAACCTGAAGAAGACGCGAGAAATGCAGTGACAAACAGAATGCAAACCAACCAGAGATTCTCATTCAAGCGATTCAACAGCCATTTGAATAAGTAGCTGTTGCGTTTCGGATTCGGAGAAGTGTGTGGCGACAATTCGTCTGATTAACGCTTGCGGTTATGTTGGACCTCGGACTGTGATTCAGCTTGCTTTAGAGGAAGTTACATCCGGCGGTGGTGAACTCAGCTACTCTCGCACTTCCAGCTGCATTTTGTCGACTTCTGCGATCAACGCGGATGGCGATCGCTGATAGTTGGTCGCGTTTGTTTCCGCGTTGTGTAGATCGGTCAATCTCGATGATACCGCGTTGTCCACCACTACTTTTGGTTGGTAATATTCTACCATCGTTTGCTCGCCGCCAAAAGCTGCGAGGCGACGTACCCAAAACACACTCGCCCCAAAGTGAACACCTTGCTAGGTGCCCGTGAGCTAAAGCTGGACAGCAGCAAGGAAGGAGCGGAACGTGCCCGCGCCCAATATGAATCCGCCTACCAATTCGCCGAAGAAGAAGTCGACCGCTACCCGCGAGCAACGGAGCATCGTGACGTGATTATTCACTGGCTGCGACCTGGTTTACGCCTCTAACGGTTTGAAAAGACGGCTTAATCTTTCACGCTAGGTTTTGAGTTTATTGTGTGCCTGCTGGGGCACAGAGTAGCACCAAAGTCGGACAAAATTGGCTGGCGATAGATTTCCGAGTCGCATATACTAATGGACAAAATAGCGTGCGTAATGGGACAATCCCACCCACGTCGTCGATCCAGTCACTCAACTTCGCAATTTCGCTCAACCGAGGTTTCGTCATGATTCGGCTCTTTTCCTGTTTGGTCATTGTGAGTTTTACCATTTGTCTGGCAAGTTGTGGTGGTGGTTCGGCGCCCCCGTCTGATACAGGTAATGCGGATTCCGATGCGAACAAGGACGGCAACGATGCAATTGCAAAGAAAGGCAATGGTGATGGCGGTGTGAACGCTGCCGACGGCGGTGGCGACCCAGCAGGTGGCGACCCAGCAGG
>CAYFJO010000267.1:0-9324 GCA_964343305.1 uncultured Pirellulaceae bacterium | reverse complement strand
GAAGTGACCCGGCAGGAAGTGATCCGGCAGGAAGTGATCCGGCAGGAAGTGATCCAGCAGGCTCGGCCTCATCCGACCCAAGTACGGATAGTACAAAACCATCGGGATCCAACGAGCAATCGTCCGGGGTGCCGGCCGACAGCATTTTGAATGCTGGTTCCGGACGCTACTTGGACGAAGCCGAAACCGCCTTTGGTGAGGGCCGAGACGCGGATGGATTGAAGTACTTGTACGGTCACGTGTTGACAAATGATGAAGCGGCCGCCGCTCAGAAAATGTATTTTGTTAGTGGTTTTCGCCGACCTTCGATGGCTCTGTTATGGGGCATGGGAATGATGGTCTCCACACCCAAGGATATGCGGGGCGGCAAGCTCCCGAAAATCGGCGAAACACCAGACGGAGTGCCTTTTCCGAGAGCCATGAAAGAGAAGATTGACGCTTACGAGAAACAGAAGCAGACCCAACCAAAGGGGCGCTTCGAAAGAGCCAAAGGCACAAATTACACAGGCGACGTTGGTGCTCGTTTTTTGGAGCGGCTTGATATGCGACTGAATCGCGAATACTACGGTGAACTTCTGCGACAAATCAGCAACATTCCAAAAAGCAACAACGGCTTTCACACAACCACTAGTGGCGAAGAGCGAGTTGATGAGCGGGCCCTTCCCGGCGTGCTGTACTTTGGCAAGGGAACGGCCAAGGAACTAATGGACAAAGCTCGTAAGCGTGGCATCGACTTGTTGGCGGTGTTCGATGTTCGAGTCAAAGGAATTGGGAGGGAGAGCGCCAGCTACAACGTCGAAGTCAAATTGCGATTGATGAACGTTGGCGATGGAAGAGTGATTCGCGAAACCAATTCTCTTAACAACATTCAAGTGTACCGCGACCGCGTCGACTTGAAAGATGTCACGAAAGACCCCGTGGACATGATGCTGGATCAGATTTTCGTCGCAATCGCGGACAAAGAGTATCGCGTTGGGGAAATGCCGTCACTGAATGCCGACCAGGTTAAAGGCCGCATTGGGCAACTGCTTGAACAGAAGGACAGAGATTTCAACCCGCTAAGGTCACTCGCTGAGATTCGATATTATCACACACAAAAACTGTTGTCCGACGAGTTGCTGTTGGTGGCCTATCAACGCATGTTGGGAGACGCGACAGGAAAAGCGTTGGCGGAAGGCAAGCAGATTCAAAAAGAGCAGGCGATTTCAAAGTTTATGCCCAAGAAGGAGGCAGGCACCACCAACAGTTCTGGTGGCGACTTCCGCTAAGACCGGACCAAAACTAATCTTCATTTTCAAGTGGCCCGCCAGTCCACGGATTTGGCGGGCGGTTTTTACGTGAGTTGCCAGACAACGATTTTTCCGTGACCTGCCGCGTAAATCGTATCCTGGTCTTCGTTCATCGTGAAATCGTGGACGTGCATCGGGGCCTTGTCTTGTTTGATGATCTTCGAAGTATCCAGTTCATAGAATTTGATAAACCCGCCGTGATCGCCGCCCGCGGCCAGCAGCCATTTGCCGTCGGGCCCAAACTGCATCTGCTCCACCAGTCCCTTGTGGGTGTCGCCGTCGTACTTGTGGGTTTGTTCGCCATTGCGCCAATCGAAGATTTCCCACCTTGCCATCGCGCCCAGATGGTCGATATTGCCGACCTGTCCCATGCCACCGATGGCTAACAACCGCGAGTCGGGCGAAAACGCCAGACTACGAACTCCGCCGATCGAGTGAATTCGCTGCTTGGGGTCCCACGTATACATGGTTGGCGTTTCGATCGCGGTCATTTGCTTCCCAGTCGCGGTTTCCCAAACGACGACATGACCGACCTTGTCGCCTGTCGCCAGATATTTTCCGTCGGACGAGAACCGGCAGCAGAACAGCATCGACGGAAAATGATGTGGTGTCTTTTCCTGGTGGCCGCGCAACTCACGAATCGGCTTGCCGCTTTCGCCGTCCCACAAACGACAAACCATGTCGTCGGACACGCTCGCGACGATTTTGCCGTCGGGCGAAACGTCCATGGCTCGGACCCATTTCTTGTGTGCTTTGATCGACCGCACTTGCTCTCGCGATTGGGCGCCCCACCAAATCAACTGGCCGTCGTACGCTCCGGAAACGACGTAGTTGCCGGCCAGCACGACTTCCATCACATAGCCCCGATGGCCTTTGAATTCGCCCAGTTCCAGCTTTTCGGCTTCGATGTCCAAGTCGTAAACGTTGCCGTCGGAACTGCCGAGAAACAACTGAGTTGACTGCGGCATGCGAGCGACGCTGAACAACACGCCCGGCCGGCTGAAATCTCTTTTGACTTTCAATTTGTTGGGATCAGGGTTCGCCATGAGTCACCTGTACGAGGACGTTAAAGCTTCTGTGGGACGGATTGGCAATCCGTCCTACGTCAACCCTAAGCAAGGATTTCGTTCACGGGTTGCGTTCCCGGATTCGTCAACGGCACTGGTCGCGAACCGAGGTAGTATTCCTTTTGATGGTCGATGCCAAGTGCCTGGAAGATCGTCGCGAACAATTCGGGAGCGCCAATCTCGCCATCTTTGACCGTGTTTCCATCGTCACTGGACTGGCCATAGACCGCCCCTCCCTTCATGCCGCACCCCGTCAGCGAAGCACTCCAGGCACTCGCAAAATGGTCGCGCCCCAGGCTGGCATTGATCCTCGGCGTGCGGCCAAACTCGGCCACCGTGATGATGAGCGTATTTTCTAACAAGCCCCGGCTCTTGAGGTCGTCGACCAATCCAGACATGACGTGGTCCAACTCGGTGACGAGTTCTAAGTGCGTTTCGAAGTTCTGTCCGTGGCTGTCCCACCACGCACGCGAGACTTTTACGAAAGGCGTCCCCGCTTCGATCAGCCGGCGTGCGACCAGCACCTGTTCGCCGAACAATGTCGGGCCATACATGTCACGTTGCTTTTGCGGTTCATCGGAAATATCAAACAGTTTCTCGCTGGACATCAATCCACGCACTCGGGCGTAGGCCTCGTTGTGGCTGGCCAACGTGTCGGACTTGCGGCCCACGGCAAAACGATTGCTCAGCAACGCTCGCAATTCGCCGCGTTGTTGATGATCCAAATCGCTGATCGCTTCGAGCCGACCCAAATTGGCAGGCTTCGTTTCCGTCGTCAAAAACATCGGTGCGTATCGAGCCCCCAGAAAGCCAGATTGGCCGACCGCGTTGCCTCGGCCTTCGGTGGCCGTATAGAACGAAACGTAATCGGGAACCTGGCTGTCTAGACGTCCCATTTCGCGGGCAACGATAGCACCTAAATCTGGAAACGTCACGTTCGGATCGTCGCGGCGGCCAAGGTGCATCATCTTGGCACCACTGCCGTGCGATCCGTCTTTTGTGTTCAACGAACGAATGATGGCCGTTTGATCGACTCGCCGAGCCATCTTGGGCATCAATTCAGAAATATGGACGCCCGGAACGACCGTCGGAATGGCGGCAAACGGACCGCCGTTTTCATGTCCGGGTTTAGGGTCCCAAGTTTCGAGCTGGCTGGCAGCGCCCGCGAGCCACAACAGGATCACGCGTTTGTCTTGCCGCTTGAGTTCTTCGGCAAACGCGGGTTGCTTGAGAACATTCAACAACGTCATGTCGGCGGCAACTGCCCCCACGGCCGCGGCACTCAGAAACGTGCGACGACTGACAAGATGTTCGGCGGAACCGCACCAAGTTCGTTTCTTGTTCGACATCAGACATCCTCGTTTAGTAATTAAATCGGCATTCGCTGCTGGCCAGAAGCGCCCACACAACTTGCCGAATCGCTTCGTTGCGGCGATCCTGGCGGCTGGCCAGATAATTCATCAACGCTTCGACTTCTTCGCCTTCCGGCGCTCGGCTGTAAACATTCCAAATCGCGGCCTGCGCGACTTCTTTGTTGTCCTCGATGTTCTTCAACTTTCCGACCAGCGTATCGCCCGCATCCCGGACCAGATCGTTCATGATGCGATCATTATTGCTCAGCAGCAGCGCCTCGGTCACACTGACTTGAAAATCATCCTGCGGCTGTTCAAACAAACTGGCAAGCCCGTTTGAGGCGTTTTGAATGCCGGCGATCCTGCTTTGCACGGCGTCCGGTTTCATCTCGGCCGAAAAAACCTCCGGGTTCGTGCTGGCAAATTTGAGAGAGGCGGCGTATTGGTGCGGCGTCAAGGTTCGGACGTTGGCCACGGCGAACAAGCTGCGACTGGGGCGTTCCTCGCTGGCCCAACGACTGGAACGGGAGTACGCTTTCGTCGCAACCAACCCGCGAATCAGGCGTCGTAAATCGTAGTTGTGATCGATCAAATCCCCGGCCAGCCAATCGAGCAACTGCGGATGCGAAGGCGGATTCTCGGGATGCATCTGGTCAATCGGCATCACGATTCCGTAGCCGTACAAGCGATACCAAATTCTGTTGACGATCGCCTTGGCGAACAAGATATTTTCATTCGGCCTCAGCGCCACTTCGACCAACTGCGATCGGCGGCTAAACTTTGGCGCGGGCGGCGGTTGCTTTTTCTTCTTCAGTTCTTCGAGGCGTTTCTTTTCTTGCTTCTGTTCGTCGCCATTTGGTTCTGTCGATTCGGGCTCATCAACGACCGTCCCGGAAAGGAACATCAATCGCGCGGTTCGTTCCTCGCCGCCCGTCGTCTCGTACTTCACCACGCCATAGTCCCGTTCGCCGATGAAGTCGCCGTTTTCAAACGTGCGACTGAAAAACGATTTCATCCCGTAAAAGTGATCCTGCGTCCACTCCCCGACCAGCGGATGGTCATGACACTGGGCGCAACTGACGTTGATGCCAAAAAAAGTCACGCTGGCCTGATTCGCCAAATTGTCGAGATCCTTGGCACGCGCACGCACAAACTGAGTCGCCTCACGTTGCTGTTCGTCGTTTTGGTCGCCGGTCAGCATTTCGCGAAACATCTTGTCCCACGAGCGGTTCTCGGTGAACGCTTTGGTCAAATAGTTGCGCAGATCGCGGCCGCTGCCAAACATCAGCAGCGTGTTGAACTCATTCACCTGTTGCCGAACAAAGTCGGGAGCAGCAAGCAACCGGTCAATCAATTGCTCACGCTTGTTCTCATCGGTCGAGTTGATGTAGGCGTGCGTCTCCGCCAAGGTCGGGATACGACCCGCCAGATCCAAGGTTGTGCGGCGAATCAAATTGGCGTCGTTCGTTTGCTCCGCGGGCGAAACGCCTCGTTCTGACAGCTCTTCATCGATGTAATGGTCCACGGCTTGGGCGATGGAACGATCCGGCGGCAAGAATTCGCCAGCGGACAACGATTGACCGTGGATTGCGATGAGACCGACAACAGCAGACAAGATGAAACGAATCTTCATGCTCGACCTTAGATAGAGTTTGATTATCACTAGCAGCGGACCGGAGCGTGGGTGGTGGGTAGGTTTAGGTGGGACTGACATTATAAGCACCACAACATCAAAGTTTATTGATATGTTATCGGATTCGTTGAGTTATTGCTACTGGATTTGCCGTATTCGCCGGTTTATTCAACTGACTGTGGCAAATGCACGGGCTGGTGAATTTTTGCCCACAAGCCCGCTAGCAACGCGTGTGGAACAAAAACCACGTTGACCAATTTGCGGCGGCCACTATACTCCCACCCTCTTCTCTTCTGCCATCACGTCCCCCGTGCGAATCAGCACGAAATTGTGTGGCTTATCACGCCACGAAACCATCATGACATTACGTTGGTCAGAATGCCTTCTCAACAAGAGGGTCGTTGCGGCGATCTGCCTTGTTGTTTGCATGTGCGCATGGCAAATCCGCGCGGCGAATCGTTGGCCGGACGAACGGCAAGCGGGGCCATTCTTTTTCCACGCCGACTTTTCATTGCAAGGCCATCGTACCCTGGTCGCACAAATGGCGGCGCTGCAACGCGATTTGATGCGAACCCTGGGCATCGAAGAATCGCGCGAGGCCGTGCACCTCTTTTTGTTCTCGAAAAAATCGACCTACCAAAACTACATGAAGCAGTACTTTCCTTCGATTCCTTATCGCCGAGCTTTGTTCGTCAAGCGACGCGGGCCCGGCATGGTCTTTGCGTACGCCAATCGGGACTTCGAAATCGACGTACGCCATGAGAGCACTCACGCGTTGCTTCACGCGGTGTTGACGTACGTGCCGCTTTGGCTGGACGAGGGATTGGCCGAGTACTTCGAGGTGCCACCGGACAAACGAGCCTATGACAACCCGCATCTAAAAGTGCTCAAACGCGAATTATTCTTCGGCATCACGCCAAAGATCGAAACGCTGGAAAAAATCGAAAGCTTGGAAAAAATGGGCTCGTCCGAATATCGCAAGTCATGGGCTTGGGTTCACTTCATGCTTCACGGCCCCGCGGCGGCGCACGATGAGTTGGTGCGATATTTCGACGACATCGAAAACGCCGTGCCGCCGGGCAAACTGAGCGACCGGCTAAGACGCCGTATCCCCGATCTCGACCGGCAACTGGCCGATCACTTCAAGCAGTGGCGTCGATAGAGCCTCCCGCGTTAGATTCTCGAAAGCGGTTGCCCACACATGTGCATCCGTTCGGTTAACAGCACGACCGAGAATTGAGTCTCTTCTGTCAACCTCGCCGCAATTCTTTTTCGAAAAGCCCCCACCGTCACGCCGTGGACCAGCACAGTTGGAGTCAAAAAAGACAGCCGGGCGCGGTCCCAGATCGGCCCCGCGTCCCGGCTTGAAGTGTCTGATGTGCATGCCTTTGATTCGGTCAGCGAACCAATCCGGGTTCACTAGCGAATCGGTGAGACACGCCGCTTCGAAGGAATCGAGATCGGAGTCTTCGAACCGATCAGGCCGCGCGACACCACCTTGACGGCTTTTGACTTGCTGCTTCCATAAGCCGATGACCACACAAAGAGACGCACCGAATATGTGGCCGTCTTGAGCTTCATCGGCGTCACGAAGGTCAACGTCGACAACTTGGACGTCCGGTTCCTTCTGTTCGCCCCCGTGGCAATGGCCGCGGTAACGTACTTGCCGTTCAATCGAAACTCCACACCAACCTTCGTCCAGTCACTACCGAATCTGGACGCACTGGCCTGAAACTCCATGCCGGGCTTCAGCGTGGCATCGATCGTGTGAAGGTAGGGGATCTTCACCACGCGGACGGTCTTTGAGTTACTGGGGCCATAGGCCGGGGACCAAACGAAGAGGCGTGCCGAATACTTTTCGCCCGTCATAAGCTTCTTGGGCGTCTCGAAGTTCAGCGTCCAGTATTTGGAACTCTTGTGCTTGTACGCGCTCTTGGCGACGGCCGCCGTTACATACTTGCCGTTCCGTCGAAACTCCACGACAACCTTCTTCCAGTTACTTCCAAAGTTGTTCGCCTGGGCACGAAACGTGCCGCCGGACTCCAGCTTGATACTGACCGTGTGAAGGTAGGGAATCTTCTTCTTTTCTGTGAGCGATTGACTCTGGGAGCCGGTGTTCGTGACGTCAAAGTAGATGCTGACATCTCCTTCGTTGTTGGTCACGCGGATTTCATAGTTTCCGGGGCCATTGATCGTTTTGCTTTTGGTGCCCACAGGCTGCCATTCAGCTCCAATGCCCCCGTCGTGCTCCTCGACCTTGATCGTCACGGTCACTGGATACTTGTCGAAAATAGTGTCGCGGTTGATATCGATCGACTCGTCCGTACCGGCTTCTTCGTTCGCAATCAGGTGCAGTGAGTTCTGGCCGGGGCTTATGTTCGCGGTCACATTCCAGTCGCCTACGCCGCCTTCTTCGTCATCGTGCACGTACATGTGCCTGAAGGAAATTGTTCCTGCCGTTGCTGTTTGAGCGAACAGCGCGGAAAACATGCACAACACCGCCAGCGCTAACGACTTCGTTACGTTGCTTTTGTCAATTGAATAAGACATCAGATTCTCCTTTTCGAGAATGGCCATACAAGAGTTGAGGGAGACGAACGACTCGTCCCCGCTGAACAAGAGCAAAATCACACGCGTGATTCCGTTCTCTATGGAAATTGCCGGACGCGGCTGAATGCGGCCACACTTTTTGACAGAGCGACCGGCACAACGTGGTCTGTGCTCGGTCATTTCCGCTCAAGCTGAAGGAGAAGTTGCGAGAATCTCGTTGATGACTCGGCCCCGTGTGGTCAAAACTCGGACAAAATTCTGTTCTTTGAAAGCTCGGTGTTTCAATGATCCGGCTGTCGTTCTTTGTGCGTGCGTCTTCGAGGGCGATGACTTCCAATGTTTGAATTCTGTGTCTTAACTCGGAAATAACAAGCAAGCATTTGACATCGTGCGAAGCGGGGTTATTTGTGTAGATTCTTAAATCTCCAAATCTCTTGTGTGTGGCATACACAGCCGTTCTCGGTGTTGTTAAACTCGTTGGTTTAGGTTGCCCCCAGGATGTTGGCCAATGCTCTTTCGGCGACGATACAATAAACTCCGATTGCGAGAGGCTGAGCGGCAGTTGATGCGGCGCGCGTGCCAATTCAATGCCCAATTGATGGACTTTATTCGGCCGAACGTCGTTGCGGGAACGACCACGGGCGAAATCGATCGCATCGTTCATGAATACTCACGAGATCACGGGCATCGGCCAGCGGCATTCGGTTATCCGGGCGAAAAGCGACCGTTCCCCAAGAGTTGCTGCACGAGCGTCAATGACGTCATCTGCCATGGAATTCCGGGCTCGTATGAATTACGTCCGGGCGACATCGTGAACATCGACTTAACCACCATTGTCGAAGGCTGGCATGGCGACAGCAGCGAGACGTTTATCATTGGCGAAACATCGGACGAGTTTTGTGCGGTGACTCAGTGCGCTTTCGACAGTCTTTTTCTGGCGATCAACGCACTCCAGCCGGGGTCGCCGATTAGCGCCATTGGTGACGCGATTGTGCCCGAGGCCAAGAAGTATGGCTTTGGCGTTGTCGAAAAATACGTTGGACACGGTGTCGGACGACGCTTTCACCAGAAGCCTAACATTCCACACGTCGCGACTCCCGCATCTCGCCGGCAGCGCTTGGAGCCGGGGATTTGCTTCACGATTGAACCGATGATCAACGGCGGTCGCAAAGAGTCGCTTCCGGACCCACACGACGGTTGGACGGTGCGAACGAAAGATGGCCGCCCATCGGCCCAATTCGAGCACACAATTCTGATGACCGAAAAAGGACCGGAAATCTTGACGCTGACCAAACACGGTCCACAAGAAGGTCACCGGTTTTGATCGATTTTCAGTAAGACGGATTGCCTCATCCGTTCGCGGCTCATGATCGTCCAGGAAATAACTTCAGCAACTTCGTTTAACGCCGAGCCGGCAGGCGACGGCTGTTCAG
>CAYFJO010000266.1:0-14999 GCA_964343305.1 uncultured Pirellulaceae bacterium | reverse complement strand
TACCGCCGGACCGACACCGCCGCCTTGCCCCGTTCCCGCGGCACCCACACCGTTCGCCGCTCCCGCCACTCCGCCCGCTCAAGCACCGAGGTCGACGATTTGGCCCAAATATTCGCTACTCGATTTGTTTCAACGACGCTCGTCTGGCACGTTGGTTGTCGCGCCGGCTCGAGTCGTCGCGCCCGTCGGAAGTGAAGTGATCCTGACCGCGGGCGTCGCCGGCGAAGGCGGACAGCTTGTACCAGGGCAAGCGATCGAGTGGGTGCTCGGCCAAGAAAGCGTCGGCAACTTCGTCGAGGTGGGCAACCATCGACGCTGGTTCAACCACGGTTGGTTTCACAAATCGACAGACAAACTAAGTAACGATTTCGCGACCAGCCGAACCTCTTCCAGCTCACAACACATCACTCGCGGCACCGACACACCAAATGACGATGCTTGGATTCAAAGAGGTCAAGCATGGGTCTCGATCACTTCGGCGACCGCCGGCACCAGTTCGGTTTCGGTCCAAGCGCCCGATGTCGAAGCTTGGGACCGCCGCCGTCAAACCGTAACCATCCACTGGCTCGATGCGCAATGGCGTTTTCCGCCGACCGCCGTGATTCCGGCTGGACAAGAGCACACTTTGGAAACGGTCGTCACTCAAGCATCCACCAGCACACCGTTGGCCGGTTGGACCGTTCGCTACGAGATCGTGGGCACAGACACAGCGGCCGGATTCGCACCGACGGGTGGCACCGTCGCCGAAGCGACCACCGACAGCCTGGGGCGAGCCGCAGTTCAGATCGCCCCGAAGGCGACTCAATTCGGTTCGACACAAGTCCGCATGCAGATCATTCGACCCGCGACGGGGCCCGGCGATGTGGCGGGCCTCGTTGTTGGGCAAGGCTGGACGACCGTCACCTGGTCCGCGCCGGGACTGGCGATCCAAGTTGCCGGACCAAGCCAGGCGGGAATCGATGCGACAGTCGTTTATCAAGTCGTCATCACCAATCCAGGCGACATGCCCGCACGCAACGTCGTCATCACCGACACGCCGTCTGCCGGTCTGGACGTTCTCAGCAGTCAGCCCGCTGGAGCCGCGTTTGGCGATCGCCGCGAATGGCGATTCGATTCGATTCCGCCAAAAACATCGCAGGCAATTCAAGTCACCTGTCGATGCACGGCGCGCGGCACACAACAATATTGTGTCAACGGCACAGGAGAAGGCGTCACGGCCAGCCACTGTGCGGAAACCGCGGTCATCCAGCCTGCCCTCGGCCTTACGGTGACTGGTCCAACGGATGCCAAAGTCGGTGACGAAATCGAGTTTCGCGTCGAAATTACTAATCAAGGCGATCAACCGCTGACGGGCGTGACGCTGATCGACCAATTCGGAGCTGGCCTCAAACACGTGGATGGCGTGGAAAGTCCGATTAAGAAGACATTGGATGCTCCCATCGACCCGGGTAAATCCGCGCAGGTCGCGATCAAATTCCGAGTTGTTGGCCCTGGTGTGCTTTGCCACACTCTCGACATTCAGGCGGAAGGTGGCCATACGGCACAGTCCAAAAAGTGCGTTAACGTCGCGGCTCCCCAGCCCGTCGACCGGCCGCAAATTCAAATCCGAGTCGACGGTCCAGCCGAGCAAAAAGTCGGTGACTTGGCCCACTACACGGTGCGAGTGACAAACACCGGGAATGTCGCACTGACCAAAGTCAAAGTCAACTTCTCGTTCCCGCCATCGCAGTTTCCGAAAAACGCGACGGACACGCACGACTGGGAAAACGGCGAATTGTTCTGGGACAAATTGATGAAAACGCTGCAGCCCGGGCAATCGGGACAGGTGATCGACGTGTACTGTGAATGTCTTCGTGAAGATGCCGCGGCGCAAGTCGCCGCCACCGTCACGACGGCGGAAGGTGTCGCGGACAACGCCACGATGCAAACGAAGATCACGGCCGCAGCCAATGTTGAAGCCCCCAATGGCGATCAACAGCCCGATCAACAACCCGATCAGCAGCCACCGGTCGGAGACATGACGATTTCCGTTGCCAATCCCACCAATCCCATTCGTGTCGGTGGCATGGGCCGCTACATCGTCACCGTGACGAACGGACGAAACGTCTCGGACCGAGATGTCGAGATTCGGATCGTCGTGACCGCGGAAATGAAGATCACTGACGTCGCGTCTCGGGCAGGGCGCCAGATCACGTTGAAGATGGAACACGACATGGGCCGGCATTGGCAGCTCAATCCGATCGCGGAGATGCGGGCCGGCGAATCGATGTCGTTCATTGTCCAGACTACCGGAGTTGCCGCCGGAGAGGCGATCTTCTTGGTCCGCGTCAACAGTCTGCGCGAGCCTGATGCCGAAGAGCGACAAAAAATGACAACGGTTACGCAGTGATTCGCGCCGCGTTACAATCGTTTTCATGTCGCGATTCGTCATTCTCGATCATCAGACTCCGCCAGATTACCCGCGTGCATCGCATTGGGATCTGATGCTCGAAGCGGGGGAATCCTTACGCACTTGGGCGCTGGAAGAGGTGCCGAAAATCGGAAGCACAATCCCGGCCGAGCAATTGCCGGACCACCGCATGGATTACCTGACGTATGAAGGCCCTGTTTCCAACGATCGTGGCACAGTAACAAGATGGGATTGGGGGGGTTACGCGTTGAACAGCGAGAACGATGAGCAGATTTGCATCACGCTGTTCGGCCGGCGGCTAGCTTGCGAGGTCGTGCTGGAGCGATCCTCGAACGACCCTCAGCGTTGGATCGCATCGCTAAAAGCACGCAACACGTCCGCGGTTTGAAGGACCTCATTTTTGCCATCGCTGCCTTCGGGCGATTCCGTGCGGCCCGCAAAATAGACTTCGCCTTCGCGCACCTGAATCGTATCCAGTAACAAGCGACGTCCGGGAAACTGTTCGTTGTGTTGGGGCAAATTCACGATGGCCACGTGGTCGCCGTCGATCGTTTCCCACTTGAACGGAATGCCGGATTTGATTGCCTTTTGTTCGATTTTCTGTTTCCAATCCTCGACGGTCGGCAATGGCAGTGCCCCTGCTCTTAAGCTCCGGATTCGGACAGCAACTTCGTTTGGCTGGTTGCCCAACTGGGCGGAGACTCCCAACGAAATCACGGACGCGAAACGTTCCGTCCGTAAACGAAATGCGACTTGTGCCAGGTCCGCGGCAAACGAAACTCGCGGATCGGTCACGTTGGCCGGTAGATTTCTGGGAAGTTCCTTGGGCAGTTCGTTAGCCAGCCAACCATTGATCTGATCGTCCGTAAAGCTCGCTTCCCAACGTCCCTCTTGCCGAACTTCATTCCGCAGGTCGAGCACATTTCTCTCGAGTTCTTCCACGGCGATCGCCTGTTGTTCGGGTTCGATGTCCAACGCCAGCACATAGAATTCTGGTTCGTGCTGTGTAGCGCGATAGGCAACAAGCAGAGCGATCGACCCGATCACCAACAGAACGACCAGCACGATGAATGCGTAGCGGAAGAGTCTTTTCACGTCGCCACCTATGAAGAGAAGGAATACTGGCCAGGCGTAGTGCGGTGGAATCGTATCCATTCCGGCCGATTGGATCAATGCAGAAGCGGCCGAATTCCGCTCGTAGCCACAAGTTGCCAGCTTGTTTATGTGCAAGCTGGCACTTTGCAGCTACGGACATTTCCCACCGGCCGCGGATTACGATCGTCGTCTGAATAAGCGGAACCTGCCCCGATTTCGCATTCGCCTTTTACAGCATGCATCGTCTGACATCGAAGCCGGATCATGGACAATCCAGATGTTGCGATAGTGGACCGGATTGCTGTGGTTTTGCCAGAGAATGGGAAGTGGATCGGGGCCTTCCGGGCGGCCGGCGCCTGTCTTGTTGGTGATCTCGTAGTTGTCGTGAATCCTGACTCCATTGTGCAGAACGGTGATCCGGGCGTTGGCCGTTTTGTTGCCTTTGTCGTCGAACCGGGCGGCGGTGAAGAAAATGTCGTAAGTCTGCCAAGACAGCGGCGGCAGCGCCATATTCACATCGGGTGCCTTCTGCTTGTAAAGCCCGCCGCATTCGTTGTGTACGCCTTCCAAACCAAACGAATCGAGCACTTGGACTTCGTATCGCCTTTGCAAGTAGAACCCGCTGTTACCACGACCTTGGCCGCTCTTGGCCGGTTCGTAAGGTGTGCGAAACTCTCCGTGCAAACGAAAATCGCCCACGGGGTCTTTTGTCCAGAAGCCGCCTCTCGATTGCAAGACATTGATCAACCCGTCTGCGGTGGCCGTTGCGTTTTCGAGATGCTCTGGGTCGCCGCCACCGAACAATACCACGGCTCCGCGGGCTGGCGATGCGCCCATCGTGGGACTGATGCGAAAGATCTTGCGCAACGTGCCGATCGGCGCGCCGTTGCGCTGCACGACCGCGCGCCATTGCGAGCCGTCCGATGCGAGTTGTAGGGTAACATCGCCGCCCACGAGCGTGACGCCTTGTTCGTCGCGTTGTCCGCTCAACTTGCTTTTTGTCTCGCGATCCCAACCTGCACCGGGCAATCCGCCTCGATAAAGGACGGCGTCGAACTTGCCTGCGCCTCGTGCGACGACTTGCAGACCCGTGTAGCGTCGACCGCGTCCGCCAATTCGGGCGTAGCCAATGTACTCGCCTTGAATATGAAAGCCGTCGTCAATCGAATCTTGGGCTTGGGTTGGCAGCGAGTTGAAAAGCAACAACGTAAAGCAACTACAAAAAACTGAACGCAGGGCGGTGTGCATCTTGGGGCTCCATCAATGGTAATCGTAAGGCAAGCGTCCCCGCTTGTGCTACGGGATTTGATGCACCTAGTTTGGCTGGCGCACCAGCAAAAATCAAGAATTCCAGCTACAACGGCTGCAGCATTTCCTTGCGGTACCGCTGCATGACATCCGATCGAAGCAACAGCCCTACCAATCGACGCGATTCACCTTTGCCAACTTCGACCGGTAACGTCTCGACGTCGATCGTACCGAAATCGCTCATCGCTTCCAGCAGATTCTCATCCGGCAATACGGAGACGGCGGTTTGAAACGTGATGTCTTCGGCAAAGACCAGATTCGCCTTGATGTCCGTGTCCAGCACGCGGTGCAAGTCCTCGGGGCGTATGATGCCGACAAACTGTCCCTGGTCATTCACGACCGGCAAGCTGTCGAACGTGGCGTTGGCGCGGGCAATGGCCACGATTTGATTCAAATCGTCGGTGACTCGGACCGTCGGAAATCGGCGAATCATGACGTCCTGAACCTTGACGTGCTCCAACCGATGAGCGTGATGCCCGCGGGACAACGAGATCCCGCGACGGCTTAACTTCTTGTGATAGATACTTTCTGGATCAATGAAGCGAGCCACCACACTGGAAAGTCCCGCGGCAATCATGATGGGCAGAATGATTTTGTAGTCTCCCGTCATTTCGTAAACGATCAGGATCGCACTCAACACCCCATGCGTCGTCCCGGCAACGACCGCTCCCATTCCGACGATGGCATAAATCCCTGGTTCGACGTTGGCTCCGGGGAACATCAAATTGTAAGCCAATCCAAAGCATCCACCCAATGTCGCGCCGAGAAACAGAGACGGCGCAAAGATCCCACCGCTACCGCCGCCGCCCAATGTCAGGCTGGTCATGATCGGTTTCAGAAACACCAAAGGCAGCAGCCACAGAAGTTGTCGCCACATCGCAGGTCGGTCGAGTTTCGGTCCATTGGAGCCGGCGTCTTCTCCCTCGGATGTCGTCATGCCAATGGCGTGCTCAACAACGGGATAACCCACGCCGAACAGGGGCGGCATTTCTCTTTCTTCTTGAACGTCCGGTGCCGATCGCGGTTCAGGTGGCGTGCTGGGATAGACCAATCCAGAAACACCAAGAATCGTCCCACACAGGATGGCTCGCAGCCACCATGACCGAATGAGCTTTTGTGAAATATCTTCGGTTGCGTACAGCAATTTAATGAAATACACCGCCGCGACACCGCAAAGCAATCCCAGCACGATCTGTGACGGGAGTTGTTCCCATGCACCGAGATACTCGTAACCCAAATCTTCGAACGCGGGACTCAGTCCGTGTTCGCCAAGGTGGATCTGCACGACGGCGGCCAGCACACTGGCAATGACGATGGGCGTCAGGCTCTCGACGGCGAAATTCCCCAATATCACTTCGCTTGCAAAAATCACTCCGGCCAGCGGGGCGTTGAACGTGGCACTGATCCCCGCCGCTCCGCCTGCCGCAACGAGGACTTTCAAGTGTTGGGGAGGCAGCTTGAAGATTTGCCCGCACGCGCTACCGATGGACGCGCCAATTTGAACAATGGGGCCTTCGCGCCCCACAGAACCGCCCGAGCCGATCGTCAAACCGCTGGCCAGGATTTTTATCAAAGATACGCGCGGCCGAATGACGCCATCGTTGCGAGCAACGGCCATGATGACTTCGGGCACACCGTGTCCTTGGGCTTCCGGTGCAAACACGCGCGTCAGAAACGCAACCACGAGCAACCCGATGGCGGGTACCAAACACAGAACGACCGCGAGCCAGCCGTTGGTCCAAGGGAACACTTGATCGACAGAAATGTGGCGGACAGCATGAATCAATTCCAGAAACACAACGGACCCCAGTCCTCCCAAGATTCCGATGACACACGACAGTGCGATCGTAATCGGCAGTGCCCCGATTTGCTGACGCCGAGCCAGTCCGACTGTCCATTCGTGTAGATTTGCGAACCAGTTTGACATGCGGAATTAAATGAGGAATGACGAAATACCCAATGACGAAAAAAGGGCCGAATGACCAAATGACGAATGGCCAGCCAATTCTATTCGTCATTCGGATTTCGACATTCCTTCGTCATTGGGTATTTGGGTATTTCGTCATTTCCTACGAAAGATGTTTCTGCCGCACTTGAGAGATCATTTGCAGCGCGGGCTTGGCATTTTTTTCGGCGTCGAACATCCCGCCGTGAGGGAAGTCGTGAGGCTGGTCATCGCACATTTGATTCCACACAACGGCGTGTACGCTCTGTTTGGACAGCAATAGTGGCAAGATGTCTCGGACAGTTTCCTGCTGCGACTCCAAGGACACGCCGCCGGGAAAGGTGTTGGAGACAACGTTCGCTTGTCGTCGTGCGTGTGCGTCTGTCTCATCGCTGCTGGGCACGGTCAGAAAGATCAACAGTGGCAGCCCAAGGTGGCCCCAATGATCGATCAGCCGGTTGATCTCCAACGCATCGCGCGGCAGGGTTCCGTTGGGCCAATAGCCCAAATTGATTTCCAGCCCAATGCCCGCGACACCTAAATCGGCCCGCACCAACGCGTCGGCGAAATGCAACGGCGACAGATCAAGATCCTGCGATGCGAGGTACTCGGCCCAAGGTTGGTCGAAACTAACGATGACCGGAGCGCGGGTGTCTGCCTGGATGACCGTTTGAATCGCGTCCACGGTCAATTTGAGCTTGTATTCCTCCGGCAACTTGATGGCGCCCGGCAGGTTCATTCCCGCGGCACAATGCCAGATATGCACGCTGCCCCGGTAACGCTTGACGACTTCTTCCACGTAGCTCAACGCATATTGCCGCACCGATTCGAAATCGTCATCCCACAAATAAATCCAATCGGGCAAGTTACGTTGAGTAAATCGTAGCAGGGGTCCCGCGCAAACTTTCAATCCGCTCTTGCGTGCCCATTCGACTTGTTGGTCGGTTTCCGCCCAATCATGTTCGCCCTCGTTCAACTCGATGTCGTGCCAATTCATTTGCAAGGCAGCCATGTTGAACGCAGTCTGGAACTGTTGTGACTGGGTTTCTGTCAACGGGCCGCTGTCCAGTGAACCAGCCATCAAGGTGGGGAGTTTTTGCGTCTGCTGGTGTCGGATCGAAAGAACTTGATTTGCAAATGTCCCACCGAGCTGTTTAATCGCGTTGACCGCGTGCTTCATCGCGACCTCGGATCGATCCGCACAATTGACCGGTTCGTCCTGGGAGGTGGCGGCAGCAATGAATTGCTCCGTCGCCGCTTGTAACTCGTGTTCCAACGATTCGGACGCGGTGAATCCTTGCGGTTGCCAAATGGCCAACTGGTTGCGAATCCGGTTGATCGTGCCGCGTGCCAGTTCCAGTGGCAAATTGTACGGTTGTTCCCGCTGCATCAAACTCGTGGTCGACAAGATCAGCGTTCCGTGCCCCTCGACATCCCAAGTGACAAACAGACAGCCCGATTCGTCAATGTTCCGCTCAATCACGATTTCGTTGCCCGACCAACCGGTGCGGCAATGCCACGGGATCTGCTCCATTCCGGCCATGTAGGCGCGTTGGATCGCCTCATCGGAAACACGATCGCGGCGCGGTGCGATGAAACGAATCTGTCCCATGCAATGGAATTCCTTCAAACCGGTTAAACAACGAAAACGCCGCGAATTAGACGGGATTTGCACTCTCGACGAGTCTAGCTTACGAGTGTACTCGATTCAACTGGATGCGCGTATCCGAGGTGTCGCGTGTCGGCTGAATTCCGAAGTCTTCTTCAACCTCGGAAGTCTCGATTCTAGTTCAAACTTCCGAACTCGAGGAAGACTTCGGAAGGTGGGCCGATACCCGATGAACGTGGCGTTTGATATACTCGCCACGACGTACAGTGAACCCCTTTTTGCGAGAGGATTTTTCAAATGACCGCCACGATGGTACGACAAGGAAAAGTTCGGGACATTTACGACTTAGGCAAGGAATTGCTGCTGGTCACGAGCGATCGAATCAGCGCTTTCGACTGGGTGCTGCCCAACGAGATTCCTGACAAAGGTCGCGTGTTGACGCAACTGAGTGCCCATTGGTTTAGTGTGTTTGACGTGCCCAACCATCTGAAGTCGCTGGATGTTGAAGAAGGGTCGATTCCGGTTGGTTTGGAACTCGAAGATCTGGTCGGCCGCAGCATGGTCGTCAAGAAGTGCGAAGTTGTGCCGATTGAATGCGTTGTCCGAGGATACCTTTGCGGATCCGGCTGGAAAGAGTACCAGCAGGACGGATCGGTTTGTGGCATCAAACTGCCGGATGGTTTGCTGAACAGCTCGAAACTTGATGAGCCGATTTTCACGCCTGCCACCAAAGAAGACGAAGGTCATGATGTAAACATCTCGTTCGAGCGAATGGTCGAAATCGTAGGCCAGGAAACATCGGAAGAGTTGCGTCAACGAAGCATGGACATCTATCAGCGCGGCGCCGAGCGGGCACTCGAAAACGGAATCATCATCGCCGACACAAAATTCGAATGGGGATGGCACGACGGCGAATTGATTTTGATCGACGAAGTCTTGACACCAGACAGTTCCCGCTTTTGGCCCGCGGACCAATACGAGCCCGGCAAGAGCCAACCTTCGTTCGACAAACAATTCGTCCGCGACTATTTGGAAACGACTGACTGGGACAAAGACAGCGACCCACCGGAGCTACCCGACGAAATCGTCCTGCGAACCCGGGAAAAGTACATCGAAGCGTTCGAAGTGATCACCGGCCAAGATTTTCCTTGGAAGTAGGGTGTGTGCAACACACCAACGCGACGTCTCTCCCGTGCTCTTAGCGAAGTTGAGAAATTGCGGCTAAATCCATCGTCAGCGCCACGGCAATGTGAATCGCTGCGCCGAGCCAAATCGATCGAGTCTTCAAACTCATGAAGCCCAGCACCAATCCCGCGATGATCGCTCCACACGTCTCCGGCAGTGGTTTGCCATAATGGATCATGCAATACGGGATCACCATGGCCAAAATACAATACGGCCCTAAGTGATATTTCGTGCCGTGCAACATGAAGCCGCGAAAAAAGAATTCCAGCGAAACAAACTGCATCGCATAGAAACATTGCCAGATCCAGAAACGCGGCCAATACGCCGAATCGATCTGAAATCCATACCCCGGTTTGAAAAACGGATACGTATGTTGAAACGAGGCCGTGGTGGAAGCAAGCAAAATCAAGGGAGCCATGACAAGATACATCCCCAGATAAATCCACCAGCCGCTGGCAAGTCCGCGAAACTTCAACCCATATTCCGTCAATCGTTCGCGCAACACCAGCTTGACCACCAGCGCGGGAAGCGCGACATAAGTCAGGAACTGCCAAACGGCCCAGAATGCGAGATGAGCGAGACGGTGATTCTGGGGTGTCGCTAGATCGGCGAGCCAACCGCGCCAACCGACGGGGTTGTCATCTTCCAACACGCCGCAGTATGTCACGATGCTGTCAAACGTCGGCGCATACGCACTATCACGCATCGTCAAAGCAACCGCCGCCACTAGCATCACGATCAACGCCCGCAAACGCGCGACGCCAGCCGGATTCGAGTCGAGATACTCCCGTTGTTGCGCAATCGTCTCGTTGATTGGCTTCAAGACAAAACGCGTCAGCCAGGACATTGGTGTGTTCGATTTTGAAGTTGGTTCTTCCACAGCGATGCCAATAGAAAAAGTCCCGTGACAGGAACCTCCTGCCACGGGACTCGATCCTTTCATTCACACACTTGACTTGATCAAGGTGCGTTACAACTAGTTGGCGCTGTCTTCCGAGCCGTCTGCATCTTC
The DNA here is from genome assembly GCA_964343305.1 of uncultured Pirellulaceae bacterium. Classification (GTDB taxonomy): domain Bacteria; phylum Planctomycetota; class Planctomycetia; order Pirellulales; family Pirellulaceae; genus CAYFJO01. The sequence continues at coordinate 4,435 of CAYFJO010000266.1, read as the reverse complement.
TGATGAGTCAGCTTCCGCATCCCCGGGCGAATCAGAATCGTCTGCAGAGTTCGCCTCAAGGTCCGCACCTTTGTTTTCTGGATCATCATTCGTGTTAGTTTCCGGGTCTGAGGCCTTGTTCTCTGGATCGTCGTTCGTGTTCGCCTCGAGGCCTGACGAATCCTTGGAATCTTCGGCATCGCCACTCTCTTTCGGCTCCGCCGCCGCGACTTTGCAACATAATGGCGATCCCTTGTGCAAGTGGCACTTTTCACATTCCTCGGCATCCGCCTTGCAGCACAATTCGCCGCCCGCTACTTGACCGCATTTGCCACACAGGAATGTACCAACTTCGAACGTCTCTTCAAGTTTGCAGCACAACTCGGATCCTTCGTGAAAACTGCACTTGGCACACGCCGCATCGCCGTCTTCACACAAGTTGCACAGCTCGATTTTGGCGTCCAGTCCGTGTCCGCACGCACCACAGTACTTGTCAAAACTGACGCCATGGTTATGGCCTTCGTGACCGGTGTTCAAGGAAGTGTCGTCACCGCCGCCTCCGTCATCACCGCCACCACCATCACCATCACCGCCACCACATCCAACAGCAGTAATGGCTAACAGTGCCAACAATGTGGAACTCAACATCCATTTCTTCATCTCTCGATCTCCTTACAAAAATGCAAAACGTCTGAACTTCGATTAACTCGATCGCATCATTGTATTGTCACAAACAAAAAACCGCTACCTTCTGTTGGTTAGATTCTGCCGCGATCTTCTTACGTGAGCGATCGCACAATTGGAAGACAGCCTGCAACGAACTCACTATTTTGGCTCATTCCGCGAACAAGAAATCCGTCCCAACAATTGTCCAATTTCCAATAGGTCCTCTTCTTCAATCAGTTGCTCAATCAAGACGCCGTTGGCGGGCGCTGGGAGATCGATGACGGCGTTTCCGGCGACGATCTCCAGAATTCGCTCTCCCTCCACAACTTGTTCGCCGTCTTGGCGAAACCAAATGCTGGCGAAGATAGGGGTGTTAGGCAATCCGAGGTCCGGCAGGATGATGTCGCAAACCTGTGGTGGTTGCTCTGCCATGTGGAATTGATCCCGAATCGCGGCAAGATATTCCCGGCCGAAATTGGTCAAAGCGGGTTATAACGACTCGGCCATGTCACGCGCGTGATAACTGCTGCGCACAAACGGGCCGCTGGCCACCTTTTTGAAGCCCATCAACTTGGCCGCGCGACCCAGCGTTTGGAATTCGTCTGGCGTGAGAAATCGAGTGACGGGCAAGTATTGCGAGCCCGGCTGTAAATACTGGCCAAGGGTCAGGAAATCGCAACCCGATTCCAACAAGTCGGCCAGCACTTCAAAAACTTCTTCGTACGTTTCTCCGATTCCCAGCATCAAACCACTTTTCGTCTTGATCCTTGGATTCAACTGTTTGACGCGCCTCAGCAGCTCCAACGTCCATCGATAGTCCACCTTTGGCCCTCGCACTTTTCCATACAACCGCGGCACGGTTTCCGTGTTGTGGTTGAAAACTTCCGGCGCGGCCTGCACAACTCGATCCAGCATCGGTCGATTGTGAATGAAATCGGGCGTCAGGACTTCGATCGTAGCCGCCGTTCGTGCGCGGATCGCCTGGATGCAGCGGTAGTAATGCTCGGCTCCGCCGTCCGGCAAATCGTCACGTGTCACCGATGTAATCACAACGTGTTTCAATCCCAAGCGAAAACTAGCCTCGGCCAATCGTTCCGGCTCGTCGTCCTCAAGCGGTTCCGGCTTGCCTCGCGAAACGGCACAAAAGCCACACGGCCGCGTGCAAACATTGCCCAAAATCATGAACGTCGCCGTTTTCTGCGAATAACACTCCATGCGATTGGGGCACTTGGCATTTTCGCAGACCGTGTCTAAACGCAACTCTTCCAACAACGTGGACGTGAAATGATTCGCATTGCCTTTAGGAACTTCGCGCTTGAGCCAACGGGGTAATCGGCGCGGCGGCTGGCCGGCGTCAACGATCGGCAGTTGAGCGGTTGCAGACAGGTGATTCACGCGATTTGAGTTTCTTTCTTCATCGAAGGATGGCCGGTGTGAATGTGATAGCGATCGCAATCAAAAGCTTCCGCGAACCGCTCCACCAAAAAGGCCCTTGCTTCACTCATTTTAACCGGCCTTCTCCGTTCGGCTACCAGGCAACTCATGGTCGTCTTATGGTCCTGCAAATCAGCCGGCCGAGCAACATCAACATAACCAAAATCCGTCATCGCTGGATGCACGTTGAGAAAGATCCCGCCCGACGTTACCCAGTTTCGCACAGCGACGCCAACCGCGGCCAGGCAACCATTGCGTCCCCAAACCCCAAATTGTCCCGCTGGCGTCTCGGCCGGAATCTTCAATTGCTCCAACGTCGCTACCATCGCACCGTTGATCTTCCGCAAGTAATCGCCGACCGTCCAGCGATGCCACCGCAGTGGCACGATTGGATAAATGGCAAGCTGCCCGGGTCCGTGCAACACACATCCGCCACCTCGATTGACCCACCGCGTTTCAAGGCGACGGCGCGTGAGTTGGTCGTTGGAAAGTCGAACGTTACCGCGCGAACCGCTACGGCCGATCGTAATCAAACTGGCGTGTTCGCAAAACAACACATTGATCTGCCCGTCGTCCCGCCCACCAATTTCATAGGCGAGGCGTTGTTGCAACCCAACGCACTGGCCGAAATCCATGCGCCCCATGAGATGGAATTCAATGGAAGGTGATCCGTGTTGCTCAAGTGGATTCGGCACGATGACTTCATTCCCAATCAAACCCCGAAGATCTCTTCCGACTTTGCCCGCATCAGGCTGGGTTTCACATGAACTCCTGTTGATTCCTCAAGAAACGAATGCGGTTATGCCAGCACTTCGTGAACGACGCGTGCCGGTACAACGCCAGTTAATTTGGCGTCAAGCCCTTGCAGCTTATGCGTAAACCGCTTGTGGTCAATCCCTAGACAATGCAGCAGCGTTGCATGCAGGTCGCGGATGTAGACGACGTTCTCGGCGATGTTGTAGCCGTATTCGTCCGTCGAGCCGTAACTCACGCCGCCTTTGATTCCGCCGCCGGCCAAGCCGATCGTGTAACTTCGCGGATGGTGATCTCGCCCGTTGGAACCCTGCGTATAAGCCGTGCGGCCGAATTCGCCGCCCCAGACGATCAGCGTTTCGTCGAGCAAGCCGCGTTGCTTGAGGTCTTTGATCAGCGCGGCGGTCGGTTGATCGGACGCTTTGGTTTGTCGCTCGATGCCACCTTTGAGGCCGCCGTGTTGGTCCCAGCCGGCGTGGAACAACTGGACGAATCGCACACCGCGCTCGGACAATCGTCGGGCGAGCAAACATTGATACGCGAACGTGCCCTGCTTTTGAACTTCGGGGCCGTACATGTCGAGGATGTGCTTGGGCTCGTCCGAGAAGTCGACCAACTCAGGCACCGACGTTTGCATTTTGTACGCGAGTTGAAACGCATCGATGCGGGCTTCGATCTCAGGATCGCCGACTTGTTTGTGTTTCAGTTTGTTCAGCTTGTTGACCGCGCCGAGGATGCGGCCTCGCGTGCCGTGATCGATGCCGGTTGGGTTTGACAGGAAAAGCACGGGATCACCGGTCGATTGGAATTGCACGCCTTGGTATTGTGCCGGCAAGAATCCGTTGTGCCAGTAGCGGCTGAGCAGCGGTTGTTGCGTGACGCCGGATGTCATCACGATGAATGCGGGCAGGTCCGCGCACTCAGTGCCCAAACCGTAGTGCAGCCACGAACCCATCGCGGGCCGACCCGGAATTTGCCGGCCGGTCTGCAAAAACGTCATCGCCGGATCATGATTGATCGGCTCGCTTTGGATTGATTTGATAAACGCCCATTCGTCGGCCGTCTCGGCCATATGTGGCAAAACTTCGCTGAACCATTGGCCCGACTTGCCGTGCTGAGCGAACTTGAACGGCGAGCCGAAACATGGAAATCGTTTTTGTCCGCGGGTCATCAACGTCACGCGTTGCTCGCCCTTGATCGACGGTGGCAGGTCCTTGCCGTTCTCTTCGACCAGCCGCGGCTTGGAATCGAACAAATCCAAATGTGACGGGCCGCCGGATTGGAACAAGTAGATGACGCGTTTCGCTTTGCCTGGGAAATGGCCGCCTTTAAGCGCGCCCATCGGCTCGGATTTGCCTTGGGCACCTTCGAGTAGGTTTGGCTCAAGCAACGAAGCGGTCGCGATCGCGCCGAGTCCGGTTGCCGTTCGCGCGAGAAATTTCCGCCGGGCGTTGAAAAACGATTGTTCATTCATTTCTTATTCCTGCATCTTTGTAGCCGGACTCGTAAGAGTTCGGGACATCTGAATTCGATTCGCCCGAAGTCTTACGACCTTGTCATTACCCAAGTTTTTAGCAATGACTTCTAACGTGCGTAATTCGCG